>CAYOIU010000008.1:0-31272 GCA_964404085.1 uncultured Desulfobacteraceae bacterium | reverse complement strand
GGTCGATGAGCCGACGACGTAGCCGACGCCGGCAGAGCTAGAATGCGAATGGGAATCAGGAGCGTCATCGTTGAACATGGGGGGAGCAGAACATGGAGAAAAGGAGGAAAAGAATGAAAAACAATCAACTGACAGTGGGCATTGATTCAGGATCGGTCAGTATCAACTGCGTGGTAATGAATGAAATGAAGAAAATCGTCTATGAATCTCCATATAGAAGGCACCTGGGCCGCGTGGAGGAGACCGTGAAAACCGTCATGAAGGACGTCCTGGAAAGGTTTGGAAAAGAAAACATCCGATCAGTGGGATTCACCGGGAATCACGGGAAAGTACTCAGCGAAAGATTTGGTGCTTTCTATGAATACGAAACCATCAGCGAAGTCCTGGGCGCCATGTACATCCAACCGGATGTGCGATCCATCATCAGTATGGGAGGACAGGACACGGCCTTGATGCAGGTCAGGCATGAAAACGGGACCTGGGACCTGGCCTACTTCAAGACCAACGGCCCCTGTGCTTCCGGAACAGGATCCTTCATCGACCAGCAGGCGGAACGGTTGGCCACGGCGTTGTATGAAAGGAAGAAAGCATCGTCCGATTGCCACATCGACAGGATCCTGGACGCCTTCATCTCTCTCGGAAGCAGGAGCCGAAAGCCCGCGAACGTTGCATGCCGCTGTACAGTGTTTACCAAATCGGACATGATTCATCTCCAGAATAGAGGTGAGGCCCTCGAAGATATCATCTACGGACTCCACGTGGGGAATACCCGCAATTACATCAGCACCATGGTGTCCAACCGTGTCCTCGAGGAACCCATCCTTTTTGTCGGTGGCCTTTCCCTCAACGTTCTCCAGGTCAAAGCCTTCAAAGAGCACTACCCCGATCTCATCGTCCCGGGGAACAGCACCTCACTTGGGGCTATCGGGGTGGCGCTTCAAACGCTGGAATCCGGAAAGGACGCGGGAATGGATTTCTCCCGCTGGGAAAAACGGAAGAATGAGGGAAGGGCTAATGTGCCGGTGGCCCCGAGACTCCTCATGAAAAAGACCCGCTTCAAAGAATCCAATGAGATTCCTGCTATCGTCCTGGCCAGGAAGTCACCTGCCTACCTGGGAATAGATATCGGATCCACCACCACAAAATATGCCCTCATCAATGAAAGGAAGGAGATCATCCACAAGCGTTACCTTCCTACCCAGGGGAAGCCAATAGAAGTGACACAGGGTCTTCTTCGGAGTCTCCAGGGTGTGATCGGTGAGGAGGCGGAGATAAGGGGTGTGTCGACTACCGGATCAGGACGCTACGTCGTGGGTGATTTCTTGAATGCGGACCTGATCATCGACGAGATAACCGCCCATGCCACCGGAGCGGTTGAGATCGACCCTGCTGTGGAGACCATATTTGAGATTGGAGGCCAGGATTCGAAGTATATTTCTCTGCAGAACGGCAACCCGTTGGATTTCGACATGAACAAGGTCTGCGCCGCTGGGACGGGCAGTTTTCTTCATGAGCTGGCCAATAAACACGGGGTCAATATTGTAGGGGAGTTCGAGGCGATTGCCCTTTCCTCACACAAACCCGTCAAGCTGGCCGAGCGATGCACGGTTTTTATGGAATCGGATCTCGTTTCTTATCACCAGAAGGGTGTGGCCAGGGAAGATCTGATCGGCGGCCTGTGCTACGCCGTAGTCCACAACTACCTGAACCGGGTAGTGGGAAAACGGAAGATCGGCAAAAGGATCATGTTCCTGGGCGGGCCCTCCCTGAACAAGGGGATTGTAGCCGCTTTCGAGCAGGTCCTCGGCACGGAAATCCTCGTCCCACGGCACCGCGAAGTGCTGGGCGCGTACGGGGCCGCCATTCGCTTACGGCAGAGAATGCTTTCAAAGGGAACGGATACCGGATTCAGGGGCCTCAAGAGCGCAATCGAGGATCGTATGGACTACACCGAAAAGATCTGCCGAGCGAACCGCGAATGCCACAATGAGTGCAAGCTGAAGATCTATGATTTCGGAGGCCGTCGGAGTGTGTGGGGAGGCGAGTGTGGCCGCTACGAAGTGGCCAGGGGGAGGAAAATGGACGGGGAAAATCTGTTCCAATTGCGGGAGAGGGTCTGGGAAAACCACATGAAGGGGTTTTATGAGGTCTTGGGGGAGCACCCCCTCATGGAGGTGGAGGGCCGCCCGACAGTGGGGCTGCAGCGGGCCCTCTACGGGATTCACGGGGCCATTCTGTGGGCGCATTTTTTCGACACTCTGGGGTGTCGCGTGGTCCTCACGCCCCCGACCAACCAGGAGATCTCCAGGTCGGGCATCGAGGCCGTGCAGGCCGAAAGCTGTTATCCTGCCAAGGTGTCACACGGACATGTCAAGGCATTGGCCCGCAGGACACAATTCCTTTTCCTGCCGACCCTGATAGACATGGCTACGCCCGTTGCGACGGAAAGGGGTTATTTCTGTCCCGTGGTCCAGGGGAACTCCTACATGGTTCGTGCAGCCTTCGCGCTAGAGCCTGCAAGGGTGCTGTCCCCGGTCATCCACCTCAAATACGATCCCGGGACCCTATGCATGGAGATCTTCGAGCAGATAAAAGGAAAGCTCGGTTCTCTCAAGGTGAGCAGGAAGCAGGTGAAGCACGCCCTCTCCATTGGTCTGGAGAAACAGGAGGCGTTCGCCAGCGAACTCTATCGCACCGGGGAGGCCATCCTTGGTGACCACTGGAAAGAGGAACCGATTGTGGTGGTTACCGGCCGACCCTACAACCTCTACGACGAGCGGCTGAATCTGAGGCTTGGACAGAACCTGGCAAAGGTCGGAATCAAAGGCATGCCCATGGATTTCCTTGATGTCTCTTCAGTGGAGCTTCCCCCGTTTCTCCAAATGTACTGGGGACTGGGCGCAAAGATCCTGAAAACGGCCACGGCGGCGAAAAGGCTTCCCCATGTTTTCGGTCTCCATCTGACCAACTTTGGATGCGGGGCCGATTCCTTCATTGAGCACTTTTACAAGTTCATTATGGGGAAAAGACCTTATCTGATCCTCGAAATGGACGAACACAGCGCAACGGCCGGTGTGATAACGAGACTCGAGGCCTACCGAAATGTGATCGAGAACACCATGAAAAGTACGGTAACGGTTTCCTTGGAGAAAGGAAATTGGGCCAAGCTGCGCAACGTGGCTTAGGAAGGTGTCTTTAGAGGTGAACCACTGTAGGGGAGGTGTCGTCAATGAAACGTACATCAAGAAAAACAGCAGGCCAGAGTTCCCGGAGTGATGGGGAAGACAAATTTCAGGTGGAAAAGAGAACAATCCTCATCCCACAGATGAATCGAATAGCGGCCCATCTTTTCGCGGCCACTTTGAGGGGATTTGATTTGAATGCCAAGGTATTGCCCACAGGCAAAGGAATGGAACTCGGCAGGGCCAATACTTCAGGGAAGGAGTGCTATCCATGCCAGGTGACCCTAGGGGACATCCTGCATTTCATGTCGGAAGAAAAAAAACGGCTCGGTAAGGCGTTCAGGTCCAGGGATTACGTCTATTTCCTCCCCAAATCGGATGGGCCCTGCCGTTTCGGACTCTACAACAATTACCAGCGGATTGTCTTGGACACCTTTCCGGAGTTAAAGGGGTTGAAGATCATCTCCCTCACCACTGAGGACGGTTACTCCCTCAACGGAATGCTGGACAGGGAGCGAGCCATGGAGCTGCGAAAGGTGGGCTATTTCGCCTTTGTGGTAGCAGATGTTATGGAGAGACTGCTGTGGCGGATCAGACCCTATGAGAAGGAAATCGGAATGATGGATAGACTCATTGAGAAGGCCTTAGAAGGCATGGTAAGCGATTTTGAAAAGAAGGCTGACTGTAAACCTTACAAAATGGTGCTGAACAACCTGTCTCGAATTATCAACGAGGCAAAGACTCTGATGAAACCCGACAGCCACAGAAAACCACGGATCGGAATCGTGGGGGAAATCTTCGTGAGGATGCATGACCACGCCAACCAGAACCTGATCAGGACCCTGGAGCGACACGGTGCTGAGGTGGTCAACTCCTCGCTTGCAGAATGGGTGAACTACGTCAGTTACGCCGGCTTGAGAGACGCGTGGAAGAACTTCCGTCTTGGATTTAAACGAATGAAGTATGCGGGCATGAAAAGCTCAGTGAGGAAGATGATGGGCTTTGGCGTGGACCTTTCTTATAAGCAATTCAGGCAGAGGCAGGTTTATGGAAGGGCCTTGTCGCTCATCGATCTTGCCGAGGATCACAGGATTTCCCACCTTGAGAGCAACCTCACGGAAGATGACGTTTTTGCCTTTGATGTGCCTACTGAGACCTGCCTCAGTGTGGCCGGTATCCTGGAGTCGGCGAAGGCCGGGTACGATGGAGTGGTCAACGTCTATCCCTTCACGTGTATGCCCAGCAATACCACCTCGGCAATCATCCGTCCGTCCCTGGCGGAACTGGGAATCCCTTACCTTGACTATCCATGCGATGGAAGCTTTCAACCAGGCCGCGAGGCGGCCATAAGGGCATTCATGTATCAGGCGTTCCAACATTCCATACGAATCGCTGGAAAGAGACACAATGAGAGCGTGGTCTCATCGTTCTGCCATCATGCATCAAATTGCCTGGAGGCGGTTGAAAGGTAGATTAAATGTCGAACTCGACAATCGACATTACTGAAAAAAAGACCCACCTCAGCAAGAGAACGGACATCACCGTAGATTCAGGGTATTCTTGCAGGGGAAGGGCATTCACGAGACCCGCAAGCGTGGGCTTCACCCGGATGCTTATCGGGAGCTTGGCCTTTGTTCTCTTGACGGTGGGGATTGTCTGGTACCAGTTCCAGAGGGTACAACCCGGTGATGACGTGCCCGGCTTGGCAGATGTGAGGTGGGAATACCTGTTGTTGATGCTCTTATGTCTTCCACTGGATACACTTGCAGGGGGCATCAGGATTTGGGTTGTGGGTCGCGTTATTCAACCCAGACTGACCTTTTGGACATGTATGAAGTCGGAATGGGCCAACATGGGGGTATCCATGTTGACACCCTCCCAGACGGGTGGTGGATTTGGCCAGATATACATGTTGAAACGTGGGGGGGCAAGTGTGGCAACGGCAATTACTGTCAGCCTGATTTCTTTCTTAGGTACTATCATGGGTCTCTTTTGTGTCGGGCTGTACTTTGTCCTGGATTCGGGGGTGGCCTTCGGCGGGCCTCTTTTCGGGGGAGCAATTTTGACCTTCACGGTGATCTGCGTCTTGATGCTCTTCGGGGCATTTTTCCCCGTCCCCTTGCGCTTCTCTATTTTCCAGTTTTCGCGGATGGTTTTCTGGATGAGGAACCGAACCGGTTTGTCAGCGGGCCGGTTTCTTCCGTACAAAACGGGAACAGACCATTCGAAGTATCCTATGGGCCGTCTGGCCTCTTGGCTGATGGGTCTTGCTTCCAATTACCATCAAGGGGTGCGTCTCTTCCTCACAAAGGGCAAGGCGCATTTGGCCCTGGTACTCCTCTTGACTTTGACTTTCATGCTTTCCCGTTCCCTGATGGCATTCCTCTGCCTTCGCACTCTCGGTATCGATGGATCGTCCTTGGGTCATGTCCTGGAAGTGCAACTGGCGCTGATAGTTCTCGTTTACTTTGCACCCACGCCCGGCGCTTCCGGTTTTGCCGAAGGTGCCTCTCTCGCCTTGATGGGTAGCATTATCCCCGTCGGATTTGCTCCTTATTACAATATGTTGTGGCGGTGTGCAACGCTCTTTCTTCCGGGAATGGCCGGTCTACTCTGTTTGCTCCCCATCATGGTCAGAGATGCAAGGGGGATCGTTAGACACAGAATCCCTCATGCGAATGAACATGAGGAGGGGAATCTTTGAACAGGGTGTATAGGTCCATGAACAATCCCCCTTTTCTATCGCATCATTTCACCAAATATCAAGGCCTGGATCTATGAAACAGCCTCCGGGAGGCTCGTGTGGCGCCGGAAACAAGCAGAAATAGTGGAGCCTGGTGAGAAAGACAGTTCTTCAAGAGGATCAGGGCCTTCCCACGACTTGATTTGTCTCTTCGAGGATATGCAAAACGCGGTACCCCCTCATCTGCTGAAGCAGTCCCCACCAGGAATAGCCATCTTCAGATGGTCCCATTCACCCCTCTCTTCCACTCTTCCAATAGGAACACCCGGGCTCTTCTGCTCCCCTGGCCTTGGGGTGCTCTGTTCAGCAGATTGAGATTGAAATACCCGGGGAATCCCTGCAGGGTCGCGTGCCGTTGGGATGAAGCCGGAGCCTTGCGATCGAATAGGGCCGGGAAAAATATTTTCGTTTCAATCTTCTCCATTAAATGGTAAGAACATCCCTGTCAAAATGACGGAAAAGTCACAAAGGGGAATGTTTCATGAACCTGAGGCCGCAACGCAAAAAGGCCATGCTGGCGCTGGAAGATGGGACTGTATTTAGGGGCCGATCTTTCACAGGCGATTACGAGACCGTTGGGGAGGTGGTTTTCAACACCGCCATGACGGGGTACCAGGAGATCCTGACCGACCCGTCCTATTGCGGCCAGTTGGTAACCATGACCTATCCCCTGATAGGAAACTACGGCATCAATGATGCTGATATCGAATCCGAAAGGGTTCAGGTCCGGGCCCTGCTGGTAAAAGAATATCAGGATTACCCGAGCAATTGGAGATCGCAGAAGGGTCTTGCCGACTATCTCAAGGAATATGGCGTGCCCGGAATGGAGGGTCTCGACACCAGGGCCCTCACCCGTCACATACGTCGGGCGGGCGCCATGAGAGGGGCCCTTTCGACCCTGGATCTTGACAGGGATTCCCTCGTGGAAAAGGCGAGGAATGGTCCGGACATGACAGGCAGCGATCTGGTGGGGGAAGTTACATGCCATGAACCCATGGTTTGGGAGCGGGGGAAACCCCTGGTCCTCAAAGATGGTCTGGAAGGCTTTCACTGGCCTGAAAGGCCAGGGGACTGGCGGGTTGTCGCCATGGACTACGGCATCAAATACAATATACTTCGCTCTCTGGAAAAGCGCGGTTGCTCCATTCTCGTATTGCCGGGAAACGCCGATTCCGCCATGATTGACAGGGTGGATCCCGACGGACTTTTTTTGAGCAACGGTCCCGGGGATCCCGCGGCCGTGACTTACGCTGTGGAAACGGTGAAGGCGCAGATCGGAAAGAGACCCGTTTTCGGTATCTGCCTGGGACATCAGCTCCTTGGACTTGCTCTGGGCGGGAGGACCTTTAAACTCAAATTCGGCCACCGGGGCGCAAATCAGCCCGTGAAGGATCTGACCACGGGCAGGGTGGAAATCACCTCTCAAAACCACGGCTTCTGTGTAGACCTGGAATCCTTGAAAGGTGCGGATATCGAACTGACCCACATGAATTTGAACGACCAAACCCTCGAGGGCATTTCTCACAGGAAGCTCCCTGTTTTTTCCGTCCAGTATCACCCGGAGGCCTCTCCCGGTCCCCACGATGCCTCCTATCTCTTCGATCGTTTCGTTGAATTGATGAAGAGACAATAAGGGTTGATCGTTGTCTGTCGTTTGTGACAACGGGCCAACCCCGTCTCCGCCGGGGCAGGCGGGCTAACCTGAAAGACAGGCGTAAGGCAAAAGGCAAAAAGAATAAGGACCATTTGATTGAATATCAAATGACCTGCAAACGGGCCAACCGCTAAAAGGGCTCAACGGACAAACAACGAATGCCAAAACGCACGGACATTAAAAAAATACTGATCATCGGCTCCGGCCCCATTGTCATAGGACAGGCCTGTGAATTCGACTACTCCGGGACCCAGGCCTGCAAGGCCCTTCGGGAAGAAGGCTATGAAGTGGTCCTGATCAACAGCAACCCGGCTACCATCATGACGGACCCGGAAATGGCCCACCGTACCTATATCGAGCCCATTACAGGGCCGATCCTCGCCAAGGTCATTGAGAGAGAGCGGCCCGATGCCCTCCTTCCCACGCTCGGAGGACAGACGGGTCTCAACACGGCCGTAGAAGTGGCCGAAACGGGCATTCTTGAGAAGCTGGGGGTGGAAATGATAGGTGCCTCTCTCCCGGTCATCAAAAAAGCGGAGGACAGGGAGCGCTTCCGTGATGCCATGGAGCACATCGGTTTGAGGGTCCCCAAAAGCGGCATTGCCAGGGACATGGACACCGCGAGAGAGGTGGCTGCGAATATCGGTTATCCCATCATCATCAGAGCCAGCTTTACGCTCGGAGGGATTGGCAGTGGGGTGGCCTACAACCGCGAAGAGATGGATCCCCTGGCCGCCGCCGGCCTGGACGCCAGCATGATCTCGGAAATTATCATGGAGGAGTCCCTCATAGGCTGGAAAGAGTACGAATTGGAGGTCATGCGGGATTTCAAGGACAACGTCGTCATTATCTGCTCCATTGAAAACTTCGATCCCATGGGTATTCACACGGGGGACAGTATCACGGTAGCACCCGCCCAGACCCTCACCGATAGGGAATACCAGGACATGCGGGACGCCGCCATTGCGATTATTCGGGAGATCGGGGTGGAAACGGGGGGATCCAACATCCAATTTGCCGTCCACCCGGAGACGGGAGAGATGGTGGTCATCGAGATGAACCCCAGGGTGTCCAGGAGTTCGGCACTGGCCTCAAAGGCCACCGGCTTCCCCATTGCCAAGATAGCGGCCAAGCTGGCCGTCGGCTATACCCTCGATGAGATCGCCAACGACATCACTCGAGAGACGCTGGCCTCGTTCGAGCCCACCATCGACTACTGCGTGGTGAAGATACCCCGTTGGACCTTTGAGAAGTTCCCCACGGCGGAGGATCGGATCACGACCTCCATGCGTTCGGTGGGGGAAACCATGGCCATCGGCAGGACGTTCAAGGAATCCCTCCAAAAGGCCATACGCTCGCTGGAAATAGGACGGTTCGGGCTGGGTTCGGACCTTTCGGCCGAAAAGGAGCTTAAGGCCGATCTTCACGAGATTGAAGAAAAGCTTATCAATCCCAATTCAGGGCGGATTTTCTATATCCGTGAAGCGATGAAACAGGGCCTTTCTTTGGAGAGGATCTACGACCTGACGCACATTGACCCATGGTTTCTGTACCATGTTAAAGATATCTTCAAACTTGAATCCCATCTCAAGGAAATCGCGGAAAAAGGCCCCCACCCCAGGGAATGGGAAGAGGACTTTTTCAGAGAGATCAAGGGATATGGCTTTTCGGACATCCAGCTGGCCCGGATTTTTCACATGGAAGAAAAAGACATCAGGGAGATCCGGAAATCCAAAGGAGTTGAGCCGGTTTACAAACTGGTGGACACCTGCGCTGCCGAATTTGAAGCCTTTACGCCCTATTACTATTCCACTTACGAGCAGGAAAACGAAATCCGCGTAAACGAGAAGCGGAAGGTCGTGATCCTCGGAAGCGGTCCCAACCGGATCGGTCAGGGCATTGAATTTGACTACTGCTGCGTTCAGGCTTCCATGGCCTTGAAGGAACTGGGCATTGAGAGTATCATGGTCAACAGCAACCCTGAAACGGTCAGCACGGATTATGACACATCCGACAAGCTCTATTTTGAACCCCTCACCTGGGAGGATGTGCTCAACCTGGTTGAGCAGGAAAAACCGGAGGGGATTATTGTCCAGTTTGGAGGACAGACGCCCCTCAATATCTCCGTACCCCTGGAGCAGGCAGGCGTAGCGATTCTGGGAACCAACCCGGACAGCATCGACCGTGCCGAGGATCGGAAACGGTTCCAGAGCCTGCTCAAGAAACTGGACATCCTCCAGCCTGAAAACGGGATCGCCACCAACCGTGAGGAGGCCCTTGAGGTCGCTGCCCGTGTGGGTTACCCCGTTCTGGTCAGACCGTCGTTCGTGTTGGGCGGCCGCGCCATGGAAATAGTCTATGATGAAAGGGACCTCGAATACTACATCAAGAGCGCCGTGGACGTGTCTCCAGGAAAGCCGGTTTTGATTGATCGGTTCCTGGAGGATGCTACGGAAATCGACGTGGATGCCCTGTCTGACGGGCAAGAAACGGTCATCGGCGGTATTATGGAGCACATTGAGGCGGCAGGCATTCACAGCGGCGACAGCGCCTGCGTCCTGCCGCCCATCTCCCTGAAAGCGGAGGTGCTCGAAGAAATCAAATCCCATACACTCGCCTTGGCCAGGGAACTCGACGTGGTGGGGTTGATGAATATCCAGTATGCCGTACAAAAAGGGGTGGTTTATGTGCTTGAGGTCAATCCGAGGGCCTCAAGGACGATCCCCTTCGTGAGCAAAGCCACCGGTGTGCCTCTGGCTAAACTGGCCACGAAGGTGATCATGGGTCATCGGTTGAAAGACCTGGGTATGGCGGATGAGGTGAGGCCTGAGCACATTTCAGTGAAGGAATCGGTCTTCCCCTTCGCCCGGTTCCCAGGAGTGGACACCATCCTCGGCCCGGAGATGAAGTCAACCGGGGAGGTGATGGGAATAGGCCGTTCTTTCGGCCTGGCCTTTGCAAAGTCCCAATTGGCCGCAGGTCAGAAGCTTCCTCTCGAGGGCAATGTCTTTGTGAGCGTCAAGGACCAGGACAAATTGGGATTTCTGGAAACGGCCTTTGCCCTTTATGACCTGGGGTTCAAGATGATGGCGACGGATGGGACCTCGGCCTTTTTATCCGAACACGGGATAAAAAACCAAAGGGTAAACAAGGTGGGCCAGGGGCGCCCGCATATCGTGGACATGATCAAGAACGGAGAAGTGGACCTGGTGATCAATACCCCCGGCAGCAAGAAGGCCGTTTCAGAGTCTTACTCCATTCGTCGGGCGGCCCTGACTTTTGATATCCCTTACACAACGACCCTGGCCGGTGCCCGGGCAACGGCCCAGGCCATAAAGGCCCTGTTGGAGGGGCGTGTGGACGTGAAAACCCTGCAGGAATATCACGGGCTTTGATTGATGAGCACGTAAGAAGTTGGTTTATGCCGCGAGCGGCAGCCTATGAGCAACGAAGTGGAGGAAAACCTGACACTCTTTTTCAGACGCTTTCTAAACACTTTTGAGGAGATGGACGCCCATTTGGGGTTTAAGGGTAGCTATTAGAGAGCGCAAAGGCTTCCGGAGGCGTAAACCCCAAATAGTCGTCCATGTCGGAGTTGGCTGCCAAGTGCACTATGAGAAAACGTCCGAAAAAGACCCTCAGGTTCCCTCCTGAGTTCCGGTGAATAGGATGACTTCGTTAGAAGTCGGAAGATTTAGCCACTGGTTTTTGTGAGCAAAAGAAGCAAAACTCAACTCCCATTAGGAAAATGAATATGGATCATCCAAAAGAAAAATGCGGTATTTTCGCGGTGATTGGACACGAAGACGCCGCCAAACTGACCTATTTCGGGCTCTATGCCCTTCAGCATCGCGGCCAGGAGAGTGCAGGCATCGTGGCATCAGACGGTTGTCACGTACGGGAACACAAGGCAATGGGCTTGGTGCCCGATATCTTCAACGAGCGAATCCTGGACGAACTCAAGGGAAACATCGCCCTTGGTCACGTGAGGTACTCCACCACGGGTTCCTCGCTTCTCGTCAATGCGCAGCCCTTCAGGGTTCGCTATTCGGGCAAATCCCTGGCCATTGCGCACAACGGAAATCTCGTCAATGCGCAGGAGATCCGGGCCCAACTTGAAGACGCCGGATCCATTTTCCAAACCACCATGGATAGTGAGGTGGTCCTCCACCTGACGGCGAAATGCATCAAGAAGGGGCTCGAACAGGCCATGATCGAGACCATGGCCCAGGTCAAAGGCGCCTACTCCATGGCCATCATGACGGAAGATACCATCGTAGCCGCCCGGGATCCCAACGGATTCAGGCCCTTGTGCATAGGAAAACTGGATTCCGGCTACGTGGTTTCTTCGGAAACCTGTGCCCTGGACCTCGTGGATGCAAAATTTTTGCGAGAAGTGGAGCCCGGGGAGATCGTCATCATCGATGAGGCAGGGCTAAGGAGCATTCCATCGGGTATTCCATCAAGAAAAAGCCAGTGCATTTTTGAATTGATCTACTTTGCACGACCTGACAGCGATGTATTCGGCGAGAATGTCTACCTCTTTCGAAAGGAGCAGGGGAAACTGCTCGCCAAGGCCTTCCCCCTGGATGTGGATCTGGTGATGCCTTTCCCGGATTCGGGGAACTACGCGGCTATCGGCTATGCCCAGTCATCGGGCCTCCCTTACGAGATGGGCGTTATTCGGAATCACTATGTGGGCCGTACTTTTATTCAGCCTTCACAGAGCATGCGCGATTTCGGCGTCAAGGTGAAACTCAATCCGGTGAGGCAATTGCTCAAGGACAAAAGGGTCTTGATCATAGAGGATTCCATCATCAGGGGAACCACGGCAAAAACGCGGGTCAGGACCCTGAGAAAGATAGGGGCCAAAGAGGTCCACATGCTGGTGAGTTGCCCGCCTCACCGCTTCCCCTGCTACTACGGCATCGATTTCTCCTCCAAGGGGGAACTCATTGCCGCCCAAAAAACGGTGGACGAGATCCGTGACTACGTCGGGCTGGACAGCCTGGGGTATCTCGACCTGGAAGATCTGGTGAAGGCCACACGAATACCCCGTGGAGATCTTTGCTTGGCCTGTTTTGACGGTCGTTATCCGGTTCCTGTCGATGTCGGCTTTAGCAAGACCTGTCTTGAGGCGGATTAGTCGAAGCGCTCCATTGATTTGCGTGCCCGTCCATGGGCACGAGGATGGCTTCCAACGAAGTCGATCAATTAAACGCGTATAGAGAAGCGAATCTGAGAATCTTTTTCATGTGCTTTCTCAAAGTGCACTTGGCAACTCACTTCAACATGGACGGCTATTTGGGGTTTAAACCTCCTAAACCCATGTGTTCACTACTGCGTACCGCTAAACCCCAAATAACCGTCCATCCCCTCCGGAGTGTTTAGAAAGCATCTGAAAAAGATTGTCAGGTTCGGTTCCCATTCGTTGTTCATAGGCTGCCGCTTGCGGCATAAACCAGCTTCTTACGAAGACATCCATATTAAACCGAAAGCATGAAACCCAAACCAGATGAAATAGCTTGCCTTTACGAGATCAGTAAGGCCATTCACGTCTCCCTGGACCTGAAGAAATCCCTCTACAAAGTGCTTGATCTCCTTTCTGAGCACCTGGGCATGAAAAGGGGCTCCATTACCCTGCTCAACCCCGAAACAGCCGAAATCCACATCGAGGTGGCCCATGGAATCTCAAGTTCGGCCAAGTCACGGGGCAGGTACAAGTTGGGTGAAGGTGTCACCGGACAGGTTATCAAGACCGGCCGGCCCATGGCTGTCCCCAAGATTGATGATGAACCCCTGTTTCTCGACCGGACAGGGGCCAGAAGCAGGATTGATAAATCGAGAATTTCGTTTATCTGCGTACCCATAAAAGAGGAGCAAAGGGTGGTGGGCGCCCTCAGTGTCGACAGGGGCGCAGAAGGCAAGGAAACACTAGGCGACAATGTCCGCCTCCTCGCCATCATCAGCAGTCTGATTGCCCAGAAGGTTTCGCTGCTGGAGAAGATCAACCGAGAAAAAGAAAGGCTCAGGGAGGAAAACACAAGGCTCAGAAAAGAGCTGAACAAGAAGTACAGTTTTACCAACATCATCGGCAACAGCCGGAAAATGCAGGAGGTGTTCTACCTTATCACCCAGGTGGCCAAAAGCAACGCCAACGTGCTTTTGCTGGGAGAAAGCGGCACGGGAAAGGAATTGGTGGCCAATGCCATCCATTACAACAGCCTCCGCGCGAGCAAGGCCTTCATCAAGATCAACTGTGCAGCCCTTCCGGCCAACCTGGTGGAAGCGGAACTCTTCGGTTATGAAAAAGGTGCCTTCACAGGGGCCAACAAACAGAAGGAAGGAAAATTCGAACTGGCCTCAGGCGGTACCGTTTTTCTGGATGAAATCGGCAGCTTGGCCCTGGAAAGCCAGGGCAAGCTTCTGCGCGTACTCCAGGAAAAAGAGCTGGAAAGGCTGGGCGGTACGCGAATCATCCGGACCAACATCCGGCTTATTGCGGCGGCCAATCAGGATCTTCGATCGGCGGTGGAAGGGGGTAGCTTCAGAGGGGACCTCTATTATCGGTTGAATGTCTACCCCATCTACATGCCTCCCCTGCGGGAGCGAGAGGCCGACATCCTGCTTTTGTCGGACTTCTTCCTGGAGAAGTATTCAAGAGAATATCAGAAGGATATCAGAAGGATATCTACTCCCGCCATCGATGCTCTGACGCAATACCACTGGCCTGGAAATGTCCGTGAACTGGAGAATTGCCTGGAGAGGGCCGTATTGCTATGCGAGGATCAGGTCATTCACAGCTATCATCTTCCCCCCACCCTACAGACCGCGATCGATACCGGGACCCATCAGACCCAGTCCCTCAAGGAGGCGTCAGAGCGATTTGAAAGGGAGCTGCTGATCGATGCCTTGAAAACATCACGTGGCAACATGCGCCAGGCCGCAAGTGCACTCAAGACCACCGAGCGCATCTTCGGGTATAAGGCAAGAAAATATGGTATTGAGGGAAGGCAGTACCGATAGCGCGAACAGAGAGGAGGCAATGATGGCGGATTTCAGCTTGGAGTTCAAAGACAAGGCGGCCCTGGTTACCGGCGGGAGCCGTGGCCTTGGCGAGGCCGTTGCAGCTGCCCTGGCGGAACGCGGTGCCCGGGTCCTGGTCTGCGGCCGCAAACAGGAAAATCTCGACAAGGCGATGGAGCGTTTCAGAGAAAAGGGATTGAACGTGGAGGCCAAAACGGCCCACGTGGGACATTGGGATCAGGTGGAGGAACTGTTAGGAACGGCCAAAGATAAGTTCGGCCGGCTGGACATCATCGTGAACAATGTGGGCATGAATATCCTGACGCCCTCCGTGGCCGATACCGAGGAATCCCTGTGGGACAAGATCATCCAGACGAATCTCAAAGGAACTTTCCTGGTTTCCAAGGCCGGCGTGAGGCTGATGAAAGGGCAGGGTGGGGGAAAAATCATCAACATAAGCTCCATTGCGGCAAAAAAGGCAGCTCCTGGAATGGGCATCTATTCCATCGCTAAAGCGGGCGTTGAAATGCTCACCCGGGTCCTTGCAGTGGAACTGGCCAGGGATCATATCCAGGTGAACGGGGTGGCTCCGTGCATGGTGAAAACCCCTTTCAGTATGCCGTTCTGGGCAAACCAGGATCTCCTGAAACAGATCATCCAATCGATCCCCGCGGGCAGGATCGCCGAAACAGGTGATGTGGTGGGCGCTGTCCTCTTCCTGGCTTCCAGTCTGTCGGATTTTATTACCGGGGAGGTGATAACGGTGGACGGAGGATCTATGGCCTAGCCGGAGTCATGGACGACGGCGGGAGCGTAGCTTCCGGAATATGCCTTTTGCCTGCTCAAGGAACTCATGACAGTTACTAAGGTGCGGAACAACCTCTTGTTCGCAAGAACCAAGTGGTTTGGTATTATTATTGCATATTATTTTCCCATTGAGAAGTCCTTGATTGATGCTGAAAAGAGTGGTATTTTGGTCCATAGGAGATCGAATCAGTGAAAGTAAGCTTCTATTAAGGGCTATTGCTTTTTTGCTATTCTTTGTCCCAGGAGAGAGCCATGAAATGCCCGAAGTGTGGTTACATCAGTTTTGACTACAATCAGGTCTGCCCCAAATGCAATAAGGATATTGGTAGTGAGCAGAAAAAACTCAATCTGCCTCCATTCAAGCCGGATCCCCCTTATCTCCTCGAGGCCTTGACAGGTGCCGCCAGTGCCAGTCGTATCGGGCTTGAGGCAGGCACCTACGTGGAGTCCCCGGAAATGGAACCGGTTATGGGTGTTGCCATGGATGATACCGGTGTTATGGAAAAGGCAACGGTGTTCGGCAAAAATGATGAGGAATTTGAGATGGGGGTAGAGGATCAGGTTCGTGAACCTGATGCTATGGAATCGGGAGATTCGATTGAGACCGATATATCCGCCGTTGATCTGAGCGAAATTGAGATGGAGGTCGAAGGAGAAGAGCAGGATTCACTTACCCTGGACCTAAAAGATCTGCCGGATGAGGCCGAGACAACCGGACAGCCCCCGATCCCCACCGAGGACGTAGGTGACGGTACAGTTGCCATTTCGGGGTTGACAATCGCGAACGAGAACATACCGAGTGAGACGAGCCTTGGGAGTCCTCCGGATGAAGAGATCTCTATTGACCTGGATGAGGTGTCAGACGAGAGTCTGGAGGCCGCCATGGCACTTGAACAAGAGGACGCGGAATTGGCCTTTGACCTTGCAGAACTTTCCGAAAATGTGCAGGACCTGGATGAAATCAGACTCGAAACAGGGGACGAACTTGAAGAAGGGGCGTTTGATTTTTTCGAGACGGAGCGGGATGAAGCCGGAAAAGGGCCGGAACGAGAGGAGTCTCCTTTCACGGAATCCGAAATGCTGACCGTGGAACTTGATTCAGAAAAAAAGGAGAAACCGGTTAATACCGAAGCCGACAGCCCGGAGGAGAGTGACACAAACTCCTAGATATTTTCACCTTTGGCGTAGCTGCGCATTTTCTATGGCAAGTGCAAGCGGTCCGCTTATGGCATTCAGGAACAGGAGATCATCTTTTCTGAAACCATAGGGGCCCGTCAGGGAATCCACATAGAGAACCCCATGGGTTTTTCCCTGGCTCACCAAGGGCACACACAGGAGAGAGCCGATCTCGAGCGTACTTTCATTTTCAGAGATGTCTGACGGCTCCTCATAATCGGTGTTGGACATCCTCACCGCCTTTCCTTCCCCGATGACCCGATTGATCACGACGTCACTGAAACCCGTTTTGGAGTGTTGTCCGACATCTTCCTTCGATCGACTGACCACATCCTTCTTCTCTTTCTTTCCCTCATCGAAGAGGATGACGGCCGCTCTGTCAATTCTTGGAAGGGTCTTAAGGAGCGTTTCGAGCAAACTTCCCAGCATCTTGTGGAGACCTGCGGTGGACCGGATAAGCCTTGACAGGGCATGCAAAGTCTCAATGTCACCGGATGACTTTTTTCGTCGTTCTTTCTCCACCATTCCTTTGTCAGCTCCCATACCCAAGGGATGGGGGGGGATGAAGTCTTTCCTTCGTGAGGATGGTTCTGAAGCGCTTTCTTCCAGAAGCATGACGGTGTTGCCGAGGGATATGGTGTCTCCTGAATCCACTTCGAAACCCTCTCCAGGGGGAATCAATTCGTCATTGAGCCATGTGCCGTTGGTGCTTTTGAGATCCTCGAGAAACAGCTTTTTTCCGATGAAATAGAGTTTGATCTGTTTTCTGGAAATTGTGGAATCTTTTATCTGGAAATCATTTCTCGAGGAACGGCCGATGAATATAGTGGCACCTTCAAGCTCAAAATCCTTGCCCTTCAAGGGCCCGCCAATGATTTGAAGTCTCGGCATGCCTGCCTCCTTCTCAGCAATTCTTAGTAGCACAGGTTAATCGGTAAGCGCAAGCAAAAGTGATTGAATCGTAAAAAGCTGGTTTATGCCGCAAACGGCAGCCTATGAGCAACGAGGTGGAGGAGGCCTGAGCTGCCGTGATCGAGATGACTTCATTAGAAGATGCTTTATGCCGCCTCAAAGGTCCTGTTTCAGCCTAATGCGTTTATGAAAAGGAAATCAAACATGGGTTGAGGTTTTGCCGAGAGGTCGTCAAAGTTTTGGCGGTTGAAAGGCACGGCATAAGCCTTCGCCGCGCTTCAGGGCAGACAGGCTGAGTGGGCTTCGCTATTGGGCGCCATTTCAGAACAATGCCGTCGTGATGAGGTTGCATGAGGGCATGGACGGAGTGAGAAATGCGGGATTTGGGGGAAATGAAAGGCTGGCATATAACTTGCAAAATTACGTTCAAGACCTGCTTGAGGTATCGGTCATCGAACCCTTGCCGAGAGCTCAGATCCACATTCAGGACGGGATGTCATGATAGAAGAAATGCCCAAGAAAGAAGGACTTTCCCCAGGACCCATGAAAGATGAAAAATTGGGACCGAGGATCGGTGAACTCCTTATCAAAGAAGGGTTTATCAAGGAAAAGGATCTTGAAAATGCCCTCTCAATCCAGCGCCAGGAGACGGAATGGTCAAAATTACCATTGGGAGAAGTCCTGGTCAAGATCGGCGCCCTTTCCCAACCGGACCTGGAAAGGATTCTGAAACACCCGGAGCTGAGAAGCCACATAGGAAATCTGGCGGTTGAGAAGGGGTACTTGGATCGCGAACAGCTCCAGGCCTGTTTGGCCAAACAGGGTCCGAAAGAACTCCTCGGAGAGGTATTTGTCCGTGAGGGAATCGTGACCCGGGAGGATCTGGAAGGTCTCCTGAAGGAACAATTGAATTCGCGCAGGATTGGTGACCTCGCCAAAAAAATGGGCCTGGTGAAACAAGAGGAGCTTGAACGGGCGCTGAGCATTCAAGTGGCCAAAAGGACGTTGGGTGCCGTGCTTTGTGGTGAAAAGGCACTCAACCCGCTGGATCTCTATTATGTCCTGAACAAATACAAAAAACAAATGCGACTGGGGGACATCCTGGTTCGACAGAAATATTGCGACCAGCAAGATCTGAACAAGGCACTCCAGGAGCAGAGACACAGCAGTGAGTCCATAGGGGACATCCTGGTTCGGAAGAAGGTTATTACCCAGGCACAACTCCAAGACACCTTATCAAAGCAATCCAATATTCCCTTCAGAACACTCAAGGAATTTGCATTCAGCGAAGAGGACAAGCACAAGCTTTCCCGAATCATCAGCCAGAAGTATTCCGAGAAAAACCTGATGATTCCCATATCTCTCATCGGAAGGGATATCACCATAGCCCTGGTAAACCCCGAGAATATCTTTACTGCCAGGGAGCTGACGGCCTTGTACAGCAACCTTAATGTTTCCTGTGTCCTTATAAGCGAAGAAAAATTCAGTGAGCTTTTCGAGATCCTTTACAGCCGAAGGCTGAGCGGAAAGAAGACGGAAGAAGAGACCGAAGAAGAAGCGCCTGCTGAAAAAATGGATTTCATGCAGATCGAACTTGATGAGGACATGGATGGCGCAGATGACGAGGCTCCGGTATATGATGCGCAGGACATCGAGGTGGAGGAGCTAGTCAATTTCATTATCAAGTATGGGATCAGTAATGGGGCCAGCGATATCCATCTTGAACAGGACCGGGAAGGAGTCAAGCTGCGCTACAGGATCGACGGCGTTCTGCAAGACATGAATCTGGCCTGGCTGAAAAAAAAGCTCCAAGAGAAATCCGGATCCATAATTTCGCGAATCAAGATCATTTCCAACCTGGACATCGCAGAAAAGCGCCTTCCACAGGACGGGGTATTCCGAATCAACTATTACGACAAGGCGAAGGGAAAGAAATACGACCTGGATTTCAGGGTGGCCACCTGCAGGGCCATTACGGGAGAAAACGTGGTCATCCGTATTCTGGATTCACGCAAAGCCAACGTGGGTCTCGAAAGTCTCAACCATTCAGAACATGTGCTGATTCCTTTTAGGATGTCCTTGAAGAGTTCCGCAGGAATGATTCTGGTGACCGGACCTACCGGGAGTGGAAAATCGTCCACCCTCTATGGTGCCTTGAAGTACATCTATGACCCCAGCACCAAGATCATCACCGCGGAAGATCCCATCGAATACAGTTTTCCGGGCATCATGCAGACACAGGTACATCAAAAGATTGAACTGGGGTTCGGAAGGCTCCTTCGCTCCTTTCTCCGGCTGGATCCGGATATTATCCTGGTGGGGGAAATTCGTGATTCCGAGACGGCCAGAATCGGTTTCGATGCGGCCCAGACAGGACATCTTGTTCTGAGCACCCTACATACCAACGATTCGGTCAGTTCCGTCGCCCGCCTTTTGGATCTGGGAGTGGAAAGGAGCCAGATCGCTGCCTGTCTGAGTTGCGCGTTGGCCCAGAGACTGGTGCGCAGAGTCTGTCCTACCTGCTCCGAAGAATATATGCCGGATGAAGCGGAATGGTCTATCATTTTTGATTCTTACCCGTCTCACCTGAGATTCTATAAAGGGACAGGGTGCGAAGCCTGCGGATTTACAGGATACAAAGGCAGAACACTCATTTCGGAGATTTTCGAGATCAAAAAAGATGTTGCAGCCGCCCTGACAAAAGGGGCTGAAATGGATGAACTCAAGTTGTTGGCACAGGCCACCGGCATGAAAACCCTCCTGGATGACGCCTTACTTAAACTGGAGGAAACAACGTTGAATGAGATTCTGCGGATGGTGCCCCATGACATGATACAGATGTTTCGAGACAAGAATGGCCTGTCTCATCAGCCGGGAAAAACCAAGACAGAAATGCCCGGTGGAGAGGCCTTCACACTGACCGATCCGGAAAAAGACAAAGCAGTATTGGAACGTCTTTCCAATGCGTTCATCTCAATGAAAAAAGATCTGGGACAGGGAAACGACGGGGAAGAACCCCCTCTTTTCAGGGAATTCATTGTCGAGAGTTTCCATGAAATTCGCGACCGCTATCAGTGTGATGAGGTTCAGTTTTATCTGGAGGCCCAGGACGGCAAGGTGGAGATTTCCGCACTTCCCGTTGCTCAATGAAGGGGCCTCAGGAGAAAGCAAAGAACGATGACTTCTCGAAAGTCATCATCGCACCCACGATTTAAACAAGGATAGACATGAGCAGAACCATCGCGATCACAAGTGGAAAGGGCGGTGTAGGCAAGACCAACATCAGCGTCAACCTGGCCCTCTATCTTTCTCAAAAGGGCTACCGAGTCTGCCTTTTTGATGCAGACCTGGGTCTGGCCAATGTCAACATCCTTCTGGGTCTCCAGCCCGAAGCCGCACTGGCGGACGTGGTCAGCGGGCGCATGGATTTCAAAGACATCATGGTGGATTATCAGGGCGTAGATGTGCTTCCCGGCAGTTCGGGAGTGGAAGACCTGGCAAATCTGACGCCTTCCGACAGGGAAACCCTTTTAAAGGCCTTCGGGGAACTGGAAGATCATGATTTCATCCTCTTCGACACCTCCGCCGGGGTTTCCCGTGATGTGGTTGCCTTCTGTCTCGCGTCATCCGAGGTCATACTGGTGGTGACGCCAGAGCCCACATCACTTACCGATGCCTATGCCCTGTTGAAGATCCTGCTGGCGAACGGATTCAAGGGCCACGCCAAGGTGATCGTCAATCAATGCAAGACTCTGGATGTGGCACAGCTGGTTTATAAGAAATTCAGGGCGGCGGTTGCCAAGCACCTGGGAAGCGAACTGTCCCCGCTCGGTGTCATTTTTGAAGACCAACAGGTAACGCAGGCGGTAAAAGAACAGAAGGCCCTCCTCACGATTTATCCGGAGAGCAGGGCAGCAAAGTGCATTGAAAAGCTAGGGGAGCGGCTGCTGGCTGAAAAACCGGAGGAATTTGCGTCTCCTGAGCCGGGTTCATTCTGGAAAAAATGCCTCGGTCTCTTCAAAACACCTCTCAACCTGAAGGGCGATAAAGGCGCAGTCAAGGAAGACGCGCCGGCACCCGTTGTAGAAGAGACCGCACCCCTGAAACCATCCCTTTCCCTGAAGGAATCAAGGATCGCACCCGAGAACGGTGATAGGACGGACCGCCTGATCAAGACCATATCACAGGTATCCGAAGAGCTGAGAAGGCTTCGCCGGGCGATCGAAAGGGGAAACGGCGGGGGAACCCCTGAGAGTACCGTTAAGAAAACATTCGTTCAAAAACCTGAAGTTCTTGATTTCGATGCGTTTTTGCATCGGAGAGTGAGAGAAACAAGGAGCCATGGCAAAGACTAAGAAAGACATCGAACGTTTCATCAAGGAAATAGAACAGATTCCCACTATTCCTGTGATCTCCCATGAACTGATGAATCTCCTGTCGGATGAAAATGCCTCCATCAAGAAGCTGGCTGACGTGATTGAGAAAGACCAGGCCATGACCGTCAAGATCCTGAAAATGGCCAATTCAGCCTTCTATGGCACGCTTGGCAAGGTGAGTTCCATTGATCATGCCCTCGTGATCCTGGGGATTGGTGAAATAAAGTCCATTCTTCTGGCGTTTTCGGTCCGCGATTTTTTCAAGGATGCCATGAGCGATTCGATCGATCGAAACCGTTTCTGGAAGCATGCCATCATTTGCAGCCAGGTGGCGAAATACCTGGCGAGATATTTCAACCTGACAACTGACGACACCCTTTTTCTCAGCGGTCTGATTCATGACATGGGCAAGGTGGTTTTCGACCAGTACTTTCATGAGGATTTTGTGAACATTGTCCATTTCGTGGATGAAAACCATACCACCTTCAGCGAGGCAGAAAAGAAAATCCTGGGGATCACCCACTACCAGGTAGCTGCCAAACTTCTCCAGCAGTGGAAATTTCCCCAAAGGGTGGTCATGCAGGTCTTTTTTCATCATGCCCCCTGGCACGACAGGGGTGATGGATCGGGATCCATCGTTGTCTACCTGGCCAATCTGCTTGCAAAAATGGCAGGATATTCCTGTCTCGAATCGGAAAAGGAGATCACACTTTCACAATTCGCTCCTTCAAAGGCAATGGACTTTGTGGTCAAGAGCGGGTTTGACCTGGATGGAGACAGCATGGAAAAACTCGTTCACCAGATCCAGGAGTTCATTTCCATGGAAATGGGAAACGTCCTGAGCCTATTTGAATCCTGATTTCCCGCCTTTTCTTCCTTAAAGAGAATATTTCGAAAAAAGTCAATTTGACAAATCAACGGGTGACCTTACACCCGTTGATTTGTGCCCGGCCCTCCCGTTGTGGATAATTGCGCCGCTGTGAGCGGAGGGCATAAGAAGCATGGTCAGGTCACAGCAGTTTTTTTTCAGGAACGAGGGTTGTGTCACTCTTGTGTCAAGCGACGTTGCTAAGCAAGGCGTCCGGGGGACCTTCTCTATTTCCTGTGAAAATTTGTACTGTTCAGTGGAGGCACTGCAAGCGCGCCGGCCGCCCAGTTCGGTAAAATCACGACCGCAAAGCAAAAATGCGTTTTCGTGTCCTGAAAAAAGATTCCTGTGCCCTAGCTGACGCCACTCCACTTATCTTCTACAAACCTTCGCGTCGCTCAAGGGAGGGGCAGTGGAATCGTTTCCGAAAGGGAATATCGGGGACGCCGACGTCGCTTAAATGTGACGATCCGGTAAATGATGCACCGGACAGGCGCATCGGACCATGATCAATTGGACTGATGGAGAAAGTAGTCGGGCTAAAAAACCCTGCGCAGAATATTTGCGCCGTGATAAAAGCTGGGGAGAAATATATTCCCGCCGGAAAGGACTGCACTGACCCTCCCGCTGTGGTTCAGCGCTCTTCAGTAAGCGGATGACATAAGCCGCTTGTTCAGGGCCACGGCGGTCTTTTTTCAAGCACGAGGGCTACGTCAAACAGACGTCGACCAGTGCTGCTAAGCAAGGCGTCCGGGTGACCTTTTGTATTTCCTGAGCAGCCCTTTCCTGTTCAGTGAAGTCCCCGCAAGCGCGCCGGCCGCCCAGTTCGGTAAAATCACGACCGCAAAGCAAAAATGCGTTTTCGTGTCCTGAAAAAAGATTCCTGTGCCCTAGCTGACGCCACTCCACTTATCTTCTACAAACCTTCGCGTCGCTCAAGGGAGGGGCAGTGGAATCGTTTCCGAAAGGGAATATCGGGGACGCCGACGTCGCTTAAATGTGACGATCCGGTAAATGATGCACCGGACAGGCGCATCGGACCATGATCAATTGGACTGATGGAGAAAGTAGTCGGGCTAAAAAACCCTGCGCAGAATATTTGCGCCGTGATAAAAGCTGGGGAGAAATATATTCCCGCCGGAAAGGACTGCACTGACCCTCCCGCTGTGGTTCAGCGCTCTTCAGTAAGCGGATGACATAAGCCGCTTGTTCAGGGCCACGGCGGTCTTTTTTCAAGCACGAGGGCTACGTCAAACAGACGTTGACCAGCGTTGCTCAGCAAGGCGTCCGGGGTACCTTTTGTACTTCCTCTGTAACGCTGTACTGTTCAGTGAAGTCCCCGCAAGCGCGCCGACCGCCTGCTTCATCAGTATGCGATCTCCAAGCAAAGATGCGTTTTCGTGTCCTGAAAAAAGATCCCCGTGTCCCTATTGATTGAAGCGTAAAAAGTCCGTCGTGGACTTTTTAATGGCGGAAACCGAAAAGTGCGATTTTCGGTTTCCTTACAAATCAATGGGCAAAAACACCCCATTGATTTGAGTGCCCGTCCGTGGGCACGATGATGATTTCTTACGAAGCCATCATTTCTATCGCCATCTTACTTATTTTCTGCAGACTAAAGCATTGCTCAAGAGAAGGGCAGGGGAATCGTTTCCGCCTTTTTCCTCATAGGCTCCCGTTTACCGCATAACTTAGCCTTCCACAGCGCCAACAAATTTCCAGAAAAAAGCATTGACTTCATTGCTGTGCTATGCTAGTTAAAAAATGAATGACAGCTCATTCATAATTTTAGTCAGCACTTCACGTCTACCGCCCCAACAGTTGGGACGGTTCTTAAAACCTTTAGGTATCTTCCAAGGAGGTCGCTTTTATGGAGAAAAAAATCAAAAAGGCCGGTGTGATCGGGGCTGGTGTCATGGGGGCAACCATCGCCGCCCAGTTGGCAAACGTGGGGATAGAGACAGTCCTGCTTGATATTGTCCCTCCCCAGTTGACCGATGAGGACAAAAAGAAGGGCTTGACGGAAGAAAGTGGCGTCTTTAGAAGTAAATTCGCGAAGAACGGCCTCAATGCAGCTCTAAAATCCAAACCTGCGTCTTTCTATATAGCGGAAAACAGCAAGTTGATCACCATCGGGAACATGGAAGATCACCTGTCCCTACTGTCCGATGTGGACTGGATCATCGAGGTGGTGGTCGAGCGCCTGGATATCAAGCAGAAGGTCTTTGAGAAAATAGAATCGGTTTTGACACCTGGAACCCTGGTGAGTTCCAACACCTCGGGAATTCCCGCAGCAGCCATCTGCGAGGGCCGGTCAGAATACTTCAGAAAACATTTCGCCATTACCCATTTCTTCAATCCGCCGCGGTACATGAAACTCCTGGAGATTGTTCCGGGCCCTGAAACACTCCCCGAAGTGGTTCAGACCCTTGCGGAAACCTGTGAAAAGGTGGTGGGAAAGGGGATCGTCTATGCCAAGGATACCCCTAATTTCATAGCAAACCGCATCGGTATTTTCGGGATGCTCTATATTATTCAGGCGATGATGGAACTGGGCCTGACCATTGAGGCCGTGGACAAGTTGACCGGACCGGTGATCGGGCATCCCAAGAGCGCTTCCTTCAGGACGGCGGATCTTGTGGGACTGGATACCATCCTTCATGTGGCTGAAAACGTATATGACGGCACACCTGAAGACGAAAAGCGCGAGACCTTCAAGCCGCCGGAGTTCATCGCGAAGATGATTGAGAAGGGCCTTCTGGGCGAAAAGACAAAACAGGGCTTTTACAAAAAGAGCAAAGATGCAGCGGGGAAAAAGACCATCCTCTCCATCGATCCCACCACCCTCGAATACAGCTCGCAGGAAAAGGTCAAGATAGCTTCCCTGGAAGCAGCCAAGGGCGCCGGTGGAACCGGAAACAAGCTAAAGACCCTGTTCTACGCCGATGATGTGGGAGGAGAGTTCACTTTCAGGCATACAACGGAAGGCCTGATATACGCCGCCAACCGAATCCCCGAAATAGCAGACGACATTGTCAATGTGGACAATGCCATGAAATGGGGATTTGCCTGGAAGATGGGTCCATTCGAGGAGTGGGATGCCCTGGGGGTAGGAAAATCCGTAGCCAAGATGAAGGAATCGGGCTACGAAATACCGGCATGGGTCCAGGAGATGCTGGACAGCGGAAAAGAGTCCTTTTACCGGCGTGAAGGGGGAAGCCAGTATTTCTATGACCTAACTGCCAAAGAGTACAGGGAGGTTCCCACCAAACCCGGGATCATCCTGCTGCCCTCTCTGAAAGACCAGGCCAAAGAGGTCGCCGGCAATACCGGTGCGTCTCTCGTCGACCTGGGTGACGGCGTGGCATGTCTTGAATTTCATGCCAAGATGAATGCCCTGGGCGATGATATTATCAGCATGATAGCCAAGACGGCCGAAATCGTTGAAAAGGATTTTGAAGGTCTGGTGATTGCCAACCACGCGGACAACTTTTCCGTAGGGGCAAATCTAGCGCTGGTTCTCTTTACGGCACAGGAAGAAGAATGGGATGATCTGGATTGGGCCGTGAAGACCCTTCAGAATTCCCTGATGAAACTCAAATACCTGGGAAAGCCCGTTGTGGCGGCACCGGCGGGCATGGCCCTGGGTGGGGGTTGCGAGGTTTGCCTGGCAGCCGACCGTGTCAGGTATGCGGCAGAGACCTATATCGGCCAGGTGGAGGTGGGCGTCGGCCTGATTCCCGCCGGTGGAGGTTGCAAAGAACTGCTTCTTCGCAATACGGAACATCTGTTCGAGATACAGCGAGGAGGCATCTATCCAAAGCAGATCGAGCTGATGCCATTCGTGGCCAGGGCGTTTGAGACAATCGCCATGGCCAAGGTCGCCACTTCCGGCCCAGAGGCAGTGAAGCTGGGTTACCTGAAACCAAACGATAAAATGACCGTGAACAGGGACTATCTCATCGAGGATGCCAAGCAAACGGTTCGGGCCATGATTTTGGAGGGATATGAGCCTCCGAGGCCGAAGGACGAGATCAGGGTGGCCGGGGAAAACACCCTCGCCATGATCAAGCTTGCACTTTGGACCATGCACGAATCGGGCTACATCACCGATCACGATGTCACCGTGTCCGAAAAGGTGGGCTATGTCCTCTGTGGCGGCAATGTCCTGGCCGATACAAAGGTGACTGAACAATACCTGCTGGACCTGGAAAGAGAGGCCTTCCTGAGCCTTTGTGGTGATCCCAAAACCCAGGCCAGAATGCAGCATATGCTGACCAAGGGCAAACCGCTCAGGAATTGATTGGGTGGCTGGTTAGGTTCCATAGTGCCGGTGAAAGGCAGATTTCTTTCCGGCACTCATGACTGACAACGTAGCACTGAAAAGGGGAGGAAGATAAAATGAAAGAAGCCGTGATCGTTGCCGCCTGCAGGACTGCAGTCGGAAAGGCCCCTCGCGGAACTTTGAAAGATACACGCCCGGAACAGATGGGGTGTGCCGTACTGGGTGATCTGCTGAAAAGGGCAGGAGACCTGGATCCCATGCTCATTGATGATGTGGTCATTGGATGTACGTTTCCCGAGGCCGTCCAGGGATTAAATCTGGCCCGGGTACTGGTGATGTCCATGGGTTGGCCCGATCGGGTTCCCGGGACTACGGTGAACAGATTTTGTTCATCAGGACTCCAGGCCATAGCCATTGGGGCGGAAAAGATCATGTGCGGGTTCGCCGACGTGGTTGTTGCGGGGGGTGTTGAGAGCATGAGTCAGATCCCCATGGGGGGGAGCATGATGTACCCCAACCCGGCGCTCGTGGAAACCAGGCCCGGTGCGTTTACCGGCATGGGCCTTACCGCAGAGAACGTGGCAGAGCGGTTGAATCTGAGCCGCGACGAGCAGGACGAGTTCGGGGCAAAGAGCCAGCAGAAGGCCGAGGCCGCCATAAAGGCAGGAAAGTTCAAGAGCCAGATCGTACCCTTGAAGGTGAAGAAACAGAAACTGCTCCCCAATGGTCATTTTGAATTCGAGGAGATCATTTTTGATACCGATGAAGGAATGCGTCCAGGGACCACCAAGGAAGGCATTTCCAAGATTCGACCCGCGTTCAAACCCAACGGGACGGTGACGGCCGGGAATTCATCTCAGACCAGTGATGCCGCCGCCGCGGTCCTCCTGATGTCCAAGGAAAAGGCAAAGGAACTGGGGCTCAAACCCATGGCTACCTTTCGTTTTCATGCCGTGGAAGGATGTGAACCGGAATACATGGGGGTCGGACCCTCCGTGGCCATACCGAAAGTACTGAAAATCGCGGGCATGTCCCTCGACCAGATAGATCTGATCGAGCTGAATGAGGCGTTTGCCGCCCAGGCGATTTACTGTATCCGGGAACTGGGCCTGAACGAAGAGATCACGAATGTGAATGGTGGCGCCATTGCCCTGGGTCATCCGCTCGGGTGTACGGGTGCCAAATTGACCACGCAACTGATATACGAGATGCAGGAGAGACAGTTGAGGTGGGGCCTGGTTTCCATGTGCATAGGGTTCGGCATGGGAGCTGCCGGGATTTTTGAAAGAGAAGACTACTGATTTTGTTGAGTGGAAAGGAGTAAGGAAATGGCTGAGAAGATTTTCGCGGGAGGCGAGTTCTTGATCACGGATGTGGCACCTGATGAAGTGTTCACGCCGGAAGATTTTTCTGATGAACACAAGATGATTTATGAAACGGCTAAAGATTTTGTGGCGAAGGAGATTGAGCCCCACATAGACGAGTTGGAGGAAAAAAATCCTGAACTGGTGATGGAGATCTTAGGAAAGGCCGGGGAGTTGGGGCTGCTCGGCACCGATGTGCCGGAAGAATACGGCGGTTTGGGTCTGGATAAGGTGAGCACCACGGTGGTAGGAGAGGCCATGGGTACCGCGGGATCATTTACCGTCGTGTACGGAGCGCACACGGGTATCGGGACCCTGCCAATTGTCTATTTCGGCAATGAAGAGCAGAAGAGCAAGTACCTTCCCAAGCTGGCTTCAGGGGAATGGTGTGCCTCTTACTGCCTCACTGAACCCGGGGCCGGCACCGACGCGCTCAATGCCAAGACCAAGGCGGTGCTCTCGGAAGATGGAAAATACTATATCCTCAATGGCGAGAAAATTTTTATCACCAATGCGGCCTGGTCAACTACTTTTATCCTCTATGCAAAGGTAGACGGTGAGAATTTTACGGGTTTCATCGTGGAAAAGGATTTTCCGGGGTTTTCCACGGGCAAGGAAGAGAAAAAGATGGGAGTCCACGGCTCTTCCACCCGTCCCGTTATCCTGGAAGATGCCAAGGTTCCCGTGGAGAACGTCCTGTTTGAAGTGGGAAAAGGGCACAAGATCGCGTTCAACATCCTTAATATCGGACGCTGGAAACTGGGCGCCATGACCGCCGGCACTTGCAAGGCCTGTGTGACCGGGGCCGTCAAGTACGCCAATGGGCGAATCCAGTTCAAGATGCCCATCAGCTCTTTCGGCATGATCAAGGAAAAACTGGCCAATATGGCCATGAAGACCTACATGAGTGAAAGCATGATGTACCGGATGGCGGGCATGTTCGATGACAAGCTCGGGACCCTTGATGCAGAGGCGAAGAAAAGCGGCGCGGAAAATGCCAAGGCCATTGAGGAGTATGCCCCGGAATGCTCCATTACCAAGGTGTACGGTTCCGAATGCCTGGACTACTGTGTAGATGAGTATGTCCAGATTCTCGGCGGATATGGATTCTGTGCAGAGTACCCGGCGGAAAGGTACTACCGGGATTCCAGGATCAACCGTATCTGGGAAGGGACAAACGAGATCAACCGGATGCTGGTGCCCGGTACCTTGTTGCGGCGGGCCATGCAGGGAAGACTGGCACTCCTGCCAGCGGCCCAGGCCATTGCAGGTGAACTCATGGCCTATTCACCCTTGTCCGTGCAGCTCCCCGATACACCCCTGGCGGTACAGGAACATATGGTCAAGATGAGCAAGAAGATCGCCCTCATGGTGGCAGGGGTCGCGGCCCAGAAGTTCCAGCAGAAGCTGGCCAGGGAGCAGCAAGTCCTTGCCAGGATAGCGGATATTATCATCGAGATATTCGCCATGGAGAGCGGCCTGCTGCGGACCCTCAAGCTGATTGACAGTGCAGGAGAGGAAAAGGCAAGGTACCAGATTGCCGCGACCAAGGCCTATGTGGATGATACTATCCCCAAGATTGAACAGTGGGCAAAACAGGCACTGGCCTATGTGGAAGAGGGCGATATGCTCAGGACGCAGCTCGCAGGGCTCAAAAAGCTGGCAAGATACCAGCCCATTAATGCGATCAGCCTGAAGAAGGATATCGCGGAGAGGATTATCGACCTGGAATCCTATCCCTTCTAATTCCCTGACATATATTGCAGAAACCGGGGCCTGCTTTTGCAGGCCCCATTTTTTTTTTGCAATTTCGGAATAAAGGCTATAAAATAAAAAGTTTTCGACCATTCATTAGCGAGATGTAAATTAGTTTATTGTGAGGTTTTTGTTGATGGAAGATATCCAGCATTTGCGAAACATCGGTATAAGTGCTCACATCGATTCAGGTAAGACCACCCTTACCGAAAGAATCCTTTTCTATACCCAGAGGATACACGCCATTCATGAAGTACGGGGGAAGGACGGCGTGGGAGCCACCATGGATTCCATGGAACTTGAGAAGGAACGCGGTATAACCATAGCTTCCGCAGCCACACACTGCGAATGGAAGGGCCACGAGATCAACATTATCGACACCCCCGGCCACGTGGATTTTACCATCGAGGTGGAGAGGGCTTTGAGGGTCCTTGACGGGGCCGTTCTTGTGCTTTGCGCCGTCGGCGGCGTGCAGTCCCAGTCCATTACCGTGGATCGCCAGATGAACCGGTACCGGGTCCCCCGTGTTGCTTTCATCAACAAATGCGATCGATCGGGCGCCGATCCATATGGCGTCGTCGAGCAGATACGCGGAAAACTGAACGACAATCCCGTGTTGATGGAAATCCCCATCGGCCTGGAGGAAAATCTGACCGGAGTTGTGGATCTGGTTTCCATGAAGGCGATCTATTTTGAGGGGGAGAAAGGGGAATCTCTAAGGATGGAAGAGATCCCTGGCCATCTCCTGGAGGAGGCTACGGACAAAAGGGAAGAATTACTGGATGCGGCATCCCTGTTTTCCGACGAACTGACAGAAGCTATCCTTGAGGAAAGGGTTGAAGAAACGCTCATTCAGGAGGCCGTGAGAAGAGGAACCGTCGCCAGGAAATTGACCCCGGTTTTTGTGGGATCAGCTTACAAGAACGTGGGGGTTCAACCTATGCTGGACGGCGTCAATCAGTATCTTCCCTCGCCGACCGACGTGGAAAATGTTGCCCTCGACCTGGACCAGGACGAGGAAGAGATTCCGCTTCGGGTGGCTTCAGACCTTCCCCTGATTGCGCTTGCGTTCAAACTGGAGGTGACACCATATGGGCAGTTGACCTATATTAGGATCTATCAGG
>CAYOIU010000007.1:0-31274 GCA_964404085.1 uncultured Desulfobacteraceae bacterium | reverse complement strand
TCCATGGCAATGAAATAGGATTTCTCCACGCTGCCGAAGTCATAGATCTGAACAATATTCTGGTGGTGCAGCAAGGCCGCCAGTTTGGCCTCGTCGATAAAGGAATCGACCAATTCCTTCTCGATAGTCAGATGCGGCAGGATCCTTTTCACAGCGATGAGTTTTTCAAAGCCTTGAACCCCGGTAATCATTGCCCGATACAGTTCCGCCATACCACCGACTGCGATCATGTCCAGGAGCATGTACTTTCCGAAACGCCTATTTGTGATCTCGTTCATGGGAGCATTCTATCCTGATAGAGGTTGAAGGTATCATATTGAAAAGACCATCTAGTATGTCAGACGGTTGACTTTCCAGTCAAGGAGTATTTGGACTGTCTTTTCTATCGACTTCACCTGAAAATTGAAATAGCATTTTTCGAATTCTTTTGCTATGGTTTATCGAATTCATTTTCAAGACACAAAGAACAGCGGTCCGGGAAAAAAGGCAGCCATAATGAACCCCCCTAGAAATCATTTTCCCCTCTTTTTGAAAATATCCATCCTTTTCCTTTTTTTCGTTCTCTTGATCCTTGTACCCTCCGGGATTCTCGTTTCAAATCAACAGAAGAAAGCCACCTACTCGGAAATAGTCAAGAACGAGACCGTCCTGGCGCACCACTTTGCCAAGAATTCCAGGATGGCCCTGTTGAGCGAGGACATCCTTGCGTTGAGCCTGCTGATCAAAGGGGCGGACAAGGAACCGGGAACCCTCTATGCTGTTGTCATGGATAAAACAAAAAAGGTTGTTGCATATACCGGGCCAAAGAGACTTGACAATTATCTGACCCATTTTGACAAACTTGTGAGATCTGATGATCGACAGGGAGCGCGGTCTTTGAGTCTAGGGAAATCGGCCGCGCACAAAATCCTGGATATCGGCGTACCCATTGTCTACAAGCAGAGGACCATCGGGTTCTTTCATCTCGGGCTTTCTTCAGACCGGATACACGAACAATTGGCGGATAGGGTTTCCCGTCTTTCCCGTGCATTCGTGACGTACAGCCTGCCTGGATTCCTTCTATGTCTGATCTTTATCTTTCTGGCCTCCAAGCGCTTTTCAAACCGCATGACTCAAATGGTGGCAGCTACTGAAACGTTGCGAAAAGGCGACCTGGGCATTCAACTCCGTCCCCTTTCGGGCCCCCATATGGGCAGACTGGCCGCCGGCCTCAATGGATTATCGGCCGATCTTGAAAAACGAAGAGAATGTAAACAGTCGCCCCCCGTGAACCAATCCCTTGGACTTTTTCAGCTGCAGGCCAATAAACCACCAAGTTTTTTGCCGAAACAAATAACCAGAACCCAGATTACCGTCCTTTTTGCAGGCGTCAAAGGATTCAGAGAATATGCCGAACACAGGGATCCTGAAGACGTGATTGTTCACCTTAACCAGTACTTTGCCATCGCCGCACGGGTTGCCGCAACGTTCGGCGGGCAGGTTGATAAATTTATCGGTGATGCGGTGAGTTGTGTGTTTGAGAGCGCACCTCTCCAGCCGGACCACACGGAGAGAGCCGTGAGAGCGGCTCTGGCCCTGCAGGAAGCCCTTTTGAATGAAGGGACGGAGGAAAACCGCATCCTCGACAAGATCGGCATCGGGATAAGCAGCGGTGTAGCCCTTTCCGGTCTGGTGGAGGCACTCACAAGCAAGGTCCACACCTTTATCGGCGAAAGCTTCAAGACGGCCTATTCATTGAACCTCCTGGCCGGACCGGGTGAGATCATCATCAGCAAGGATGTTTTTCACACCATCGAAGAAATGGTTACCGTAGAGCCCGTCCCACCACGTGAAATGATGGACAAAACCGAGCCCTGGGAAAATTTTCGGCTGAAGGAAATATTGTCTTGAAGGCCTTTTTGCGTCATCTCTACCCCTGGCTGGGGGTCTTGCTTTCTCTCGCCTTAGTTTCCTGTGCAACACTCCCTAGAGAACCCGGAATTTCCGCAACCAGGCCGGCCCCGGCCACCTCACGGGTCTTCAACCATTTCGTTGCTGTCATTGTCCAGCCACACGATACCTTGACTTCCCTGGCAATCAAATACCTGCATGACCCTTCCATGGGCTGGTTCATAGCCGAGTTCAACCATGTCAAAGATATCGAAACAGGACAGGCCATCATTATTCCCCTCAGTCCCCTGTACAGGGGTGGAGTAACCCCCCGGGGATACCAAACGGTTCCCGTGCTGTGCTACCACAAATTCTCTCTACAAAAGAAAGACGCCATGACGGTAACACAAAAGGATTTTGAGGCACAATTGAAGCTGCTTCATGACCAGGGATATCACGTAATCACACTGGATCAATTACACGATTTTATGGAATTCAAAGCACAGATTCCCGAGAAGTCCGTGGTGATCACCATCGATGACGGATGGCAATCAACCTATGATATCGCCTATCCCTTGCTGAAACGCTACGGCTATCCTGCCACCCTCTTTGTCTACACCAATCTTATTACGGGCAGCTCCGCAACCCTGAGCTGGGACTTGATCAGGGAAATGTACGCCAACGGCATGGACATGCAGTGCCATACAAAGACGCATCGTAGTCTTGCCTGGAAGAATGGACAGGAGTCTTTTGAAGACTATTTTGAAGCTATTCAAACGGAACTCACCGAATCGGCAAGGGTTCTGAAAAGTCATCTGAATAAGGACGTTAAATATCTGGCTTATCCTTATGGGGATACCAGTCATCTGGTAATCCAACTGACCAAGAAACTGGGCTACCAGGCTGCGTTCACGGTCAAAAGGGGGACCAATCCCTTTTTTGTCAACCCCTACCGGATCGACCGATCCATGATTTACGGAAACTTCTCTCTGGAGGCTTTTCAGAAAAATCTCGATGTCTTCACGGATTTTGATTAGAGAATTGCAATCAGGTAAATGAACTCACGGCCCCACAGCAATCGACGATTCACTGGATTCATCCTGCCGGCGATGTGTCTTTTTTTGGCCATGCTTCTTCAGGCTTGCGCCCTCCCCCCCCCTGTGAAGGAAAAGGTTGTCGTCCAAAAGGATCCTTTCGATGTTTTTCCCGAAACGTATCGTAGGAAGGCCTTGCAATATGAGAAGGAAAAGGAACTCCCAATGGCCCTTCTGTCCTGGCAAATTGTCAAAGCGTTCAGACCCGAAGACCGCGAAGTTTCGGGCAACATCGCCCGGTTAAAGGGAGAGATGACTGCTGATGCCGAAAAAAACTACCGCAAAGGCCTTGAATTTTATAAAGAAAAAAAATACCGGGAGGCACGAAATGGTTTCTTGCTGGCCCTGGCCTACAATCCGGGTCACCCTGGGGCACTCGAGTACCTCAGGAATAAATTGTCCCCTCCGGAGTACCTCGTTTACCGCATAAGAAAGGGAGACGATAACAAAGCCATTGCCGGGAAGGTGTATCACGATAAACGTTTGAGCATCCTTGTGGCCTACTTCAGCCATTCCCGCGAAGGGGAGGCATTGACCCCGGGTAACTCCCTCAGGCTTCCCATCATGGAACCCTCCCCAAAACCAAAAAAGGTACGCTCTGAAAGCAGACTCAAGAAGGCCCGGGCGCTTTATGAATGGAAAAGGTACCGGGAGGCCATTTCCCTGTCTGAAGATATCATAGCCTCCAGATCTTCAAAGGCTGCCCGAGCCATCATAGACGGCTCCTATTACGCCCTGGCCGTGGCTGAATTCCGTAGAAGCCGCTTGATCAGTTCGCTCGACCTTTTCAATATGGTGCCCGGGACCTACAAGGATACCAGGAATTATGTAACGGAAATCAAGAAGAAACTGGCCGGGCAAGCCGAATCACACTACAAGAGAGGCATGGGTTATTTTCTCAAGGAAGAATTGGGGAAAGCCATAGGGGAATGGGAGGCGACCCTCCGAATGAACCCGGACCATCTCAAGGCGAAATCTTACCTGAACAAGGCACGCGCCATGCTGAAAAACCTCCAGAAGCTTCAGTAAGGAAATTTGATGACTTCGTAAAAAGTCATCATCGTGCCCATGGAGGGGCACGCAAATCAATGGGTTGCAGTTTAACCCGTTGATTTGTAAAGAAACCGAAAACCACGTTTTTCGGTTTCCGTCAGTAAAAAGTCCTGAGGACCGGACTTTTTACGGTTCCATCAAATTTAGTGCTTGAAATACTTGCTGAAAAGGGACTTTCGGCCCTTATCAACTGGCGGCTGGTCCGTTTCCTGCCCCTGGTTCACCCCCTCCTGCTCCTGGATTGGGGGAGGTTCATCGGAAGCGGGCTTCTCAAGCTCAACGAAACGCCCCTGACCGAGAAACCGAAATGCCGGTCCCCCCGGCGCCAACACCAACTCGTCGTTCATCTTGACCGGGGATCCGGATTGCACCGGCGTACCGTTAATCTGCACCGCGCCGGAACCGGTAAGGTCCTTGACCCAATATTGTTCTTCAGCAAAAAAGATCTCTGCATGACGATCCCGAAGCGTGGAAAGTTCTAAGGCTACATCACATTTTGCATCCCTTCCAATGATCACAGGAACCATCTTGAACGACCTGAGGGTCGGCCCATATTGAACGGCCAGGGGGACATCCCTGTTTTCACTGACGACCCGGGGGGGAGCCTCCTGCCGTTTTATCGGGGTCACCTCTTCAGCTGCATGCAGGATAGGCGGTGTTTGGCTTTCGGGGGATCGTGGAGGCTCGGGAACCGCTTCACCCTCTCTCATCTCAGTAAGAAAGCTGAATTTGGGCCCGCCTTCGCCCAGACCGATAACGTCACCGGTCTTCAACATGACCTCCTTGATCCGCTTTCCATTGACGAAAGTCCCGTTGGTGCTGGAGTCAATCAACTTAAAGCTGTTGCCTTCCCGCGCTATCCTGGCATGATTCCGTGAAACCAACACCAGGTCGGCGGGAAATCTGACACCACATGAGGGGTGTCGGCCTACGGTGATCTCCGATTGCGCGAATTCCTGTATCTCGCCCTTGAGCGGGCCTTGAATGTGGACGAGCTGTGCGACAATGATGGGTTGATGTCTCATTCCTGCCATTTCCAATTCCTAAAAGAAAAGTCTGTTAAAGGGGCCGCCTGAACGGCTCGAACCAATTCACACCGGATTAAGTTAGAACATTTCCAACATGGAGTCAATAGAACTTGCCAACACCCAAGTCAGCCTTTTTCCGGAACTTCGCACACGCCGCAGCGATAACACGAACCAATCCGACATATTTCAGACTCCACAGCCTTGAGAGAGAGGGCATATTCCCTGGCCAGGTGCTTCTTGAGTAGTCCGGGATCGATGAAATCCCAAGGGAGCACTTCCTTTAAATCCTTTGGGCGGTAAACAAAAAAATCTGCATTCACTTCTGAAAGGCGCAGGGCCCTTTTCCAGTTTCCCTTCAACCTGTGTGCCTGAAGGAGAATAGGGGCTACCCTCCGATCCCCATTGGAAAGGAGCGCCTGGACATGGGCCCACTTGGGCAGGTCAAAATGCACTTGAACGCCGCCCTCCCCGGATAAGGCCCTTTTGAGCCGTTTTTGTTTCTCCTTGAGGCTCTCCAGGTCTTCTAAGGGAAACCATTGAAAGGGCGTAAAGGGCTTGGGGATAAAGCAATTGACACTCAACTTGATCTGCCCGATCCTGCCCCTTTTTGCGGAGGTCTTGACCATTTGGTGTTTGATCTTCTTGACCAGTTCCACGATGGCATTCACATCTTCTCGGGTTTCAGTGGGCAGGCCGATCAGAAAATAGAGCCGAAGGTTGAAGGGATGGGTTGAAGAAATGAGGTTGGCGGCATCCAGAATCTGTTTTTCGGTGAGGTGCTTGTTGATCACCCTCCTGAGCCTTTCGGAACCCGCCTCCGGGGCAATGGCTATGGTCTTCTGACCGCTGTCCCGAAGGTCCTCCAGCAGCCCTTGGGTGATGCTTTCAGCCCGCAATGAGGAGACTGAAAAACGGCCCCCCCTTTCGACAATTTTTCTCGTTACATGACCTATTCCGGGAATATCCGATACAGCCGCGCACAAAAGGCCCACCGAATGGCCCCTGTCCAGAGCCTCGTCGACCACCTTCTGGATTTCTGGCTCCGGATAGGTTCGCGGTGGCCGATAGACATAACCTGCGGCACAGAAACGGCAGGACCGGCCGCATCCCCTTCCCACCTCCACAAGAACGCGGTCCTTGAACTCGGTACCGGGGGTCACCACGGTGGACGCCGGAACTCCCTCCATTGATACAGCCTGCCAGGGTACGCGGATCTTACGAGGGATGTCCGGGTATAGGGGCTTCACCGACCGGATGGTGCCGTCCGGTCCATATCCCGGCCGGTAAAGAGAAGGCACATATAGAGAGTTCATTCCCCGGGCCAACCCCAGGAGGACGTCTCGCCTTTTTCCCTCCCCCATTCCATGAGCCATCAGGAGGTCGACGCATTTTGCCAGATTGTTTTCAGCTTCCCCAAACAGGAAGAAATCGAAAAACGGGGCAATGGGTTCCGGATTCAGAAAGGTTGTGACGCCGCCCGCCATGACAAGCGGGTTGCTTTCGGTCCTTTCAGCGGAGTGCAGCGGAAGCCTGGCGAGTTCCAGGATCTTGAGAATATTAGGGTAATCGTTCTCGAATGAGAGAGAAAAGGCAAGAAGATCAAATTCGAGGACGGGCCTCTGGGATTCCATGGTGAGAAGCGGTCTTCCCGACTCAAGGTGGAGGGACATTTCTTGACCTTGAGGCAGGAAAACACGCTCCGCCACCACGTCAGACCGTCCATTGAGCAGGTTATAGACGATCTGAAACCCCAGGTTGGACATGCCCAAATAGTAGGAATTGGGATAGGCAAGAGCCACGGCCAGTTTCTTTCCGCCCCAGTCCTTCTTCACATAGCCCTCTTCCGCAGCCAACCGCTGACGGCAGAGAGTATCCATTCTTTCGGACATGTCCTCTGAAACCTGGTATAGCTATTAATCCGCCTTGGCCCTGAGAAAAGTCGGATAATCGAGATGATCCTTGAAAAACCCCCGATTCAACAATCCTTTCCTCATTGAGGGGGAATCATCCTTCCCTGCAGGCGGCACCGGTTCTCCTCCCTTTCGCTGAAAGGTTGGGGTATCCAGATTGACGCCGTTCATTCTGACCGTCCACCCTTCCGAGGCCTCCTCAGCGCTCACTTCCCTTATCTTGACCACGTTGCCGGCCAGGGTTTCAACCGTTTCCCTTGGAATCTCTTTTTCTATACCCGTTGCGATCACCGTCACCTGGACCTCATCTCCGATGGCATCATCAAACACCACGCCCCAGAAAATCTCGGCATCCGGGTGAACTTCCTCTTTGATGTAGTTGGAGGCTTCGTCAATTTCGTCCATGGTCATGTCCGACGGCCCTGTGATGTTCATCAAAAGTCCCCTGGCACCGTTAATGGAAATATCTTCCAGGAGAGGACTGTTGACGGCCATCTGAGCGGCCTCCGCAGCCCGGTTCTCTCCCCCTGCCCTTCCGGTGCCCATGATGGCCGTTCCCATCTGCTCCATGACCTTTTTGACGTCCGCAAAATCAAGATTGATGAAACCGGTACTCATGATGAGATCGGAGATACCCTTCACCGCATGCAACAGAACATTGTCCGCCCTGGCAATGAGGTCTTTGAAGGTGGTGCTGCGGCTCCCTATGGCCTTGAGCCTCTCGTTGGGGATAACAATGAGGGTATCCACATCATGTTTGAGCTTCTCTATACCCTCCATGGCCCTCCTCATCCGCTTATTGCCCTCAAATTTGAAGGGTTTGGTGACCACTGCAACGGTCAATGCACCGCTTTCCTTGCACTCTTTCGCTATGATCGGGGAGGCCCCGGTGCCGGTTCCACCGCCCATTCCCGCCGTTACAAAAACCATGTCGGCCCCTTCGACCGATTCCCTGATTTCGTTGACCGATTCTTCGGCAGCAAGTTTTCCGATTTCCGGGTCCGCTCCGGCTCCGAGGCCCTTTGTTACAGAACCACCCAATTGCATTTTGGCGGAACATGAAGACCTGTCAAGGGCCTGGCTGTCCGTGTTGGCCACCAGGAAATCGACCCCTTTCAGTTTTGAGGTGATCATGTTGCCAACGGCATTGCCGCCTGCCCCGCCAACGCCTACCACCTTTATCCTGGCATGATACGTTTCCTTCTCTTCGATGAATTCAAACTTCATGGCGTCCCTCCTCTTGTTGTTTGAATGTAACCACTCAGGCAATTCCTTCCCGCATTCCTGAACACCTAACCCGGGTGGCTACGTTAGCATTAGATAACATCCTTAAACCATTTCTTCATCCGGCTCATGACCCTGTTAAAAATGTTTCCATCCCTGATCCTGAATTTCTTCCTGCCCTTGCCCTGCTTGGACCCATAAAGGACGAGTCCCACGGCAGTGGCATACATGGGTTTGTTCACCACTTCCACGAGCCCACTCATCCCTTCGGGAAACCCCACACGGGTCGGTGCGTTGAAAACCTGCTCAGCCATCTCGGTAATCCCCTGCAGCTCGGAAGAGCCCCCGGTGACCACAATCCCGGAGCTGATCCTGTCATAATATCCCGAGCGCATGAGTTCGCCGTGAATGAGTGTGAATATTTCCTCAACACGGGGTTCCAGTATTTCGCCCAGGATCCGCCTCGACAGGACACGCGCCTTTCTTCCTGCAACGCCGGGAACCTCGATGGTCTCCTCTCTCCCTATGAGAGAAGAAAACCCGCATCCGTACCTGATCTTGATTTTTTCCGCCTCCACCTTGGGCGTTCTCAAACCCACTGCAATATCATAGGTAAGGTTGTCACCCCCCAGGGCGAGGACGGAGGTATGTTTGATGGCACCCCTGGAAAATACTGCCATGTCCGTGGTACCACCGCCAAAATCTATGAGGGCCACCCCCAGATTTCGCTCCTCCGATGAAAGGACCGCTTCACTCGACGCCAGGGATTCAAGTACGATATCGCACACATCCAGTCCTGCCCTATTGGCACACTTGATAATATTCTGTGCAGAGGTCACGGCGCCCGTGACGATGTGCACCTTTGCCTCCAGCCGGACGCCTGACATGCCAAGAGGATCCACAATGCCGTCCTGTTCATCGACTATGTACTCCTGAACCAGCGTGTGAATGACCTCCCGATCCATTGGGATGGCCACGGCACTTGCGGCCTCGATGACCCGCTCAAGATCTTTTTTTGTGACTTCCTTTTCCTTCAGCGCGATCACACCATGGCTGTTGAAACCCTTGATATGACCTCCGGCTATGCCTGCGTAAACAGAGCTTATTTCACACCCGGCCATGGTCTCGGCTTCTTCCACGGCCTCCTTGATGGAATTCACCGTGTTTTCAATGTTGATCACCACGCCTTTCCGCAACCCCTCTGAAGGGTGACTGCCCATGCCGATGATCTCCACATTGTCACCGGAGACTTCACCCACAACCGCACAGATCTTTGTCGTCCCGATGTCCAAACCCACAACGATTTCTTTAGCCATTACCCTTTACCCCTTCCTGAAGGAAACCACAGCACCGCCCGCATAGTTGAAATCTATGGTTTTGACGTTTGCCATGTTGCCGGTGCGTTTCAAATGTGCCACCACCCGCCTCAGTTCCGTCATTTTTCTTCGCAAGTCCTCCGAAGTCAGCCTTATCTGCACCGAAAGGTCTTCGAAATAAAGTATCAGGTCATTACCACCTTCCACGTGTATCTCGGCCAGGTCGGCCAGGGACCAGGGCCTCTTTTCGCCGTGCAGGACCTCCAAGACCTTCATCGCCGACCTCAGCGAATACTGCAAAGCCTTTTCCTCTCCCCCTATACCCGTAATAACGGGAAGGTCCATATTTTCAGATGCGCCGATTTTCTTGAAAACCTCCCCGAACCGGTTGACATAGTGCATGCCGTTTTTCGAAAGGATCGCCCATGGCTCCTGTTTTTCAGCCCGGATAAGCAGCGTGTCTGGAAATTTCCTTTCAAGCTGGACCGAGCGGACCCAGGGGTGCTTTTCCAGTTTTCGTTTCAGGGCATGGAGATTCAGGGCCAAAAGGCTTTTTCCCAGCCTGAGATCACCCAACGCCGAGAGCTGGGGTTTCATCGAATCTTCAACACCTCTTATCTCCACGTGTTCCAGGTTCAGATAGGGGGAAGTGAGGAGATAATGGTACAGATACAGAAAGGAAAAACTCACAAGGATCACCACAGAGACGGCCATAAATAGCTTCGAAATCCCCTTGCAGAGGGGCCAAACGGCCCTCAGGGGTGTGGCTATCAGGCTGCCTTTCCCTCTCCGCCTGACAGCCTGAGACTCCAGAACCCTTTTTCTCTTTCTCGAAGTCCTTTTCATTGCCCGAGAACCTTGAGTTCCAATTCCAGCTCCACCCCCGTTTCGTCCCTGACCTTTTCTCTTGCCAGCTCTATGAGCGCCAGGATATCCTCGACTTTGGCCTCGCCGGTATTGACGATCCAATTGGCGTGTTTGGTGGATATCATGGCATCACCTTTTCTCGCACCCTTCAGCCCTACGGACTCAATCAGACGGCCGGCATGATCTCCAGGGGGGTTCTTGAAAATCGATCCGGCGCTGGGGTATTCCAGTGGTTGTGTCTTCTTCCGTTTTTTCAAATACCCGGCCATTCGTCGCGTTACATCTTGTGGAGACTTTTTTTCAAGACCCAGCAGCACACGGGATACAATTGTGCCTTTTTCCAGATGGAGTTTTCTGTAGTCAAAGGAAAATTCGTGAATTTCCTTTAGAATAAGTTCTCCACCTGGAGAAACCATCTCGATACATTGAATCACTGAGGCCATATCCTTCCCAAAGGCCCCTGCGTTCATCGCCGTTGCACCCCCGACAGTACCGGGAATCCCTGCCAGAAATTCAAGTCCCCCGTACCCTTTCTGCCGACACACGGCCAGGAGGTCTGAAATGGGCAGCCCTGCGCCCGTCTTGAGTTTCAGATCGTTCCTTAAATCTTCCTCCATGTGAGCCAATGATCCTCCGAGCCTGATGGCGACCCCTTCCAGCCCGCCGTCGCGGATCAGCAGGTTGCTGCCGCGGCCCAGCACAAAATAGGGGATTTTCGCGCGCCGAAGCAATGGGACGCCGTTCAGGAGTTCTTCAATACCCTGAACTTCCCAGAGGGCCCCTACTTCCCCGCCGGCCCTGAAAGTCGTGTAAGGGGCCATCGAGCAGTAAAACCGGACACGATCCCCTGCGAAGTCGCTTAATGCCTTTTCCTGTGCCTTGTCCATAAGCCACCAGGTGAATGATCCCAACCAGGGCCCCGCTGCCTTCTCTCCCAGGCATCCAAACCGCGAAAAACCTAACTCAGTTTCTCCAGCAATGCATCGCCCACTTCGTAAATATTGCCGGCGCCCATTGTGATCACAAGATCGCCCTTCCTGACGGTGGAAAGCAGGGTAGGGAGTATCTCCTTGACCGTTCGGCAGAACTTGACATCTTTGTGCCCGTGTTCCCTGATTCCCTGCACGAGGCGCTCTGCCGTGACGCCGCTGAGATTTTTTTCGCCGGCCGAATAGATCGGAGCCACGAGGAGCACATCCGCCTCGTTGAAACCCGTAACAAAACGATCGAAGAGCGCCTGCGTTCTGCTGTACCTGTGCGGCTGGAACACGACCACCAGTCGTCTTTCAGGCCACCAAGACCTTGCTGTGCTAAGCGTGGCCACAATCTCGCTCGGATGATGCCCGTAATCATCCAGGACGCATATGCCTTTTTTTTCACCTTTTACCTGGAACCGCCTCGCCAGGCCGCCCAGGTCTTTGAGACCCTCCCTGATGACCTCCATGGAAAGCCCCAATTCAAGCGCCACGCCCACCGAGGCCAGTGCATTCAAGACATTGTGCTCACCAGGAATTCCCACCAGGATCCTGCCCAGGGGACGGCTCTGATAGACGATCTCAAATGCCATTCCTTTCTGCTCGCGCACCAGATCTCTGCCCCTCAGATCTGCCTGAGATGTCAGGCCGTACGTTATATGCCTTTTCTTCAACTGGGGGATGACATGTTGAATCTCTTCATTGTCCAGGCAGAGAATGGAGGTGCCGTAGAAAGGAACCTTGTTGATAAAATCAATAAAAGTTTGACGAATAGTCTCCATATCTCCGTAATGATCCAGGTGTTCCCGGTCAATGTTGGTGACCACCGCGATGATTGGTGAAAGGGCCAGAAACGAACCATCGCTTTCATCGGCCTCCGCCACCAGTATGTCTCCCTCACCCAGCCGGGCATTGGAGCCGCCCCATGTGTCCAGTCTTCCACCGATGACCGCTGTCGGATCCAATTCCCCGCGTGTCAGTATGGAAGCCACCATGGAGGTCGTCGTTGTCTTTCCATGGGCCCCGGCTATGGCTATGCCATATTTGAGTCGCATCAGCTCCGCCAGCATCTCGGCCCTGGGGATCACGGTTATGAAGCGATCCCTTGCGGCACGGATTTCCGGATTGTCCTGTTCTACAGCCGAAGAGTAGACCACCACATCCGCACCCGCCACGTGCTCTTCACTGTGGCCCCGATATATTCTTCCCCCCATCTTCTTGAGGTTGGCCGTAACGGAAGTGGATTTGAGGTCCGATCCGCTGACCCTGTACCCCAGGTTCATAAGCAACTCTGCAATTCCGCTCATGCCGATTCCGCCAATTCCAATAAAATGGACATGCTTGGTTTTTCCAAATCTGACCATCATCGCATCATTTCCATCAGCTGATCGGCAATTCGGCGTGCTGCATCCGGCCGTCCCATTTCCTTCGCCGCCCGCCCCATTGCCGAAAGCCTCTCAGGATGTTTCATCAACCGGGCAAGTTCTTCCGCAAGCCCCTCTCCCGTGAGCCCCTCCTGAAACTTCACAATTGCCCCACCCGCCCGCTCCAGTGCACGGGCATTTGTGTCCTGGTGCTGATTGGCGGCGTAAGGGTAAGGAATCAGAATAGAAGGTTTGCCAAGGGCCGCCAACTCTGAAAGTGTTGTCGCCCCGGCCCTGCTCACGACCAGTTGGGCCCGTCCATAGACACCGGCCATATCTTCAATGAAAGGGACGGGGTCGCCTTCGAGTCCGTTTTCCCGATATTGCTCCTGCATATTTTCATAGTCTGCGTGCCCGGTCTGGTGGATAACGGAGGGCCTCAAATCCCATTTTCGCAATTGAATCAAGGCATCCACAAACGCCTGGTTTACAGCCTGGGCGCCTTGACTGCCGCCCAGCACAAGGACTGTGAAGGTCTCGGTTGTCTTGCTGTCGGTTTTCTGTTCCAGAAAGAGTTCCTCTCGAATAGGATTGCCCGTCAATACGGTCCTGGCCGATCCGAAATGTCCCCCGCTTTCCTCATAGGAAATCAGCACCCTGTCCACCACACGGGCCAGAAGGCGGTTGGTCAGTCCGGGATATGAATTCTGCTCATGAATGGCCGTGGGGACACCGAGCAGGCGTGACGCCAGGCAGACGGGACCCGCTGCATATCCGCCAACACCCAAGACCACACACGGCGATACCTTCCTGATGATGGAGATTGACTGAAAAAGCCCCTTCGGCAGTCTGACCAGGACGCCGAATCCTTTTTTCAACCCCCTGCCTTTGAGGCCTTCCACCTCCACCGACCTTGATTCATATCCGTACCTGTTCAAGATGTCCGTTTCCATCCGCCGATGACCCGTAACAAAGACGATCCTAGGATTCACAAACCGGTTTCGAAGTTCCCCGGCGACGGCAATACCCGGGAAAAGATGCCCCCCTGTTCCCCCTCCCGCGATGATGAACCTAAAAGCTCTCATCCATTTATGCCATACGATGCTGCGTTGAATGATGAACGTCCAAGATCGAACAAAAGAACAAAAGCCCAAACCCGAACATTCAACACGTATTTCACTTTCTTTCAGCTTCTTTGATACTCGCGACCAATCTGAACTTCCCCCCTTACCTCTTTTTCATTCAACGTTCGATGTTGGACGTTCAATGTTCGATGTTCATTTTTTTAAGTCAGCTTTGTGACGAAATATTCAGCAAAACACCTATCCCTAAGAATGTCATGATAAGGGAGGACCCCCCGTAACTGATCAAGGGCAGCGTCAGTCCCTTGGTGGGCAAAAGTCCCATCACCACGCCCATGTTCACCAACACCTGCAGTCCGATCAAAGTCGTCAATCCCAGGGCAAGATAGCTGCTGTAAAGATCTCTGGCATTCAAGGCCACCATTATTCCACGTACGACCAAAACGCCGAAAAGGGTTATGATGGCCACCACTCCGAGAAGACCCATTTCCTCAGCCACAATGGAAAAGACAAAATCCGTGTGGGGTTCAGGCAGATAGAAGAGCTTTTGTTTACTGTTTCCTAAGCCCACTCCGAAAATGCCACCGGATCCAAAGGCCAAAAACGAATGCACGATCTGGAATCCGATTCCCCTCGGGTCTTTCCAAGGGTGCACAAACGCCCACCATCTTTTCAACCTGTAGTCCGAATGAAGTACGAGCCAGAGTACCACGGGCACGAAGAGAGAGAGCACGCCGGCAAGTTGTAAGGGATTCACACCTCCCACAAACAGGAGCGTGATCAGCCAGCAGCCGATAATGACGGCCGTGCCGAGGTCAGGCTGCAGGACGATCAGGATCATGAAGACCCCTGCAACAAGGAGATGGGGCAGGAGACCCCTGGAGAAGGTCTTCATGTCCGCCCCTTTTTTTTTGGACATGGAATAGGCCAGGTAGACGGCCAGGGAAAACTTTGCGAATTCACAGGGTTGTATGGAAATATTGCCCAACCTGAACCACCGCATTGCACCACCCACTCGGGTACCCAGTCCGGGGATCAACACAAGGATCATGAGACTCACACTCATCAAAAGCAGGGGGTATGAAAACTTTGAAAAAAAGGCACAGGGTATGTTCTTTACGATCACCATAATGGCGATTCCCAGGAGTGAAAACAGGGCCTGCCGTTTAAGGTAGAAGTAGCTGTCCCCCAGGCGGTGCACCGCCAGGTTGGAACTGGCGCTGTAGACCGCCACGAGACCAAGGACCGTGAGGCAGAGCGCGGGGATAAGAATCCAAAGATCGTAGTATTTTCGAACGGATGCTTGCCTAGCCATGTGTTAATCGCTCCACGGCCCGCCGGAAGGCTTCGCCTCTCTGTTTGTAATCGGAAAACATGTCGAAACTGGAACAGGCCGGTGCCAGGAGTACCGCATCTCCGGACTCGGCCCAGGAAAAGGCCAGTCCCACCGCATCGTCCAGATCCTTTGCCACGGCATAGGGAACCACACCTCGGAAGGCCTCACCCAACCGTTGCCTGGCTTCCCCCAGGAAAACGGCTTTTTTGACTTTTCCCACCGAAGCGGCCGCAAACCTCCCGTAGTCCAGGCCCTTGTGTCGGCCCCCGGAAATAAGAATGACAGGCCCGTCAAGCGATTGAATGGCTCCGACGGCAGCATCCACATTGGTGGCCTTTGAGTCATTGTAGAAAAAGACCCCGTCTCTTTCGCCGACCCGTTCCATCCGGTGCGGGAGCCCCTCGAACCGATCCAGGGTCTTCTGAATCATGGAAGGCTCAATTCCCAGCAGGTGGCCCACAAGGATGACCGCCTGAAAATTCAAGATATTGTGCAGGCCCGGCACCTGGAACCCGTTCGTGGGGTAGTCCTCAGTGCTCCCTGACCTGCCTTTCACCCGGATATGCCCTCTGTCCAGGAAGGAAAGCTGGTCGTCTCTCTTTTTCAATCCATAACGCAAGACCGAAACACCCGTTTCAGGAGATAGGGAAGCAAGTCTTTCATCTTCATTGTTCACGATCAGGTATTGTCCGGTACCCTGACGGGCAAATATTTTCTTCTTGGACTGTACATAGGCTTCAAAATCCTGATAGCGGTCGAGGTGATCCGGTGAAATATTGAGGATCACAGAAATATAGGGGGAAAAGGTCCGGCTGGTATCCATCTGGAAACTGCTCACCTCAACCACCACGTAGTCTGCTTTCATTTCTCCGCATGCGTACGTTGTAAGGGGTACACCTATGTTGCCGCAGACATATCCTTTTAGACCGGCATTCGTAAGAAGCTCACCTATGCACGTCGTTACGGTGGATTTCCCATTGGTCCCTGTGATGGCTATCAACGGTGTTCTGATGGCCCTGCTCGCCAGTTCCAGCTCGCCCATGACGGGTATGTTTTTCCCGTGAACTTCTTTCAGTAATGTCATGGATTGGTCTACACCCGGGCTCAAAATGACTAAATCAGAAGCCGTGAAGGTTTTTTCCCTATGCCCCCCCAGTTCGAGAATTGCCCCGAGACCCAGTAATTCTTTCAATGGTCCGGAATCCAACTCCTTTTCCTCACGCTTATCCGTCACTGTGACCAGGGCGCCCCGACTCCTCAGCCATTTGGCTGCCCAGTACCCGGAAACCCCGAGCCCCACGACCAGGGCCCTTTTCCCCGGTATTTCCTCAAGTCTCAGATTCTTCAAAGCCTTTCTACCTCAACTTCAATGTACTGAAAGAAAGGAGAGCCAGAATAATACTTATGATCCAGAACCTGACAATGACCTTGGGTTCCGCCCATCCCTTTAGCTCAAAGTGATGGTGAATGGGTGCCATACGGAATATCCGGTGGCCACCCGTCAATTTGAAGTAAGCGACCTGAAAAATCACCGACAAGGCCTCAAATACAAACAGCCCACCTACCAGAACCAGGGCGACTTCCTGTTTGGTGATCACGGCGACCGTGCCCAGGACGGCTCCGAGGGAAAGCGATCCCACGTCTCCCATAAAGATATCTGCCGGATAGGCGTTGTACCACAGGAAACCCAGACCGGTGCCGACCACGGCGCCGCAGATCACTGATATTTCACCGGCGCCAGGCATATACGGAATCTGGAGATAGCCTGCGATCTTTGCGTGACCGGCAATATAGGTAAAGACCAGATAACTTCCAAAGGCAATGTTCAGAGGCCCAATGGCCAGGCCGTCCAATCCGTCGGTCAGATTGACCGCATTGGAGGCACCGACGATGACAAACATGACAAACGGGATGAACCACAGCCCCAGATCGGGATTGACGGTTTTGAGAAAAGGTAGATTGAGCCGGGTATTGAATCCCTGGTCCAGATAGAGGAAAACTGCCACCACCAGTGCCGTTATCAACTGGAAAGAGAATTTGGTGGCCGCCCGGAGGCCTCGGCTGTTCCTTCGAGAGACCTTCAGATAATCATCCACGAATCCGATGAGGGCAAAAAAAACGGCCACAAAGAGGACGATCCACACATACCTGTTTCCCGGGTCAGCCCAGAGGAGGGTTGTCAATGTCACGGCCGGGACAATCAGACACCCGCCCATGGTGGGCGTTCCTTCTTTTTTCTTGTGATCTGGAGGGCCGTCATCCCTGACATACTGTCCCACCTGCAGTCGGCGCAAACGGTTGATCGTCCAGCTGCCGAACACGAAACAGATCAAAAGGCCGGTCAGGCTGGCCAGAATGGTCCTGAAGGTGATGTAGCGGAAGACATTCAGCCATGAGAAGTCTGTATGTAAGAGATAAATAAGCCTGTAGAGCATGAATTTTCCCTCTACCGTCTATAGCGGCCTTTTCTCACCTTTGTAGCATTGCCTAAACCGCGACCGCCGAATTGACCACGTCAAGAAAACCACCCAGGCTGAACGGTTTTGCGATTTGTCTCGCAACGGGGGGTACATTTTTCACCCAACCGTTACCCCTTGTGGGATTTCCCGTCATGACAATGAGCTTTTCCTTACGTCCTGTTTTTTTCATCCACTTCATCATGGTGATACCGTCCATCTTTGGCATGTCAATGTCGGTAATCACCAGATCAAAGGCACTTCTCTCCAGATGGCCAAGGGATTCCTGGCCATCCTGAGCGAGGGACACCTGAAAGCCTTCCCTGGAAAGGAATTCAAACAACAGGTTTCGTATGGTGGTCTCGTCATCCACGACAAGAATCTTTTTTGACTTTTGCATCTTCATCCCTCATCTCATGCACTGTTTGTAAAAAGCGATGATGCAATGCAGGTCATGCAACCCAAACGTCCTGTTTGAGCTTTTGCACCACTTCTTCCAATGCCATTGTTCGCGATCCCTTGATAAAAGCCAGGTCACCTTCCTGTGCGATGTGAGCCAGTCTATCAACCATCTCATCCCGGCTGTCGACCCTGAAGGTCCTTTTCGGGGACAGGCCTGCCTCCATGGCCCCCTCGATCATTTCCGGTGCATAGTCACCCATGGCGACAAACCAGGTTGCACCAGCCTGGGCCACACGTCTTCCGGCGGTCTTGTGTTCGGAGACACTTTCCACGCCCAATTCCTTCATGTCCCCCAGGGCCACGATGAGTCTGTGCCCGCCTTGAACCATGCGCCCCAAAACCTTCAATACCGCCTTTAAAGAAGCGGGGTTGGCGTTGTATGTGTCATCCACCAGGGTGATGCCGTTGGGAAGTAAAGTGGTGTCAAACCTGCCCTTCATGCCCTTAAACATTTCCAGTCCTTTTACAACGTGATCCGGACTCGAACCGGAGGCAAAACCCGCGGAAGCCGCGGCCAGTGCGTTCATCACATTGTGCAATCCCGAAACGCTGAGCTGAACCGGCCACGCCTCTCCCCGGTAGAGCAATGTGAAGAAAATCCCCGCTGACGATAGATGGCGGACTTCTCCTCCGCGCACATCATTTTCCGATCCCATGCCGAAGGTCATCACGTTCCCACCAAGCGTGGCAGCCGCATTTTGCAAGAGCCTGTCATCGCCGTTGATGATGACCCTGCCCCCCGGGGACATGTTCTCTACAAGTTCCCATTTCTCTTTTGCCACGTCTGCCATACTTCCGACGCCTTCCAGATGCACCTTTGCTACATTGGTTATCAGCCCGATATCCGGATTCGATATCTCCGTCAGGCGGGCGATCTCACCGGGGATATTCATGCCCAATTCCACAATGGTCCTGGTCATCCCCGGCTTTAACTGCAAGAGCGTCAAGGGCAGCCCTATGAGGTTGTTGAAGTTTCCTTTGCTCTTGAGTATGGGGCCTCCCTGTTCCAGGATACGTGCCGTCATCTCCTTCGTGGTGGTTTTGCCGACACTCCCGGTTATCCCCACAAGCGGTGTATCGTATTGCCGCCTCCACCAGCCTGCCAGTTCTCCGAGAGATTGAAGGGTGTCATCGACCTCAATGATTGCGACACTACCCTCTTCTCCCTCCGGTCCCGGGAATCCTTCATACTGCTGGAGGCTCATTCGGGACACAACGACTCCTGAAGCCCCTTTTTTCAGGGCCTCCAAGGCGAACGCATGTCCGTCGTAATTGTCCCCTTTGAGGGCCCAGAAAATCTCCCCCGTTTCGATCCTTCTGGAATCCGTGCTGATACCTGAAAAGAGGAGATCACCTCTTCCGGAGACCAGCTTTCCCCTGATGGGTGAGAGGATCTCTGCAGCGGATATTTTTCCCCATTCGGCCGTCATCCCGGCTCCTCAGAAGGCCGCTTCAGCGGCGATCTTCCGATCATCGAAGTCTCTTCTCGCGCCCTCGACAATCTGATAGGTTTCATGGCCCTTGCCTGCAATCAGAATCAGATCTTTCTCAGTGCTGATAGCAACGGCCCTTCGAATGGCTTCCCCCCGTTCGGGGAGGACCTGGTATCCGTTAAATGCCCCGTTCAGGAGAGAAAATTCGTCAATCCTTTCCATCTCTGCCTCACGCACTCCCTCCTCGATCTGGGTGATGATGGCGATAGGATCTTCGCCGCGCGGGTTGTCGGAGGTCAGAAGGACCAAATCACTCAACTCGGCCGCAGCCCGACCCATCTCTCTTCTTTTTCCTTTGTCACGATCACCCCCACAACCGAAAACACAAATGAGCCTGCCCCTTGCAAGGGGTCTCACGGCGGAGAGGGCCTTTGCCAGGGCATCAGGGGTATGAGCGTAATCGACGATGATCCTTTTTTGCTGCCTGTTCATCACCCGTTCAAGCCGCCCGGGGATCGATGGAAGATTGCCTATGCCGGATATCACGTCGTCAAGCCCCACCCCCAGACTGAGGGCCGCGGCCGACGCGGCCAGGATGTTGTATATGTTGAAATCTCCGATAAGAGCAGACGTAAATGGCGTCTCCCCTTGAGGAGTCACAAGGGTGCCTCGAATTCCCGTATCACCCACGTGGATATCTTGGGCCCTGAAATGGCACCTTTTTCCGAACCCGTATGTGGCCACACTCGCCTTCGTCTTTTTCCTCAGGGCCTCCCCCCTTGGATCGTCCAGGTTAATGACGGCCCTTGGTCCTTCCCCGGTGTCTCCTTTTTTCAACTCCCGGAAAAGCCTGGCCTTGGTTTCAAAATAGGCTTCCATGGAGCGGTGATAGTCCAGGTGGTCCCTCGACAGGTTCGTGAAAACAGCCATCCGGAACGGGCAGGTGCTGGTTCTTCCCTGGTCCAGGGCATGGGAAGAGACCTCCATGAGGACATCTGTTACGCCCTTGTCGGCCATTTCTCTCAGGATCCGCATGAGATCCAGAGATTCAGGGGTGGTCACGGGGGCCCTGTACACATGTCCCGGCAACCGATAGTTGACGGTTCCAATGACCCCCGGTGTCTTCCCTGCGACCTTCAAGATGGACTCGAGAAGATAACTGGTGGAGGTCTTGCCGTTGGTCCCGGTGATCCCGATGAGATTCATTTGTTCAAAAGGGCGACCATAGAATTCTGTGGCCACCTGTGCCAGGGCCTCGCGCGTATTAGGTGCCAGGATAAGGGAGGCCCTCCCGGGATCTCCCTTGAATTCCTCCGCCAATACAGCCGAAGCTCCCTTCGCGATGGCCTCGTCCAGGAACCTGTGACCGTCCAGGGTCTGTCCCTTGAGGGCCACAAAGAGATCGCCGGGATTTACGGATCGAGAATCATAGGTTATGGACCTGATCTCCCGTTCGGGGTCCCCCGTGAAACGCTCATAATTCAGATTGTCGAGTAGCTTTCCCAGCTTCATGGTCTTCTGATCTTGGTTACTGGTTGTGCCCGTTTGTCCGTTAACCGGTTAACCTGCATCACGCAGGAGGCCTGAATTGGACCTTCAACAGATTGACTTTCTTCAAAGAAGCCCCCGGTCGCGGATATTGTTTGCAAACCAGGCCTGAACCTTTGAGTTTGACTCTCAGGCCGAGAGAGTGGCTGTTTCTCAGGACCTCTCTCATGGTTTGTCCTGTGAAATCAGGGAGACGGCCATCACTGACAACCAAGGGCACACGAACATGTATTCGGTTTTGTGCGGTCGTCGATTCTGCCTCACCATCAGAGGTCTTTCCTTTTCTAGAAGTCTGATGAACCGAAGCCCATTTGGCCTGCGGGGTAACACGCAGATAGGTCAATGACCATAAGCCCACATCCCTGAAAACCGGCCCGGCCACAAAGCCGCCGTACGGAATCCCTTGCGGCTCATCCACCATGGCCACGATGACCAGACGGGGTTTGTCTGCCGGAACGAAACCTGCAAAAAGGGCTTCGTATTTGTGTTTGAAATACTTGCCGGTCCCGGGGTTTACTTTCTGGGCCGTGCCCGTCTTGCCGGCAACTCTGAACCCCCTGATAGCGGCCTCCGATCCGGTTCCCTTTTCGCCGACCACCCCTTCCAGAACCCGGGTCACCACCCTGCTGGTCTTTTCCGATATGACCCGTCTGACGACTTTTGGACCTGTACGTTGAACCGTCTTGCCTGAATGGCCCACCACCCGGCTCACGACGTAAGGCCGCATCAGCTTGCCCTCGTTGGCAATGGCACCCATGGCCATGGCAATCTGGAGGGTTGTGACACTCAGGCCCTGACCAAAAAAAGAGGTGATCTCTTCAATCTCCTTGGCATTCTTCTCGCTGCGGACAAAGCCCTTCTGCTCACCCAGAAGATCGATGCCCGTCTTGCTCCCGAACCCAAAGCGCTTCAGGTAACGGTCGAATTTCCGATATCCGAGCTTCTGCCCTATCTTCGCGGCCCCGATATTACTTGAATATTGGATAATTTCCCGGACCGTCAGGATCCCGTGAGGGTGTGTATCGTGGATTCTGTTGCCGGCGAACTCGAAGCTCCCCTTTTCGCAATTGATTCTTGTTCGGGGGGTAACGGCATGTTCCTCCAAAGCCGCGGCCAGCAGGAATGCTTTCATAATGGACCCCGGTTCGAAACTGTCGGTAACCACCCGGTTTCGCCATTGTTCAGGCCGGTATCTTGAAAATATGTTGGGGTTGAACTTTGGAACGATGGCCATGGCGAGGATTTCACCGGTGGCTGCTTCCATCACCACGCACTGGCCACTCTTCGCACGGGTTTTGCGGACTGCCGCTTCAAGGGCCTGCTGGGCCTTGTACTGAATATCCTTGTCAATGGTGAGTATGAGATTATGGGTTTCGGAACCCGCAGACTCGGCCCTGCGTATGAAGAAAGGTCTGCCGAGGGCATCCCGGAGTTGCAGGAATTCAGAAGCAGGACCTTTTAAAAATACATCGTATTTTTTTTCAAGCCCTTCCAGCCCCTGATTGTCCGCGCCGGCAAATCCTATGAGATGGGCTGCTGTTTCACGACCCGGGTAGTAACGCCGGCTCTCCTGTAAAACACCCACCCCTTTCATCTTAAGGGTCTCAACCTTTTCCATGATAGGCGGAGGGACCTGTCGCTTGATCCACACGAATGGCTGGTTCCCTCTAAGAGACGAAAGAATTTTTCGGCGTTTTTCTCCAAGCACCTTTGAAAGCCTTCTTGCCGCCGCGGCCTTGTTCTTTATGTGTTTCGGATGGGCATAAACAGAGCCCACTTCAACACTCAGGGCCAGTTCATGCCCCTCCCTGTCATAAATGTCCCCCCTTTTCGGAGGAAGGATGATCTTGTTTTGATAGTTGGCCTGGGCTATCGCTTCAAGGTGATCCCTGTCCAGGACCTGGAGTTGATAGGCCCTGGCAAGCATGACCCCCAGACCGAGAACGAAAAACACGGCTACGACGTAAGTTCGAATGCGTATCCAGTTTTTCTGCCTTACCTTCATGGGAGCACAACAATCTGCTCTGGGTCCGGTGGACTAAGGCCCAGTTTCTTCACGGCCTGTCGTTCGAGGTTCTCTGGTGACATCAAATAGGCAAGTTCCAATCGAAGCCTGCGATTCGTTTCCTTCAGCCTCATCTCTTCTTTTTTGAGCCTGCTCACGTCATACCCGATTTGCGTTTTCTCAAATGTTGACCACACATAGGTGATACCACTGCCCATAAAGAGAAGGAGCAGGCCTATAACAAGGAAGACCTGCCTGGCCGACAGAAACAAATTGTGTTTGCTGGTTCTGGAGTTCCTGACACGAACACCCGTGCGATTGTTCCGTGATCCCAACATCCTTGAAACCCGCTCCGGTCTTGTCATTGGACGACCCTTTCTGCGGCCCTGAGTAGAGCGCTTCTCGCCTTTGGATTTTGATCGATTTCCATCCGCCCCGGCCTGACCGGTCTTGGACCTACCCGTCTGAAAAGGGGTTTCTTTCCGCATACACACTGCGGAAAATCCGGTGGACAGGTACAAGGGCGCTCCCAATTCTCCATGCGCTGTTTGACCATCCTGTCTTCGAGAGAGTGATAGGAGATGATCACCACTCTCCCTCCCCCCAGAACAAGAGGGGGAAGCCTCTCCAGAAAAATCTTCAATATCTCAAGTTCGCGGTTAACGGCGATTCTCAGAGCCTGAAACGTTCTGGTCGCCGGATGCCTGGGTGCCGCGCGACCATGAGCAGGAAAGAGGGATTTGATCAATTCAGCCAGTTGGAGTGATGTTCTGATGGAGGTCCTGCCCCGAACACGGACAATTTTTCTGGCAATGGACCTGGCCCTTTTTTCTTCGCCATATTCCTTTAAAACCCTCTCGAGCCGCTCCACGGAAAGGGTATTGACCAGGTCACCGGCATTTACCTCCAGATCGGGATCCATCCTCATATCAAGCGGTTCATCACGGTTGAAGCTGAAACCCCTTCCCGACCTTTCGAGCTGCTGTGTTGACATGCCCAGATCCAACAGGACACCATGAACACCGGGGATCCCTCCTTGCCGGAGGACCTCCTCCAGATCCCCGTAGCTGGCCTTCAGAATAACAAGGCGGTCTCCAAGAAAACACAACCGGTTCTTTGAAAGCCTGATAGCGTCAGGATCTCGATCCAGACAGACCAGCCGCCCCCTTGGCCCCAGTTTCTCCGCCAAGGCCTGGCTGTGCCCGCCGCTCCCAACCGTGCCGTCGACATAGACACCGTCAGGAATGATGGCGAGGTTCTTTATCGCCTCATGAACGAGGACCGGTTCATGGGGATATTCCAATGGACTACCCCTAGATCCCCATATCCTTGAGGGATTGACTCGCCTTGAGAAATCCTTCCTTGGCCTTTCTAAAAGCCCCTTCCCACTCCTCCCTGTCCCAGATTTCAAATCGTTTGAGCTCCCCCACCAGGACCACATCTTTTGTCAGGCCCGCAAATTCGCGCAAGTCAGGTGGGATCGTAATCCGGTTTTGTTTGATCTGGCACTCAACGCCGCCTGAGATAAAATACCTGAGGTAGGTGTTTACTGCCTCGTCAAACTGTGGCAGCCCCGCGGCCTTTTCTTCGATCGCCTGCCAATTCTTCCTTGGAAACGCCCAGAGACAACTATCGTGATTCGTTACCACAAGACAGTTTTCTCCTGTCCGTTCCATAACTTCCCTGAAACGGGCCGGGATGGCCAGCCTGCCTTTACTGTCAAGCGTATGCCTGGAGCGTCCTCTGAACATAGTTTACATTTCCATGCCACTAAATGACACTTTTACCCACTTTGTGACACTTGTATGTAAAAAAAGAGGTATTGTCAAGAAAAAAGACGAGAAAAAAAGTGAATAATCAGTTTTTTGCGAGGCGGTACCGAACCCAGGCAAACGAAGGGGCAAAGGTCTCTCTACCGTTTGATCGCTTTCAGCTTGACGGCATCAAGAAAAGCAATACGGAAATGACATAAAAAATCAAGAAGATAAGGTTGAGCGTCAGCCCGGAATAGGCGAAATCTTTGTCATTCAATTCCTGAATCAGCGGGATAGATTGAATGGACAAAATAAGCCCGCAGATCAGGGCGAGGGGAACAACACCCAGATAGGGGATGAGAAATGCAAGGGACGTAACGCCGCTTTTCACCACGAGGAGGAGTCCTCCGGTGAGACCGGCGGCCACGAACGGCATGAGAAAACCGGCAACCGCACGGTGGTTCGATTTCTTAAATGGGCTTGTTTTCACAACGTTCCAAAGAAGGCCTTTCTTGCCACATCAATCAGCTTTTCGAGATTCCATGGAATGAATAGCACGAACCCAGATGACTTCGCAAGAAGTCATTATCGTTCCCATGGATGGACTTCCAACGAACGCCTTCGTAAGCAGCACCCCAAAATGTGTTCAGGACGAGAACCTGAGAATCTTTTTCAGATGCTTTCTCATAGTGCACCTGGCAAGGGCTGCCGCAATGGAGGGCTATTTGGGGTTTACGCCTCCCAAAGCCCTCGCGCTTTTATATTGCGTACCGCTAAACCCCAAATAGGCGTCCATCCCCTCGGAGTGTTTAGAAAGTGTCTGAAAAAGACTGTCAGGTTCGGCTCCACTTCGTTCCTCATAGGTTGCCGGGTGCGGCATGAGTCAGCTTTTTACGATTCCGTCAAGTTGAATGGGCTCGAAGCAAAAAGAAAGGCCGGGGGTTGCAGAGGAAGGTGCAGCATAACGGTGCGAAGGACAGACCACCGGACCGCGTCCAGTGGCAGGTGGTCGGGCTGTTTGAAAAGGTGATGAATTCAGTGCGTCATTTCTTTGTCGTGGTCGTTCAGGATTGAAATACCGACAAGATAGTGACCGCTGAACTTCCCGCCTTCATCTCGGGTAATATGTTTTATTTCCGTCTTGAGGTGCTCGCTGGGTTGAGTAGTGGAACCTGAGTAATAGGTCATCTCCAATACGTCTCCCACCTTGAGCCTCGACAAAATTTCGGAATCTTCTCTGACCAAAACACACATGGACTGCGAAGCGATGTTCCAGATCTTGAACTGATAGGAAAGGTTCAGATCATGGATGGAGAGTTCCACGCTGTAGTAGTGAGATGCCGGAAAACGCGGTTCGCTTCTCCTGTCCGTTGCCAGGCTCGCCAAATTGCTGCGATTCATGACATTTCCTCCTCTTGGCCGACTAGATATAATCTTAAAAGCCCGTCCCTGAACTTTTTGCAAAATCATCAAACTTGATGTTTGCTCAGATAACAGCACTCCTTCCGCAGCCAACGTCCACTCACCAGGACCCAATTTCGAAATGCGGGGTTTCGAAGTCTCGAATCCGGAGATCTGGTTCCCTCAGAGCCAATCTGGACAGGCTGGAACTTCGGCAACGTCGGCATCATTTTATATAGCAATATTCATGCCATTTCCGTCCTGCAAAATCGCCCAACTACTTTCCTGACAGGCGGAAAATAACTATCCGGTTTTACGAGCATTTATGATGTTTTCATATGCCTCCCCGGTCCCAGTACGCAACCTCTCTGTCAATATTTTGACGACAGACCGTGCATCTTTTTGCACAGGTGAGACGGCTATCCGTATTCTCTCACCTTTCTGACTGCGCTTTTTATCCTCCACTGTTTTTAGAAAGGGTTTGAAAAAGAGTGTCGCGTTCGGTTCCCCTTCGTTCCCCACAGGCTGCCGCTTGCGGCATAAACCAACTTTTTACAAAGTCATCAATATTTGTTTCCACATTCCGGGGTCATGTGCTATATTGGGTGCGACGGTGGAAGTAAAGACACCCGGATAACTGCGGCTTTCTTGATATTGCTGTGCCGGTTCTTTTCTTGGACGATGAGGCTCATGATTTGACAGGCAGGCGCTATTCATTTTGAAACTGGCCTGTTACAACTTCATCAAACCAGAAAACCCAGTAAAGGAGGAAGAACATGGCTGTGAAAATCATTATCAAACGGGATGTGCCGAAAGATAAGGAAGCGAGTCTTCTTCCCCTATTAATTCAGCTGAGGGCACTGGCTACTGCCCAGCCGGGTTATATTTCCGGCGAAACATTGAGAAATGTGGATGACCCTGAAAAATACATTGTGATCAGCACATGGCGATCAATGGAAAACTGGCAGCAGTGGGTGACAAGTAAGCAGCGCGCTGAAATTCAGGGAAAAATAGACGCATTGCTGGGCAAAAAAACGGACTACGGGATCTACCTTTACGGGTAGAAAGGTCAGTCCTTTAGGGGGTCCTGTTCTCTTTTCGCGCTTTTGTCGGTACAAAGTGTGAGGCCAAGGCACAAGCGGTTCCATGGGTTTGACTGCCGATAAAGGACAGGGTGGCTGAAAAAGTCCGTGCACTTTCCTGCAAGCAAAGATCTCATGTTCTTTCCTGCCGTCGATTACGTTTACCAGGACCCTGTTTTGCAGGGATTCATCTGTGAAAAATTTTCTCCCGGGATTATGCAGCACCCTTTCGTGCTGCAACATATTTTTGCGTCATGAGTTTTTCTCCAACTGGTCATATCTCCCAATTGAATCAATGGATCCATGAAGGCGCACCATCTATTGAGGTCGCGGGGCTCTCCGGATCCGTCCTTGCTTACCATCTGTCCCTCATGCTGAAAAAACTCCGGAAACCCTGCCTGATTATGCTGCCTCAGGCGAGGGATTCAGAAGTGCTTATGAGAGCACTCAGATTTTTTCTAAAATCCGGAGACTCCGAGAATGGTAAGACCGATGTTCCCATCTATGATTTTCCTACCTATGACCTGTCTCCTCTTACAGGACTCGGTCCCCACAGAGAAGTGGTGGCGAGCCGCATACAGTCTCTCTATGCCTTATTGAGCCAGGACAATGCCACTGTTATGACCTCTTTGGAGGCCTCCCTCTGCCGAATTCTTCCCAAGGAGTCCTTCTTGGAAGGCCTGGAGTATCTTGAGGTGGGTGAAGATGCGGAACGTGATGCACTCATCGAACGACTTGAAGCCATTGGATATCAGCGAACATCCCTGGTTGAAGAAAGAGCCGACTATTCTGTTCGAGGAAGCGTCATAGACCTGTTCCCTCCCTTGAATCCCCTTCCTGTTCGCCTGGAATTCTGGGGAGATCATCTCGAATCCATCAGGCATTTTGACCCTCTGAGTCAAAGATCCAAAGAGTCGCTCCAGGAACTGGTGATTCTGCCGGCCAATGAAATCATCAAGGGAAAAGCCGCCGTCAAGCGTGCTAGGTCTATGGGAAGGCTGCCAAAGGGGGCCTCTGAAGGCATGTCTTTCCCGGGACAGGAGGGGTGGCTCAATCACTTCTACCCCCATCTCGATACGCTGTTTCATTATCTGCCTAATGATGCACTCCTGATTCTCGTCAACTGTGATCCGTTGGATCGAACGGTTCAGAAGATTCAAACCCGGTTTGACCAGGAGGTCGAAAAAAACAGAAACCGGGCGGCTGAAGGAGGGGAGCCCTTTCCGGAGATTGAAGGCCTGTTCTTACCAGGTGGTGAGTTTGCCGAGCGCCTTTCAGCACATCAGAGGGTCTTTTTCAATGAACTGGATCTGCAGGGTCGTGAAGACGTTCGGAAAAAACTGGTATTCAAAGACCATTTCTCCTTGGACGCACCGCTTGAGTTGAGCCTTGAAGGAAAAGGAAAGATATCCCTGGCCCCCCTTGCGGAAAAAATGTCTCATTGGCGGGATCAGGGTGGACGCGTCGTGTTGCTGTGTCGCACTCTCAAACAGGCACAGCGTCTCCGGGAAATCCTTGAAAATTATGGCTTTCATCTTGACGCCCCCCTCTCCGGCTGGAGGGATGTTCCCGACACGCCGGGTTTCTGTATCTGCCTTGGAAGACTTGCGAAAGGTTTTTCCTTGCCGGAAACCGGTCTTTATGTCGTGACCGAAGACGAAATTTTCGGAGCAAAGAGATCCAGATCCAGGTCCCAGCGTTCCAAAACAGCCCAGGGATTGAGCTGGTCGGGGTTTAGCCAGTTGAAGAATGGGGATTTGGTCGTTCATGAGGAACACGGCATTGGCCGATATGGCGGTCTTCGTAAGATGGAGATTGCTCAGAAGGCCAATGATTTTGTGATTGTGGAATACGCAGACCATGACAGGCTCTACATTCCGGCCGACCGGGTGGGTATCTTGCAGAAATACATCGGGGCAGGAGATGGGAACGTGAGGCTTGATCGTTTGGGAGGAAACTCATGGAACCTTCAGAAGCAGAAAGCCAGGAAGTCCGTCAGGCACATTGCCAGGCAGCTCATTGAAATATATGCCCTTCGAAGGTATAGGAAAGGGTATTCGTTCTCATCGCCGGATTCCTATTTCAGGGAATTTGAGGCCACTTTTGAACATGAGGAAACGCCGGACCAAATCAAAGCCATCGAGGATGTACTTGACGATATGATTTCTGAAAACCCCATGGACCGGTTGGTGTGCGGTGACGTGGGTTACGGAAAAACAGAAGTGGCCATACGGGCCGCATTCAAGGCAAATGCGGACGGTAAACAGGTGGCATTGCTCGTTCCTACTACGGTCCTTGCTGAGCAACATTTCGAGACCTTCCGGAAAAGGATGGCTCCATACGGAATCCGTGTTGAAGTCGTCAGCAGGTTCAAATCCCGAAAAGAACAAAAGGAAATCCTGGGTAAATTGAGATCCGGCCAGGTCGATATCCTTATCGGTACCCACCGGATTCTTCAAAAAGACGTGCATTTTCAGAACTTGGGTCTCCTTATCATCGATGAAGAGCAGCGATTTGGGGTAAAGCAGAAAGAGGCCATCAAGAAATATCGAGCCCTGGTGGATGTCTTGGCCATAACCGCTACCCCGGTTCCCAGGACGCTCCAGATGTCCATGCTGGGTGTCAGGGACTTGAGCATTATAGAGACCCCTCCCGAGGAAAGACTCGCCATCAGGACGCATCTCATCCAATATGATGAACCCATGATTGCCAGTGCTATTCAGAATGAGCTGGAAAGAAACGGGCAAGTTTTTTTTGTGCACAATCGGGTTCGAACCATTGATCAGATAGCCGATCGGCTCAGGCAGATTGTACCCACAGCCCGCTTTGCGGTGGCTCACGGCCAGATGAAGGAAAAAGAACTCGAGGAAACCATGCTTGACTTTCTTCATAAACAGGTCGATGTGCTTGTATCGTCCACCATCATCGAGTCAGGACTGGACATACCCTCTGCGAATACCATTATTATTAATGAAGTTGACCACCTGGGACTGGCACAGATCTATCAATTGAGAGGCCGTGTGGGCCGATCGAAGCAGAAGGCCTACGCGTACCTTCTTCTTTCCGATGGCTCCCAACTCAGCCGTGATGCCGAGAAAAGGCTCAAGGCCCTCATGGATTTCAGTCAGTTGGGCGCCGGGATTCATCTGGCCATGCACGATCTCAAGATCAGGGGCGGAGGAAATATCCTGGGATACGCACAGGCAGGACACATCTCTGCCATGGGTTACGAACTCTACGTAAAGCTCATCGAACAGGCGGTTGCTGAACTGAAAGGAGAAATGTGGCAGGAAGAGATTGATCCGGAGATCAATACTGATCTTCCGGCCTTTTTGCCGAGCGACTATGTGGTGGACACGGACATAAGGCTGAATCTCTATCGCAGGCTTTCCATGCTCGACGGCCCGCCCAGACTGGCTGATATGGAAGCAGAAATCAAGGACAGGTTTGGACCGCCTCCTCATGAGGTCAAAAACCTCCTGGCGCTTATGTCTCTGAGGCTTTTTCTCAAGCAAACGGGCATTTCCAGACTGGATGCAGGTCACCGTGGAATCACATTGGCCTTTTCTCCCGCTTTGCAAAGAAAACCTGAGAAATGGATAGAACTGACGGAACGAAACCGAGGACATTATCAGTTTCTCAACCAGAATACCCTGAAGATCAACACCGGTCCCCTTAACCTCCCGGATGATCTGTCCAAGATCCGGTCGGCCATCGAAAAGCTGCCGCTCATGGTTGATGAACAGCGCATTTCGGGACATCTTGATCGTAAAAGTTGATGCAATCGTAAGAAGTCCGTCCATGGGCACGATGATGGCTTCTAACGAACTTATGGTATTAATTAATTAAGTTCTTTGTTCATAGGATGCCGCAAAGTGGCATAAACCAGCTTCCAACGAAGTCGCTTATTAGACGCGTATAAAGAAGCGAATCTGAGAATCTTTTTCATGTGCTTTCTCAAAGTGCACTTGGCAACTCACTTCTACATGGACGGCTATTTGGGGTTTATTCCTCCT
>CAYOIU010000006.1:0-32879 GCA_964404085.1 uncultured Desulfobacteraceae bacterium | reverse complement strand
CAAGTACGCCAGTGGCCATTTTCCTCCACGTGCCTTTTATTCATGTGCCTCTCCACTCTCTCACGACGAAGATCGGTAGGGACCACGGGCTAACAGGAGTAAATTCGCCTATTACCAAAAATAAATTAAAAAAATTAAAAGCTTGACTTATATTTTTTATTTAATTAAAATAAAGTATAGTTATCGAATATATGACTATATGATTAAATTGACTGTTTAGAATTAAATTTTGAAGATAATATTGTAGAAAAATATTCCATTCGATCAGTCTATCAAGTTTCAGCAGGAAGTTACGGATTTCTAACTCCAGGAAAGGACTTTCCTATGAGAAAACCACTCAAAATGCTTTAACCATGCTCCCGAGGGGGCATGAAGGCTCTATGGGAGTTTGAAATATCATTAGTAAAAAGAAGAGTTTTATAGTTGTTTAAGAGTGCAAGTGACTGTTATTTCGCGTTATTATTTCCTTCTCTTATAGACTCCTTACCTTTTCGTTATGTTCTTATCTTTGAGCCTCATCTTGATATCCCGGAAAAGAATATCCTAACCGATGGTTTTTTTTAGATATCAAAGTTTTGGTATTTTGGTACGAACAAACAGATAATGTAACCCAAGCAGGAGGTATCATGGACCAGTTGGCAGAAATTGAATTTAACGTTGATGAACAATACGAAAATGAGAAAGGCGTCTTCAAGGTCATTTCCATCCATAGAGAAGAGATGGTTATCCGCTGGGAAAGCGGCGAAGAGATCCTCACGACAATTGATCTTCAGCGTCGCATTGCGGCTCGCAGAGAGCGGGAAAAAATCGAACAATCGACTGCAGGCAAATCTTCCTCTAAGCCCGCATCGACCGCGAAAAAGACTGTGTTTTCCGGATTTGCCCCGACGGACTTCAAAAAGAGTGCCTCCGGAACGACGTGGCGCTCTCGCAACCAGTTGGGTACGGCAGTAGCTCAAAAAATCGACACCACCCGATTTAAGTTCAATTCCTGGGCATTCGGGGCCAAACCTGAAATGCATGTACAGGACATCAAACACCACGGTCGTGCTGCAACTGATTATCAGGCCAGATTTTTCGTCAGAGTTGACCCACAGGCCCTTTATTATGGTTTCCAAGTGGCACGCCCCGATAACAAAGAGGGCGGATCAACGGACTGGAACGCTTTTACCGCGTGGCTGAGCCAGGAGGAAAACGAGCAGATACTCCGGACGATAGCTGTCAAGGACAATTTGACCCTCTGCAATCTCCGAAGCCCCTCCTCAGGAACCCTGCTGGCTTCCGACGACGGATGGCGCACCGATGGGAATGGTGGAAAACCGGATATCGAAACCCTGAGGGCCTATCTCAATGACACATCGGAAACAGGGCCTTTCGATTTGCAACTTGCCGCCACCATGGGTAAAAGTGACGCTGTGGCGGCCGGTCTTGATATCGCGGCTGGTATCGCCCAATTGTTTACACGGTTATTGCCACTGTACCAGGCGGCTGTGATTTATTGATCAAATTTGACTGCAACACCTCGCATCGCCCTCAATTTCGCTTGACTTGAAGACCTTTTTACCCTTTCATTATCTCAATAACAGCGCTTCCTTTTTTTATTGCCCGGCATTTTTCACGAACCTTCGCAGCGGGACCGTGGACTTGTTAGCATCCGGCAGAGAGTCCAGTGGAAAGGTAAGCTGAGATTGACGAAGTCCCACACATCGCTAGATGAAAAATGCGGGTCGCTTTAGGAAAGGACGCAGTTGGATTGAATTGGCGAAATTGTAGGAATCCAATCAAGGAGGGGAGAACCATGGCCGATTATCAGACCGTAGTCATAGGCAGTGGCGCAGGCGGGCTTTCAGCAGCCCTCACTCTTGCCAAGCAGGGATTTTCTGTCCTTCTTCTTGAGGCGATGCCTGATTTTGGTGGATATCTGAACCCATTCCGTCGGGGAGGCTATACGTTCGACACGGGGTTGCATTACCTGGGCCAGCTTGGCAGGGGAGAGTATTTCTGGCGTCTGCTGGACAGGCTGGGTATCGTTGACAGCCTGGATTTTGTGGAGCTTGACCCGGACGGCTTTGACCGTTATATCTTCCCGGACTTCGAATTTGTTCTGTGCAAAGGCAAGGAACGTTACAGGGAAAGGCTCATAAAGGAGTTCCCCGGGGAAGAGGCCGGAATAAATAAGTATTTCGATGTGCTTGACAAGATGCTCAAGGCAATGAATGCCTCGACATCACGAAGCGGGGGAACTCTAGGGATGCTGGGCTTCCTGATGAAACATCCCGTGATGCTGAAGTATGGCCGTGCAACCTACCAGGACCTCCTGGATAATGTGACAAAAGACAAGCGTCTGCAAGCCGTGTTGGCCGCCCATTCCGGCACCTACGGCCTGCCTCCGGCAAAGGCCTCGGCCATCATTGCCCTGGCCGTGCTGGGTAGTCACCTCAATGGTGCTTACTATCCAAAGGGGGGAAGCGGTGCATTTCGGAATGCCTTTCTGAACGGTTTGAAAGAACACGGGGCCCAGACCAGGAAAAGGGCACGTGTGGTCAGGATTGACAGAAAAGGGCAGGGATTTCTCGTAGAGACGGAACCTGGAGAGCAGTTTACCGCGCAGGTCGTCATAAGCAATGTTGATCCGGTCTTTACCCTGGCCCAATTGGTAAATCCTGAAGTGGTGCCGCCCAAGACCATGGAAAAGGTCACGCGCTTGCGGCCGTCTATCGGTGCTTTCTACGCGTTCATCGGCACCGATTTGGACCTTCCTTCTCTCGGAATAACGGACGCCAATATCCATCACTACGATGACACTGATATGAACAGGCTGTACGAAACGGGAAGCGGTTCACACCTCCAGGAAAATGTACCCGGGTTCCTCATAACGAGTCCATCAGTAAAGGATCCCCAAGGCGGCCACGCCCCTCAAGGTCGCCACAACGTCGAGCTCATCACGATGGTCGACTATGAGAGTTTCGAAAAATGGGCACACAGACCTTCCATGAAACGGGGCGAAGAATACGACCATTTCAAGAACAGGATCGGCGAGCGCCTCATAGAGGCTGCGGAAAAGTACATCCCCGGGCTCTCGGAGCATCTGGACCATGTTGAGTTTGCCACGCCTCTTTCCAATGAGTACTGGGTCAACGCGGTCCGGGGAGGATGTTACGGACCGGAGCAGACGCCTGACCAGATGGGACCCGGTCGATTCAGCGCCTTTACATCGGGCATCGAAGGGCTTTTCCTTGTGGGGGCCGGCACAACTGCCGGGGGAATCAGTCCCTGTATCGCTTCGGGTATTCAGGCGGGGGGCAAGGCTGCAGCGTATCTTGGTGGTTGATCTGCTCATCCATGTGAATTGAAAGACACCGGGAGATCTTCATCTAGTCATCTTCTCGGGCATCAGGGAACGATCCAAGAATGCAGTATGGAATTCTGGCAGATCTCGTTATCACTCTTCATTTCGCTTTCATAGTGTACGCCATGCTCGGTGGGTTTCTTGGTCTGTGGAGAAAATGGTGCCTTTTCGTTCACCTGCCTGCAGTGGTATGGGCTGCTCTCATGGAGTTTCAGGGTTGGATTTGTCCTCTCACGCCACTGGAAAATCGACTTCGCTTTGCGGGAGGTTCAGAGGGGTATCAGGGTGGTTTTGCGGAACACTACCTGGTTCCGATCATCTATCCACAAAACCTCACGATCAAAACGCAGTGGATCCTTGGGGGGATTGCCGTGGTTGCGAATATTGGCATTTACTGGTTTGTAGTCACCCGGCGGAGAAAGCCCTCAAGAAAAAGAGTGAAGTTTGCAAGAAGAGAGGTATGATTCCGTGAGAATCACCATCCTTTATGATAACAACGTTCGGGAAAAGGAGCTCCAACCTGACTGGGGCTTTTCCTGTTTTGTTGAACTAAACCATAGAAAGATTCTCTTTGATACGGGAGGAAATGGAGCAATACTTCTTCACAACATGAAGATGCTTAATATTGATCCCCGCGACATTGATGAAATCTTTATATCTCATCCTCATCGGGATCATGCCGGGGGGCTCCAGGCCATACTTTCAACAAACCCGACCAAGGTCTATATCCCTGCCTCATTCCCCGAACCGTCTGGTGCCAAGGAGGTTGTAAAGGTCAAAACTGCGGTGATGTTCCAGGAAGATATCTACTCCACTGGGGAACTCATGGGGATCGAGCAATCTCTCGCAATAAGAACAAAAAAAGGTCTCGTGGTCATTGTCGGCTGTTCTCATCCTGGAGTTGGCCATATTCTGGGAATGTGTTCTGCGTTTGGGGAACCTTTTGCCTTGGTCGGTGGGTTACATGGGTTCAGCGATTTCGATTTGGTCAAGGGCCTGGAAATAGTCTGTCCAACACACTGCACCCAGTACAAATCCATGATTAAATCGCTTTATCCTGAAAAATATGTGGAAGGCGGGGTGGGACGGATTATTGAAATAGAGTAATGATTAATTCCGGCAGACCATGATCTTGGATCTTCCGGTCGGCGTCTCCAATTTTTCCACAGAAGTGAAATGTTCCCCCAGGGTTTCTTTTTCATGTTTGAGGGTGTTCAAAGCCCTCTTGGCGCCCATCGACAGGAGCCGAATATAGAGCAGGGTTCTGATCACAGGATTCTCCGACAGGTCATGTTCCATCATGAGAAATGATTTCCCGGGCTTGAGAACCCGCACCGTTTCCTCCAACATTCGCTCCTGCGTTTTGCCTTTCAGCTCGTAGAAGGCATGAGAACAGGTCACAGCGTCAAAGCTATCGTCTTTGAAAGGGAGATAGGCCACGTCTGATTCCAGTATCTCAACATTTGTGTAGCCCCTTGTTTTCATCCTGCACACCTCCAGCATACCCCGTGAAAAATCGATTCCCACAACGCGCCCACCTTTTCCCACCTTTTGTCGAAGATACCGCAATACTGTCCCTGTTCCGGTGCACAGGTCCAAGACGGAATCCCCTTCCCTGACAGGAATCATGCTGGAAAGAAATTTCCTCAATCCGCCCTGGTTATCACGGGAATGGAGAGCCACAAAGCGATCATAGTATTTTGAAAACGCATCATAGTATTTTCTTCTGAAGTTTCTCATACTCTCTTCATCAATATTCGTGCGGAATACCCTTGATGTGCAGGATCAAATGATCGCGATCTTCAAGGTCTTCCACCCATCCGTAATTCGCATCATCCTTGCTGTCAAGGTCCTTGATATAGGGCTTGATATCAAGCAGGGGTGTACCGTCAAAGGCATCCAGGCCCGAGGTAAAGACCTCATTGCCCACGACGCGCCTGACCTCCACGATGCTCAGCCCCAGTGGATTCGGGCGCACAGGTGACCGGCTGGCAAAAAGGCCCACTTTTTTCCCCGGTGTCCAGGGAGGCGAGGCGGACATGGAGAGTTTTTTCTTTATGCGATGGATCAAATAGAGGACATAAATATAACGAAACCGGTCCAAATCCTGCAAACCCTCCGCGTAAGATGGATCAACACAGAGACGAAACTCCCCTTCATCGTTTGCCACGGGCTGGTAAGGTGCACTGTCCAAATAGGGTGTCCGAATAACTCCGATGGGCTTGAACCGGTAATCTTCCAGATCCTGTTGAGGTCTGGCCTCTTCTCCCCTGTCACTCTTTTTCCTTCTTTCGGGTTTTTCAGTAGGTGCGGTCCGTTTCTCTTTTTCAATGAGTTTGCGGGCCAGTTCGATATGGCTGTTTGCTTGTCGTGATAGAGCAATGACCTTTTCTAATTCCCGCGCAACCCCTTTCAATCCAACTGCCTCTGCCTTGCTCTTCCATTTTTCATGTTCGAGCATATGCTGCTCATTATGGTTTATCCAGTAGGGGAGCAACCGCTCCAATTTTTTCATATCCGACAATTCCTTCTCCGTGTTCATAGCTCTTTCCCCCTCACCCAGTCCCCCTACATGGCTCCTGTCGTTGAGATCCTTATTTTCTCTTGACAGTTACTGGTTGGAAGTGAATTTAATTCAATATGATAGGTAATACAAATACATTGAGATATCCAACTTCCGTTAATACTACAGATATCATTTCTTGTAGTTGTCAAGTCAAGGAAAACCTAAATTGTAAAATGGAGGATGCTGGTAAAAAACGAAGTTGACAGGGTATCCGGCGCTAAAGTAATCATAAGACAAGCCAAGACCAGCCCGCCCGGCAGCGCCCGTGAGAATGGGTTTTCACAAATTTTATTCGCGCCCGGTATTTTGAAATGAAGATTGAATATCAACCCATAGGCATTGTTCACAGTCCCTTCACAGAAGGCGATAAAATTCCGTTTCAGCCTTCACTAGGGAAGGGTGTTTCGGGGAGCGTTGAAGTGTTTCCCGATTTCGCGGAAGGCCTGGATGACCTGGACGGTTTCTCCCACATCATTCTGCTGTGTCATTTTCACAGATCTACTGGATACCGTCTGAAGGTCGTTCCCTCCCTTGATACCCAACTTCGGGGACTCTTTGCCACAAGATCACCGAGGCGCCCGAATCCTATTGGCCTTTCAATCGTTCGCCTCTTAGCCATTCACGAAAACGAGCTGTCGATCATGGACCTGGACATCCTCGATGGGACGCCGGTCCTTGACATCAAGCCATACTTTCGGGATCTCGAAGCAGGAACCGAAGTGCGCATTGGATGGCTGGAAGAGGCAAGAAAAAAGAGCAGGAGCAGGTGAGTTCCACATTATACGTTGAAGGAGGGAAAATGCTTTCCAGTCAAGATCTGAATCCAGGAACCCTTTGTGTTTGGGCAGGTGAAGAGGAATATCTAATGCAGAACGCTACTCAGGTACCTGTGGTTCACAGTGTCTCCTTTGGGTACAAGAATGTCGATGAGTGGCTGCATGTGGCACTGGGTCAAAAATCGGGGCATATCTATGGACGAAATACCAATCCTACTGTGCACGTTTTTGAGGAGAAAGTGCGACAGCTTGAAGGTGCAGAAGCAGCTACCAGCGCTGCGACTGGTATGGGCATCATCAGCAGCGCTTTGTTTACCCTCCTGTCCCCCGGCAATCGAGTTGTTTCGGTGAAAGATACCTATGGTGGCACCAACAAGATCTTCATCGAGTTTCTGCCCCGTTTTCAGATTGAAGCAACTCTGTGTGATACCACCGATCACGAAGCGATTGAGGCAGAGGTGGCAAAAGGCTGCCAGGTGCTATATTTGGAAAGCCCGACCAATCCAACCGTGAAAGTAGTGGATTTGGCTCACCTGACGACGGCGGCTCACGCGGTTGGTGCTATTGTCATTGTGGACAATACCTTTGCAACACCAATCAATCAAAACCCATTGCAATTGGGAGCAGATCTGGTGCTGCACAGTGCTACCAAGTTCTTGGGCGGACACGCCGATGCACTGGGTGCTGTGATTTGTGGTAAGAAAAAACTAATCGAGCAAATTTATCATTACCGCGAAATCAACGGGGCAACCCTACATCCAATGGCGGCTTACCTTTTGTTACGCGGCATGAAGACACTTCATCTGCGAATTCGGCAGCAAAACGAGAGTGCTCTTAAGGTTGCTCGGTTTTTGGAATCACACCCAGCGGTTGAGCAAGTCTTTTATCCCGGTTTGGAATCACATGAAGGACACGAGATTGCTCGCAGGCAGATGCGTGGTTTTGGCGGGGTGCTCAGTTTTGAGTTGAAGGAGAATACCTTAGAAGCAGTAAGGCGATTTCTACCGCAACTGCGCTATGCTCATGCAGCTGCCAATTTAGGGGCAGTAGAGACCATTGTCGGGCCACCGGCTACTACCAGCCATGTAGAGTGTACCGCTGAGGAACGCGCGGCGATGGGTATCCCGGAGGGTTTAATACGCTACTCCGTCGGTATTGAGGATAGTGAAGATCTTATAGCTGATTTAGAGAAAGCCTTGGGGGCAATTATTCAGTAATGCTTCAAAGTTGATGACTTCCAGCATGCGCCTGCGAGGGGGCCTCGTAAGCTCGCATGGTGTGAGGAGCCGTTCGGCCCTGAGGTCACGGCCCGGGGACGGACTTTTTACGGTTACATCAAGACAGATAATTCAATTTCCTGAAAAGTTCGTTAGAGGGATTGGCGTGGATCCAAAAGGAACTACACCGGTGGTGGAATTTCCACCCATTTTGAGCCCTTTCAGGCTAGGGCCTCACCTCCTAAAAAATCGGCTGGTGGCATTGCCCGTGTTTACAGGGTACGCTCATCCGGAAGGTCAAGTTAGCTCGTTGTTAATCGAACATTACACCCGGCTGTCCAACTCGGGTGTGGCTCTGGTTGTCGTGGCTAACGCGGCAGTAGCATCGGATGGAGTTGTCTCCAAATACAATCTCAGGGTTGACCGGGATGAATTCATCCCCGGTTTGGCCAAACTGGCCGGGGCCATAAAGCAGAGCGGTGCCCTCGCCTGTCTACAGCTTAATCATGCCGGAAGATTTGCCAAGACCGATCAGCCACTTCTGCCTTCTCCCTTAGATAGCTCAAATCTAACCTTCAACTTGGCTTCATTGAAGGATTTCATGAACTTTTTTCCATTGGAAAAACGTTTCGGGCTTACGCGTTACTTTTTGAATCAGGTCAATACATGGAGACGAGGCATGAAAGCCGAAGAACAGGAGAGGATCATCGCCAGTTTCGGGGATTCAGCTTTTCGGGCTTACCAGGCTGGCTTCGATATGATCGAGCTCCACGGAGCAAACGGCTATTTGCTTTGCCAATTTCTGTCGTCCTTTACCAATAAGATCCAATCCGGCTTCGGTGGTGACTTTCGGGGGCGTACAGCCTTTCCGCTAGCCGTGATTAGAGAAATTAGACAAAGGACTCCTGAGAACTTTTCTTTAGGCTTCCGGCTTGTGATCAGAGAATGGGTGCCGGGTGGCATCGAACCCACAGAGGCGTTGGCTTTTGCCAAAATGTTAGAGAAGGAAGGGGTCGCTTATCTTTCGGCCTCGGCAGGTTCTTACATTTCTATATTTTCTTCAATTGCGAAAAAACAAATGGCCAGACCTGCCTATCTCCGACAAGAAATGGCGGATCTTACGCGTGAGATTGGTATCCCGACGATCATATCTGGGAGAGTTATCAATCCATCACTGGCCAACAGATTGCTCAAGAACGAAGTGGCAGACTTGATTGGGTTGGGGCGGCCTCTGAGAGCCGACTTTCAGTGGGTGAAAAAGGCAGCGGATCAGACTCGAAAAATAACGACCTGCCTAAATTGTAACTGGTGCCTGAAACAAGTTGTTCTGGAACAAGGTTTCAACTGCAGGCGTTGGCCCGAATTATTACAGGAGAGAACTGCTCTTGAGCGCAAACTCCTTACACGAAGCTACAAGGGCTTATGGGTTGCATCAGATATCGACGATTTGAAGCTGTACAGAAGATCTTTACCACTCTTTTTACCGGATCGTAAAAATATCTCGACGACGATCTCGCCCACTGTTCTGTTTCTTCAGCCTGACATAGAAGACGAATCCTTTAATGAAGCGCGAGAGGATTTTGTCAAATGGTGCAATGGCACGTTGAACCGTCTTGGCTATAGCGACGCGACTTTGAATCGAGTGGTCCGGGCAGCACGAAAAACCTATGATAGGGAGGTACATAGTGAGATAGAAAGGGGCAATCATGGCGTGGTACTTATAGGCCGCAACCGGAGTCAGGCCTGGCGGGAACGACTCCTGTATAAAGAACGTGCCAAGGTAATAGGCCTTATCGGCTCAAGTCATCAGCAAAATGAAGTTTTGGTACCTGTTGATCTTTCAGCCACTACTTTATTGGTGCTGCTGTTTTTACGCCGGACCTATATCGGCAAAACAGGTTTCAATATAAATTTCATTCATGTCCTGACCAATCAGGCCAGTTCAATTGAGCAGCGGTGGAGGCGGCTCAAAAAGGTCGTCGGTCTTGACGAGAGCTATCACTTGCAACGTATTCCTGCCAAAGACAATGTGGTTTCAGCCCTCCTGGAGGTCATAAAAACAGAGAAATACGGCACCATCATCATGGGCAAACGTGGGCTTTCCGGTATCAAACGTTGGTTAATTGGAAGCGTTTCAGCGGGAGTATTACACGGTTTGACTGATCAGTCCTTATTCTTGATCGATTAAAAAAATGGAGTTGAATGGGAACGCTGTTAGAAAAAAATTAAAAGCTTGATTTGCTTTTGCTATTATTTATACACGTACCCACCGTCCATTCAGTATCCCTCATTGCAAATTCTATCGTGGTTCTGGAAAGTGAGAGCTAAGAATCCAAACACGTTTAACGTGGAAGAGGTCATAGAGAAACTCAAGGTCAAGGCCAAACCTGAGAATGTGGAAGGGATGGCCAAATTCGGGATGAGCGCTGTAAAGAGACTGGGAGTATCGGTCCCCCACATGCGCAAACTGGCTAAAGAGATCGGAAAGGACCATCCCCTCGCCCTTGACTTGTGGAAGACCGGGATACCTGAAGCACGGATAGTGGCGGGGATGGTTGGTGATCCTGAGATACTTACCGAGAAACAGATGGAGAGCTGGGTAAAGGGATTTGATTCCTGGGATGTCTGCGATCAGGTGTGCATGAACCTCTTCGAAAAATCCCCTATGGTGATGAAGAAGATCCACGACTGGTCCGAGCGCGAAGAGGAGTTTGTGAAACGGACCGCCTATGCACTCATCGCCTGCCTGGCCTGGCACGACAAAGAGGCGGAAGACGAGAAATTTATCGCGCTGTTTCCGGTCATCAAGCGCGGGGCAACGGATGATCGGAATTTTGTCAAAAAGGCCGTGAATTGGGCACTCAGAAATATCGGAAAACGAAATCCGGACCTTAACCGGGCGGCAATAAAGGCGGCCAAAGAGATCAAAGAGATCGATGCCAAGCCCGCCCGTTGGATCGCCTCCAATGCCATCCGCGAACTGGAAAGTGAAGCCGTGCAAAAGAGACTCAAGAAATAGAAGCCCGCCTGATCGGTTTTGATCCCGAATCATACCCATAAATCAAGCTTCCACACTGAAGGGCAGGGAAGCCTGAAAGATGAGTCTATATTTTTTCGTCCTACCAGTTGATGAGGGTATCCAGCCGTTCCAGGTCGTTGATTACTCTCCACTCACCGCCACCCTCTTCAACCCTTCTTTTCCAGTCCTCCACCCGGCTGTAATAGTGGCGCGGGTCTATGTTGTCCGTACGCAGCTTGGTCACATTCAGGGCTACCACCTTAAAATCCTCCATCTTGAGGGGGAAATCACGCAGTTGCCCTTTGGCAAGTTCCTCTTTAAGATCAGAGAATATCAGGATATATTTCCGGCCGGCATTGGTTTCATTGAGATAATCCACGGCCTGGGCAATCCCGCCGGTAATGTCGGTGTAAGAGCTGCTTTTTGCCCCGGCCACGAAAGCGTCTATGGTGTCACGGAACTTCCGTTTCTGGTTGTTGGCGGCAGAAGGTCGCCGGTCAAAGGTGATCTTGGCGATAATGTCTTTTTCACTGAAACTGCCGGAATCGATCCTGGCCACCCCCAATGAGTCCCCTGATTCAAGGCTTCCCAACAGATAATTGATGATGGACTGGGCCTTTTTCAGCTCAACGTTATAGGTGCCGGATGTATCGAGAAGCATGAACACGCCTTTTGCCCGGCTGGTAGTGTCCGTGCAGTTGGTAAACACCAGCCCGATAACCAGTATCAGAACATAGCATGTTTTTTTCATTGCGCCTCCTTTTCTCCCACCAATTCAATGTCACTGATTTCCTTTCGCCGGCTGAGGATCAGGGTTTCAATCCAAAGGGCCGGAAAAATGATCAAATCGTACAGATGCACCATAAATTGACCCAGGTATTGGAAAATATTGCCCAGAAGGCGTAGTAAAAAAGCGGCCCATCGCAACAGCGTGGCTGCGGTGATTCCGGCAACGGTCCTGAAAGACTGGACAAAAGACTCCAAAGGTATGGCCACAAAAGTCAGGGCAAAGGGGAGAATAAACCCCATGACCATCTGCCCGGCAGTGGGAATCCAGCTGTTTGGAGTTTTGTCGGCTTCAATGCCGGCAAGGGATTGGCGAAGGGCCTGCATGTCCGAGGCAATGTGGTCCCGCATGAAGGCCAGGGATGATTCGATCATGGACAAAATAAGAAGGATGAAAAACGTGATCCAAAGCATCCTCACGCGCATCTTGTCGTCCATTTGCCCGATGATGGGAAAAAGGCTGGTGATCCTTAAGGATTCCATCAGGTACAGGCCCATGGCGATCTCAACAAAAATAATCACCAGGGCGGCCACGTTTGAGGTCTTAAAGGCGCCGATATAGCTGCCGCCGCCTACCATCTCGGACATGGGCAAAGCGATGAGGTTAAAATTGATAATGGCGCCGCCGATGGCAATGAGAAGTACAAATGCGGAAATAAAAAACTGGGTTGCCGAGGAAGAGGTCAGCATACGGGCAGCCTTGTCGGTCTGAAGCCGTATTTGGTCATATTCATCCAGCCGGGTATCGATCACACGGGCTCGATCCTGCAATCCGGTAAATTTCTTGCCGACCTGTTCGAGTGTTTCCCCCACCTTTCGCCAGGTGGGCATCATCTTGCTGAGCACGGTATTTCTGTCTGAGGATGATTTTCTGTATTCTTCCATGGTGAGCTTGTACTGGTTTTCCGTGGTTTTATGAATTTCCCCAAGAATTTCCGCAATGGAAGAATCCTTGTCCGACGGAATCTGCGCAACAGCTTCAACCGCTTTAATCCAGACAGGCGGCAGGACCGGAAGTTCGGAGCTTTTCTTAAAATCTTCCTCCAATGTGGCCAACTGGTCGGACAGATTACGCTGCACCATTGGAAAGCTGCTCAGATCCCTCTTTACGACCACGTCCACACGCTGGAATTCACGCTCAATGGAGCGCTCGGCAGACTCCAGGCCGGCTGTGAACAGCACTTCCCTGTTCCGGCGCACCACGCTTTGTTCCGCCAGCAGAAGGGAACGGGACATGAGCCTCAAACTGCTGTGCATCACCCTGCTCAAAGAGATCAAGGCTTGGTGAGCCGTGGATCGCGCAAAATAGGGTAAGACGGTGATGACCAGAAACCAGAAAAGAATATTGGCAAACGAATAATCCGGCCAGATATTGAGCATTTTTATAAATGACATAAGCGCCTCCTTAGCGTTAAGTGCAGAACTGAAACAGACAATGGCCGTCTGTCATTCTGTATGATTAAGTATACAGCCGCCTTCTCTTTTCAGCACTGCACGGCATCATGAAAGCATTCTCAGGAACCCGGGTAAACGTCTGCCGAACGGCGTGATAGCCCTTTGCCTGCTGATTTGCAGATGTCAGGGACGTTTACCTGCAACCCTGAAGGGGTAAGGAATTCTATCAACGCCGTCCTGGGGCGGAGGTTAAAGGATGCAAATGAAGTGCCAGAATAATTTCACCGAAAACATGAACCATGTAAGTTTTCAGATAATCAACAAGGCTGTTGTGTATTCATCCATCTTGCTTTACGATTGATTGTAAATATCGAATTGGGGCAGGCTCAAGCCAGTTTCCATCCATACATGGCTATTTTCGCAATCTTCCGTCTGTGGCGGGACAAGTCTGGGGGATCACTTGTGCGGGGAGCATTCACATCATCGATGGCGAGAGGGAAAGCAAGTCACAAACCAGGTGGAATCCCTTGGCAAAGGAACCGAAAACCAGCAAAAAGCCGGTTCAGTCTGATCTATGACCTCGTTCGCCTGATACCGGAAGGACGGGTGGCCAGTTACGGCCAGATCGCGCGTTTTATGGAACACTGCACACCCAGGATGGTGGGGTTCGCCATGGCTGCCGTTCCTCATGAAAGCGATGTCCCCTGGCACCGGGTGATCAACAGCAAGGGCATGATCAGTGTCCGTTCCGAAGGGGACGGCGCAAGGATCCAGCGGGTCCTCCTCGAAGCGGAAGGTGTCTGGTTTGACAAAACCGGGCGTGTGGACCTGGGTGAGATCGGGTGGGAAGGTCCCGGTGATTCCAACCCTGTTACGCCAGGGTTAAGCGGAAATCGCAGATAGGTGCGCCTTCCATGATCGTCTGCGTCCGCTCGAATTTGATGAGGGGATTGAAGCCCCTGACAAAAGGCTCATCGCGGCAGCATGAAAGGGTGTGGCCGAACTCCCTGATCCCGAGTTCTTCGTAGAGCTCCGCATAGCGGCAGCGTGTGACGTTGAAGAAGTAGGTCCTGTCGGTTTTTTCAAGAATCTCCTCCACGAGGAGTCCTCCCTCAGACCAGGATTCCATTAAGGATACCAGATCCGTCAGGCTGTTGGAACCCAATCCTTCAGCAGCCTTGCGTCCTGCTTCCCGGGCAAGGTCCTGGATAACCCTTCCGGCACGATCCATGGCTTTTTCCCCGCCGCATTCCTCCATGAAGCCCCTGATCAGGGGAACGGCAATGAGACCCTCGATCTCGCGGCATTTTATCAGGCTCGGGTCTTTTGAAGTCATAATGAATTCCTTTCTGCCGGGAAAGCTCAGTCCTCCCAGACTTCTCCATAGAGTCTCAACCAGTTCCCGCCCATAATCTTTTTTGTGTCGGAATCGGAATATCCACGATTCAGCAGGGCCTGGGTGATGTTTGGAAAATCTGTTGCACTCTGAATACCTTTCGGGTTTTTGAGGGGATGATCGAGCTCCATGATCGGACCCTTCCTGCTCTTACCGGTCAGAAGCCAGTCAAAGAACGCCCGTGGTTGGTATTCCGTGAAGTCCGTTCCCACAGCCACGTGTTCGATGCCTGTCAAGCCGACCAGATGGTCGATGACATCGATATATTCCTCGATGGTGGCGTCGTTGCCGGAGGGCAGAAAAGCAGGAAAGATGTTCGCCCCGATGATTCCGCCCTTCCTGGCAACCGCCCGGATCTGTTCGTCGCTCTTGTTTCGAGGGTGGTCCCACAGGCTCCTGGGATTGGCGTGCGTAAAGGCAAGGGGTTTCCGTGATGCCTCCACCGCATCCATGGTGGTCTGATACCCCACATGGGAAAGATCAATGAGAATCCCCAGTCTGTTCATCTCTTCGATAATTTCCAGCCCGAAGTTGGTCAGGCCCGAGTCGATCCGCTCGAGACACCCATGGCCGGCATAATTGGCCTGCATGTAAGTCAACTGGATGACACGTACGCCGAGGGCATGGAAGATGGACAAGAGCCCCGGATCATCCTCAATGGGAGAGGTGTTCTGGAAGCTGAAGATGTAACCTGTTTTTCCGGATTGCTTTGCCTCGAGGATATGGGACGTATTCGTGACAGGCATGATCAGTTCGGCGTACTTTTCAAACATCTCATACCATCCGGCAATGTTTTCAATGGTCCGCCGGAATCCTTCATGAACAGCCAGTGTGGCGGAAACGGCCGTCAGCCCACCCCTCCGATTGTTACGAAACACTGCTTCACCCCATTGACTGATCTGGAGTCCGTCGATAATGATGGATGATTCGTGGAGTGCGCGGCCATTTGCCGTTAGTTGCATAAGAATATTTCCTCCGGGGGATAGCGGTACAAGCCCGATAATGCGGCTGCTGCCTTGACACACCCTACCATCTCCCCTATACTTTCGTCCAGCAAAAGGGTATTGAACACGAGGTGTTATGGACAGGGGTCACTTTGCTTCGCTCTTAGGCCTCCACTGCCGAAATCCGAAAAATATGATTTTCGGCTTCCTTTCCTGGAAACACTATGACCCATACCTTAGTCGAAGAATCCTTGGATTACCGGCTGGTTGAAGGCGAGGAACATGACCTTCTGGTAGACTTCACCGGTAATATTGATGCTGAATCGGCTACCCGTCTCTTTCGAAACCTTCCGGAACAGGTGAAAAAAAAGTCACCCGGCACATTGACGCTCAACCTGGCGCGCGTCTCTCATATTGATGATATGGGGCTGCTCGTGCTCATGAAGCTGAGACAGGACATGTCCCGGAGGGGAGTGAAAATTCGCGTGGTGAGCGCACCGAGCCGGGTGAAAGAAATGCTTGACCTGTTATGCAAGGGGGAAGAGACATACTCCGGACGACCGGAAAGAGATAGATCCTCTAATATTATCGTGCGGTTGGGAGAGTCGGCTATCCGGGACCTGTCGGATCCGCGCTTTGCTCTCTCCTTTCTCGGACATGTCCTCATGTCACTGTCAGCCCTCCTTATCAAGCCCCGCCGGCTGCGCTGGGAAGACGGGATCAAACAAATGGAGACCACCGGCGTTGATGCCCTGCCTATCGTCGCGCTGATCAGTTTTCTCCTCGGACTGATCATGGCCTTCATGTCTTCCATTCAACTCAGGCAGTTCGGGGCCAATATCTACGTGGCATCACTGGTCGCCCTGGCCATGGTCTCGGAACTGGGTCCGATCATGACCGCCATCATCGTTGCCGGGAGGTCGGGTTCGGCATACGCCGCAGAGATAGGGACCATGAAGATATCCGAGGAAATCGATGCCTTGCGAACCATGGGATTCGATCCGGTTCAGTTTCTGGCGCTCCCCCGCGTGGTGGCGTCTCTGGTGATGGTACCGATCCTGACCCTTTTTTCAGACCTGTTCGCCATTGCCGGGGGACTTGTCGTGGGCACAGGGATGCTCGATTTGACCGTGGGGGGATATATCTCCAAGACCCTTGAGACCCTGACCCTTTTCGATGTCCTGTGGGGGATGTTCAAGAGCGTGATTTTTGCTTTCCTGGTTTCCTGGGTGGGATGTCTGCGTGGTTTCCAGGCGCGGGGAAGTGCGTCGGCCGTTGGACACGCCTCCACCTCTGCGGTCGTGACATCCATTTTCCTGATTATCCTTTTCGATTCCGTTTTTGCTGTTATGCGAAGCTACTGGTGACGGGGCAAGGGCATGGGGAAAGAGGCCATTATCCAGGTCAGGAATCTTGTGGCACGCTACGGGGACCATGTGGTCCTGGACAACGTGTCCCTTGAGGTGTACAAAGGGGAAATCCTGGCCATCCTTGGCAGAAGCGGATGTGGCAAGAGCACGCTCCTACGCCACATGATCGGCCTTGATCCGATCAGTGAAGGGGAGGTCATTATCGCCGGACAGAGCATCTCCTCATGCAGCGAAGAAGAGCGAAAGGCCCTCTTGAAACGCATCGGAGTCCTCTTCCAGGGTAGTGCTTTGATTGGATCCATGACCCTGGGCGAAAATATCGCACTCCCCATTGCCCGGTATACCGAACTCCCGAAGGGTGCGATCCGGGATCTGGTCCGCATAAAACTCTGTATGGTGGGCCTGGAAGATTACGCATCCTACTTTCCGTCGGAGCTCAGTGGCGGGATGAAAAAAAGGGCGGGACTCGCAAGGGCCATTGCCCTCAGCCCCGATTTCCTCTTCCTGGATGAGCCCACCGGGGGCCTTGATCCCCCGACCGCTGCCCAGATGGACAACCTGGTGCGGCGTCTCACAACGGATAAAGGCACCACCACGATAATGATTACGCATGAACTGGAGAGTGTGATGAATATCGCCCAGCGGGCAATCATGCTGGACGAATCAGTCAAGGGGATCGTTGTTGAAGGCGATCCACGGGTCCTGAAAGAAACGCGTCCGGACGGCCTCGTCGGACAATTTTTCCACCGCCAACCCATGGAAATGCGGTAGCATACAATAGCCTATGGCATCTACGAAGACAAAATTCACGGTCGGTCTTTTTGTGGTCATTGGATTCGTCCTCACCGTTGCGATCGTCCTTTGGCTGGGGATGTCCCACTACCTGGAAAGAGGGCAGCTATGTGCGGCCTATTTTGACGAGTCCGTCCAGGGGCTGAGCAAAGATTCTCCTGTGAAGTACCAAGGCGTATCCGTCGGCCGCGTTTACAGCCTGAGGGTTGCACCCGATTTTACCCTGATAGAGGTTGTGCTGGAAATCGACCCCGGAATCAAGAAGATCACCCAGATGGTGGCGCAACTCAAGAGTGTGGGAATCACGGGAAGCGTGTTTGTAGACCTGAATCGCAGAAAGCCTGGAGAAGCGGACCTGAGCCCGAAAATCAGCTTCAAACCGCCCTATCCCCTCATGTCCACCAGGCCTTCTCAGATCAAGCAATTCATGGGGGACGTGAGCGAAATCCTGAACAAACTGAAAAGCGTCAATCTGGAGGATCTTTCCCGAAAACTGTCTTTCATGATGGATGATATTCATGAAGTGGCGAGTCAGGCGGAAATCGGGAAAGTCTCAAAAGGCATACTGGCATCCCTTAATCACCTTGAGGAGATACTTGACAAGGCGAAATGGGACCGTGTCCTGGCCTCGGTGGAGAAGGCCGCACGATCGGTGGACCATTTGTCGGTCACCGCAGACCGTGCAGCCGGTGAAATCGCCCGAACCGTGGCCAGAGCCAATAGGATGATTGCAACAAATGAACCGGCTGTAAAAGCGGCCCTGTCCGAGTTTCGATCCAGTCTGCAGGAAGCCCAGATCGTTCTGCGTCAGAGCGATACCTTTTTCAAAGAGGCGGACGGCCGTTTTTCGGCCCTTCAGTACAATTTCGAGGAGACAATGACCAATCTGAACCAGGCGACTGTATCGCTCAATCGCTTTCTGAATCTCATTGCCGATCAGCCATCCCAACTCTTTCTGGGTAAACCCACTCCGCCCCGACCACCGGAAACGGAGCACGAACCATGAGGCACCTGAAACGGATCATCATTGTCGCGGCCACTGTCATTGTGTCGTGGTCGGCGGGTTGCACACAGATGACGCAGCCTGTGAAAGAGATCCGTCAGTACACCCTCGAGTACCCTTCCCCCCATTTCGAAAAGTTGAAAGGCCTGCCATATTCCATCAGGGTCGAATTCTTTCGCGCCTCTCCCGATTATGCCGGGCGACAGATGGTGTACCGTGCGGCGGATTTCAGCCGTGAGGCCTATATTTACCACAGGTGGCGTTCAAGCCCGGCGCGGATGCTGGAATACCTCCTGATGCGTGATTTGAGGGATTCGCGGCTCTTTCAAGTGGTGACCGGCTCGGGGGAGTACATGGAGGCCACCCATGTCCTCAGTGGAATGGTAGATGCGTTTCTGGAACTCGAGGAGGAAAGCGGCAGGACCGCCTTTCTTTCCGTAACCTTGATGTTGCGCCATGCCCGGCGTCCCGGGGAGGGCGGGGGGCTTCTCTTCCAGAAGAGCTATCAATTCCGGGCCCGGTTGAATGGGGGAGGGCCGAGAGCCCTTGCGCGAGCCATGAGTCAGGCGGCGGCCCAATTTTCCAGGAAAGCCATCAATGACATCTACGCCACCCTCGCAGAAGAAGGTGGAAAAAGCTAGGTTTTCTTCAGCAATTCCAGCCCGATTCTGCCATACGTCTCTACGCCTGCGACCATGACGTCTTCGTTGAAATCGAACTTGGGATGGTGTACCGAAAAACCGTTTTCCCTTCCCACACCCAGTGCGAAAAAACAGCCCTTCGCTTTTTGCAGATAAAACGCAAAATCCTCCCCTCCCATGGTCTGAGGGGGTTCGACCACCTTTTCCGGCCCTACCGCTCCTGCGGCGCAGCGACGGACCACATCGGCCATGGATTCGTCATTGATTGTGGGAGGGTAGCCCGGGCTGAAAGTGAGCTCATACGCAGCACCCATGGATTCACAGACACCTTTGACCACTTTTTCCATACGGTCTTTCCAGGAACGCCAGAGATCCACGTCAAAAGTTCTCGTCGTTCCACACAATTCGGCTTCTCCGGGGATAATATTGAAGGCTGTACCGGCGTGAAAGCTCCCCACAGTAACCACTGCAGGCGCCAGGGGATTGATCTGCCGGCTGATGATCCTTTGGAGAGCGCTGACAACCTGGCAGCCCACCTCCAGTGCATCCACACTCAGGTGCGGCATGGCGCCATGTCCCCCTTTGCCTATGATTCTTATGTCAAAACGGTCCATGGCCGCCATAAATGGACCGGCCCTTACACCGATAGTCCCTTCCGGGATGTCCGGCCACACATGACATCCGATCGCATAGTCCACTCGGGGATTTTCCATTATCCCGGCTTCGATCATAGGCTTGGCACCGCCGGGGCCTTCCTCGGCCGGCTGAAAGAGGAACTTGATTTTTCCGCAGAGCTTTGCCTTGATCTGCTCAAACAGTTTGACTGCCACCAGGCACATGGCCATATGCGCATCATGCCCACAGGCGTGCATGGAACCCTCATGGGTGGAGCAAAACGCAAGCCCTGTTTCTTCTTTGAGGGGGAGCGCATCCATATCAGCACGGATCATCAAAGTCGGTCCGGGACGGCCGGTATCCATCAGGCCCACGACACCGAATTCAGCCAGGCCTGTCCGGACCTGGAGTCCCTGTCGTGTCAGAAAATCCGCCACATAGGCTGAAGTCTTTCTTTCCGTGTAGGCCGTTTCCGGTATTCGATGAAGATCACGACGGGTGTTGACCAGTAGATCTTTATGTTCCATGGCAAGTTGTTTGATATTCATCATGTCAAGGCCTCCGATATGATGTGACTGACGGTGTTATCCGGAAAGAATCCGCTTGATGATGTGGGGCAACAGGTCTTACTCAAATGTCCCTTTGACCAGGGCCTCCCCCCCGGAGACCATGAGCTTCCCTTTGCAGTAGACCCGGTCGATGGTCCAGTCGGGATCAAAGACAAGAATGTCCGCATCTTTTCCCGTCTCAAGGGAGCCCTTGTCCCGACCTTTCTTTATCCTCCCGGCAGGGTTCAAGGTCAGACACTTCAGTATGTCCTGAACTGGAAAACCCTGTTCCATTACAAGACCGCGAAACTCCTCGATCAGATTTCCGATCTCCCCCACGGCCAGTCCCACGAGGGATCCCTTTTCATCGAAAACCGGCATGCTGCCGTTGGAATCGGAACTGAGGCTGATCTGCTCGATGGGTACATCTTTTGACAGGATTTGCCTAAGGGCATCCCCTGTTTTTGTCCCAAAGGACAGTTTTTTCCCCGATACGGTCACGTCGATATGGCCACCCATCCGGGCAAACCTGATGGCCTCCTCGAGGAGTTCCGGGGTTCGCGTGATGTGGGTGGGGAAGACCTGGGTAATGGGTATCTCTGTTTCTTCCACCAATCGAAAAAGATATTCGAGGCCCCTCTTTCCCTCTCCCATATGGACCTGAACAACGCCGGCCTTGTTGCCGATCATCCCTCCGAACCTGGCTTCGGCCACCATGTGGGCAAATTCTTCAAAAGTGGGTTGGGAAGAGCGGTGATCCGAGAGGGCTATTTCTCCCACTCCGACCACATGGGGTATCAGGGCAATATCTTTCCTGACCGAGCCTGTGATGGTGGGAGGTGGAAACTGGTAGGAACCGGTCATCATGTAGGCGGAGATACCTTCCTGTTCAAGGCCCTGCGCTTTTGCGAGCAGGGATTCGGGGTGGCGCGTTACATCGTCCGTTCCCAGCACACCGACCACTGTCGTAACCCCGGCGGTGGTGATCCGGCTGAGCTGTATTTCCGGGACCCTCGTGGCAGGTCCTCCTTCTCCCCCGCCGCCTATGATGTGGACGTGGAGGTCGATAAACCCTGGGGTGATGATTTGACCATCCGCCTCAACGACTTCCACGTCAAGGCCTTCCGGAATATCGATCCGATCGGCGATCTTGGCGATCTTCCCGGCAGCCACGAGAAGGTCGGCCTTTCCCCTCTCATCGGGTGTGTAAAGATGACCGTTACGAATGAGCGTAAACATGATATCCTCCTTGTGCTGTCCAGAACCCTTGCTTTGCTCCGCATTTGATTCTACCTCCATTGGTCCGGGGGGGCTGCATTTTACTGGGTTGAAAACATGAATTGTGTTATCAAAAAAAAATCTCCCATTCTGCTCTAGGCTACGAGGCCTCTTTGTTTCCGGTAAGTTTTTTCCAGCTTGATGAGACCGTCGCCAATGGTGTGGATGTGGTTTCGGACCGCATCGGCCGCAGCCTCCGCATTTCCTGTTGAAACAGCCCGGACGATATCAACATGTTCTTCATGATTAAAAATGACGGTTGAGTCGGGTTTGACTGTCAGGACGATTTCCCGGGTCAGATCCAAAAGGGCCTTAGAAATGGCCTGGTAGATGCGATTGCCACACATTTGAGCCAACTGGTGGTCCACCTCGAAGCGGCGGACAACCCTTTTATCGTGGTTGGGTTCCTTTTTCAATTCAGCCTCCAGGGCCAGGTTCAGTCGCTTGATGGATTTTTCATCCTTGGTCAGGGCAGCCAGCCGGGCAATCTCCGGATCGACATGGAGGCGTGTCTGGATGACTTCTGTTGCCGAGAGCTTGTTCGCCAGAAAAAGATCTTTAAAGGCATTGCTGAGGTGGTCGAAAGAGAGGTCCATGACATAGGCACCGCCGATAGGGCCCTGGTGGATTCGCACGAATCCGGTGAGCTCAAGTTCTCGAATAGCTTCACGGATCACCACGCGGCTGACCTGGAACTGCTCGGTCAGTTCGCGCTCCGGCGGAATTTTTTCGCCGGGTTTATAGTCCCCTGAAAGGATGGCGCCCTTGAGCTGGTTGACCACCTCCTCGGAGATGCGGGTTTGTTTGACGGATCTGAAAGGCTTCATTTTTTCTCCTGGAGAGTTTCTAAAGGGGCTTTACTTGCCGAACCATTCACTCCTGCCCCTTGCGGCGTTCCGGCCCGATAATCCCCATACGGGGATACATTCCCGGGGCTACAGATGCCTTTGCCCCTTCCGCCGGGGTCGGATTTGAGGTTCGTGATGACAAAACGAAAAAGGCCACAAGTGGATGAAAAGGTGATAACATATAGCCGGCATCCGGTCAATCCGGTGAAATGACCAGGGAATCATTGCCCCGAGAAAATAATTGACACTTTTAATATGATATATATAATGTTAGACCAAAAAAACGTCAAGCTTTTTCCCGGTCTGTCAAGCACGCCTCTCGCAGAGGGAATTGCTGGGCAGGCCTGTACCATCGGTGTAGGAAAGGGGGTCTTTCCGGGGAATTGGCCGAAGGGTGAGGGGAAGGCGAAACATCCCGCAAGGAGGTATGCTATGCTTAAGAAAATTTTTTCAGTGTCTCTTGTGATCATGGTTGCCGTCTGTTTCCTGCTTGGCGGAACGGCCTAGGCCAAGTGGCCCAAAAAGCCTATCCGAATCGTCATCCCCTGGCCTCCGGCAAATGACCCCTCTACGATGGTGACCACGGCCATGGCCCTTCTCATGTCCAAGGAATTGGGTGTTCCTGTCAAGGTAATCTAACCATCCTGGCGGGAGTGGAGTCCTGGGCGCCAACGAGGTGGCCACCAGCCGTCCTGACGGATACACCATAGGGCTGATTTCCATCGGACCCTTGATTTCAGCAAGATCCTTGGAGCCCTTCGTTATTGGAAAAGCCTGCTCAAGTCCGGTTTGATAGGTACCTTCGTAGGACTCCTTCCCGGAACCGGATCCATTTTGGCCTCCTTTCTGTCTTATGAAACAGTCAAACGTACCTCGAAACACCCGGAGGAGTTCGGGAAGGGCACGCCGGAAGGGTGCCTGGCATCCGAAGCAGGCAACAACGCCGTGCCGGCCGGCGCCATGATTCCGCTCCTGACGTTGGGGATCCCCGGGGATGCGCTGAGCGCCGTACTCCTGGGCGTTTTTACCATCAACGGGATCTATCCCGGTCCACTGCTCCTTGTCAAGGAACCTGTCCTCATCAACACCCTGTACCTGAGCATGTTTCTCATTAACGTGGTCGCCTTCATCATGCTTGCCCTGTGGCTGAGACCTTTCGCCATGATCGTTCGCCTGCCCAACACGCTCCTTGCAGCCGTGATCATGGTTCTTTCCCTGGTGGGGATATATGCCGTCAACACACGACTTTTCGATGCCGGCGTGGCTGTGGCCATGGGTGCCCTGGGATATATCCTTCTCCGCCTGGAGTGGCCCATCGTCAACCTGGTCATGGGCGTCGTCCTGGGGGAAATCCTGGAAGAGCGGCTCCGGGAGTCCCTGAGCATTTCCGAGGGAAACCCCCTGATCTTTCTCCAAAGACCCATTTCCCTTTTCCTTATCATCATGACGGTCCTTATCGTGATTGTTCCCCTGTTGCACGACTGGCGGAAAAGGTTAAGAGGAGAGGGTTAGAAGCAGGATAATCTGTAAACACACTGGAGGAACTCCATGATTGATCAGAATGCCGTATACACGGATTTTCTCATCGTCGGTGGTGGCCCCGCGGGCTGCATGGCTGCCATACGGGCCAAAGAAATGAATCCGGAAATAGAGGTCACCATACTGGAGAAGGCCGAGATCTCCCGTTCCGGCGCGGCCGGCCGAGGGATGGACGCCCTGAATAATGTCGTTGTTCCGGACATCGGGACCGTGGAAGAATACCTTGAAGCCGTGGAAATTGTGGCCGACGGCGTGTTCGATCCGGATATCTCCAAAGTGATCGCCGAACGATCTTTCAGTATCCTTCAGCGCCTGGAGGGTTGGGGCGTGGCGTTTCCCAGGGACAAAGACGGTGACTATATCGTCAATCAGTTTCACCCGAAAGGTCGCTTTCTGGTCGAGATGCGTGGTGAGCTGAAGAAAATCATCGCCGGAGAAACGAGAAAGGCCGGCACCAAGATTTTCAATCGAAATCCGGTTGTGGATCTGATCAAGGACGGAGACAAGATCGGCGGGGCCATCGCCCTGGACCTGGAATCCGGGAAGCCCGGGGCCTTTGTGGCGCCGGCCGTACTTCTCTGTACCGGTGGTGCAGCCCGGATCGGCCTTTCCAACACCGGCTACCTGCACGGTACTTTTGACTGCCCCTGGTGTAACGGCGAGGCCTGGAAGATGGGATACGAAGCGGGAGCCTCTCTTACGGGCTTCGAATACACGGCCCAGTCCTCCATGACACGGGACTTCAATGGCGCGGGGCAGTCCACTTTTATCCGCCATGGGGCCTGGCTCGTCAATGGCCTCGGGGAGCGTTTTATGGAACGATACGATCCCGATCGCATGGAGAGGGCCACTGCCGGCGTTCGGGGCCGTGCCATAATCGAAGAAGAACAGGCCGGACGTGGGCCTGTGGCTTTTTCGTTTTCACATCTGCCACCGGAAACCGTAGATCTCATCGAGAGTGCGGTCTTTGACGTGGAACGTCCCACCATGCGGGAGTACTTTGAGAACAAGGGCATTGATCTTCGCAGCGATCCCGTGGAGGTCGTCATGACCGAAGTGTATCTGTGCGGCGGTCATGGCTTTGCCGGTTTCGTGGGGGACGCCTGGGGCGAGACACGTGTGCCGGGCCTTTTCGCCGCGGGGGATTGCCTGGCCAACCCTTACGGGTTTCTGGCAGGGGCCATGTGCATGGGCGAAGCCGTAGCGGAACGGGTTGCCCTGCGGAAGGCCCGGCGTCCGGAATCTCCGGATACGGATGAGCGGATGGAGAATCTTGAGAACCTGATCAAACGTCATCGAAAAGGATCACTGGAGGCGCCTGTTCGGGAATTCGAATGCAAGTTCAGGAGATTGGTCAACGAGTACGTGGCACCTCCCAAGTCGGCTCGCAAGCTCGAACGTTTCCTGAAGGAAACAGATTCCATGGCCCGCGAACAGGACGATCTTCCAGCTGTGGATCCTCACCAACTCATGAAGGTCTTCGAGGCCAAAGCCGGCCTCTTCTGTGCAAGAATGGCTGCCAGGGCATCCCTCTTTCGAACGGAGAGCCGTTTTGGACTTTATCACGAGAGGGTCGATTATCCGGACAAAGATGACAACCAATGGAAAACGCGCGTCTTGATCACAGCCGGTCCCCATGGGCCTTTACTCGAAAAGGAGCGGCCATGAACCTTTCTTTTGACCGAGAGTGCTGCATAGGATGCGGGGCCTGCGTGGAGCATTGTCCGGGCCATGTACTGGCCATGGGCGAGAAAGATCAGCCTTTTGAACGGTATCCCGACGACTGCTGGTACTGTGGCGTCTGCCAGGTGGAATGCCCGGAGGACTGTATTGAGGTTATTTTTCCCTACCTGATTCGTTGATAGGGGGATGGAAAAATCGCAGGTATTGCGCAACTGTAGGAACTAGAACAGACCCACCGAAAAGGCCAGCAGAAACTGGCCGGTATAATACATTGGCAACCCTATGAGACGGTTGACGAATGCCTTTTCAAGAAAGCGGTTCCGGGCTACAAACAGGTCTGAAACGTAAAGGAGCAGTGCCCCTGAAAAGGCCGTCCACCGTCCGGTGGTGGAGAGGTTTGGGTTGGCGGCTACGGAGACGGCCGAAAAAAGCATGAGGCTGATGACGGCGATGTAGACTATGACCGGCCTTTCCATGTGCCCCAGGTGCGGGCGGAGCCATACAAAGATCGAAGCGCTCATGAGGATGACGAGGGGCAGGCCGACCCAGGACCAGGACTCGATCCCGGCCGTTGAAAAAAAGGCGACAATATAGAAGACATGCCCCAGGAGAAAGGCGATCAGTCCGGACAAGAATCCCTTGGACCAGGAAAGGGCAAGAAAGATATCCCCTGCGGCACAGAGAAGGAGCCCGGGAATAAGGTATCGGGCATACCCGGGAACCGTGTGGGGCTGCAGGAAGGCGGAGAGAATAAAGAGGAATGAAAGGGGCGCCTTGAAAAGGAGCCTCAAGAGGGGTTTGTCCCATTTTTCGCCATATAGGAGTCCGAACATCAAGGCGCAGGCTGTGGTGACAATAAGGGTTAGCGGCATTTCTTAGTCAACTTTCCTGATTCTGAGGCGTGTGTCTCCATCCATCCGGGTTTCTTCAAGCACTTCCCCATGATTGTGGGCAATGACTTTCTCGATTTTTTCAAGCTTGTCAGCCTCAAGGATGAACTCAAAGGTTTCCCCGGGTGGTAATATCCTCAGACATAGACCTACGTCCTGGTAGGCCTTTCAGCAGTCTCCGCGGTAATCTATGATTTTTGTTCTGATGGGCCTTCTGTTCATCCAGCTATTCCCCCCTTTATCGAGCCACAAAACCGGCGGACAAGCCTTACGCCATCTACCCTAAGCCCTCCGCCTTCCCCATTCCACCTTCTCAAATATACCCAAACCAGAAATTCTCGATCTCCTGAAAGTTGTTTTTCACGGCATTCTTCCCTTTGACGATGTCACCGTGACCCGAAAGGACATATTCGGCATCCAGGGTAGAGATGCGCTTGATACTCTCCTTGAGGGTCTCCCCATTTCCACCCGGAAGATCCGTCCGTCCTATGCCTCCGCTAAACACGACGTCTCCCGTGAAGAGCACTTTTTCGTCAGGCCAGAAAAAACAGACAGACCCTGGCGAATGGCCCGGCGTAGGGATTAGGTGAAAACGGGTGGTCCCTATATCGAGATCCCCTTCCTTAAGAAGGATATCCGGCTCGAAATCAGATATGCCTAAGGCATCTCCATATCTGGGAGCCATCCTACGGATAAAGTCCATTTCTGTATCTGAGATGGCCACCTTCGCGTCCGTATCGACGAATACACGGACACTCTCTATGTGATCCGGGTGGCCGTGGGTGATCAGGACCGCATCCATGTCTTCAGGTCTGAGAGAGAGATCAGCCAGCCCCTGGCGCACGTGCTCAAAAAACTGGTAGTGGCCGGGGTCTATGAGGATCTTTTTTTTCCCGTCCATAATGAGGTAAGTGTTGCAGTTGTTGGCCATGGGATGGTTCCACAGAAATGCGTGCAGTTTGTCATTGATCTTCATATGGATCTCCTTTTTCAACCTTCGTTTGGAAAACTTATCATATGTGGGAGCAGGGTACGTGTCAAGGATGAGTGATCGTCCCTGATCCACCATCAAGGTATCATTCCCGCCGTCGGCGGGATTGCCTTCGATCGCTCCTCCTTGCGACGTATTATTTATACGACTCAGTCGTCACTCCTCAGCGCCTTGCATCTGACACTTTGCTGGTGATCAGGAATGTCGCCAAATACTCTGGTGAATTGAATGATGCGCAAGTTAGACGGTGGATTTGGGATCGTGCATTCATTTCTTTTACAATAGAAAAGATTGCAGAAATAAGTGGAGTGGCACCTCCCTCGTGCCTGAAATAATACCGCCGTGGCCCTGCCAAGGCCCTTATGTCATGCGCATGGAGGGACACCATAACTACAACAGGAGGACCTGTCCACTGCCCCTCCCTTTTGCTGCGCGGAAATCTGCAGAAGATAGGTAGGGTGGCGATAAGGAATGATGACTCCGCAGGAAGTCATCAGTTCCTATGGAAATATGCGACCATGTATATTATCATAGGAAAGACAGAAAGTAAGGAGGAGACCATGAAAAAACCGATTCCCGGCGAGACCCTTCCCCAAAGCCCGAGCTGTCCCGGAGCCATCAAGGTCCCCACCGACAGGGAAGTGAAAGCCCTCGCCGCTTTGAAAAAGATCAAGGAACGGTCGAGACAGCTGAAGAATCAATTGGCAGATCTTCAGTCTGGAGGCTCTGAAAAGGAAAAGAAAGCAGCCGGGGAGAAGCTTGCCAGGCTCGGGGAGGAGTGGGATTTGTGGGAGAAAGAGAGAAAGGCCGCAGCAGATGAGCGAATGGCCATCCTTGGGCACGAATAGCGTGTTTTGTCTATTTCAAGGTTAGCGTGGCGGCAACAGAAATTCGCCATCTTAAAGTTGACATCTGATCGGAGCTGTTTTAATGAATAGTGGTAACCGTTTACGGCCTCACTCTCTGCCGGAATCCATATCATCATGATCCAGTTATTTCATCTGTTCAAGAATTTTGGCCCCAATGTAGCCCTCCAGGATATCAGCCTGAGGGTCCGCAGGGGTGATTTTGTGTTCGTGACCGGCCCCAGCGGTGCCGGGAAAACGACGCTCCTGAGACTGATTTTCGGGGTCGAAATGCCCACCAGCGGTCACATATTGATCAACGGCATCAATCTAAATCGCATACGGCGCCAGAAGCTCGATTTGCTGAGGAGAAAAGTCGGGTTTGTGTTTCAGGATTTCAAGCTGCTCACCGGAAAGACTATATTTGAAAACGTTGCCCTGGCACTTGAGGTGGCAGGAGAACGCCCTTCTTTCATCAGGAAAAAGACGCATCTTGCCATTCGATCAGTCGGCCTTGCCAAGAAAGAACAATCTTACCCGCTGCAGCTTTCCGGGGGAGAGCAGCAGCGGGTCGCCATTGCCAGGGCCATCGTGAATGATCCCCTCGTATTGCTGGCGGATGAACCTACAGGGAATCTCGACCCCGCTTTGACGAAAGATATCATGCTTCTCTTCCGGACCATACACATGAAAGGAACCACGGTCGTTGTGGCCACACACAGCCGCGACTTGCTCGAAGAAACCGCTCAAAGGCAGATTGTCCTGAATCGCGGGAGGCTTACGAGAAACAAATGAGATTGCGTCTGATCCCATATTTCGTGAAGCAAGCCTTCCAGAATGTCAGGAAAAACCGGCTTGTTCACATCGTTGGTGTCAGTACGATGGTCATTTCGCTACTCATCTTCGGAACCTTTCTGCTCCTATTCTATAATCTGGACCATTGGATTCACGGTTGGGGAAACAGCCTTTCCATGTCCATTTATCTGGAAGAGGGAATAGATTCCGGTGCTGAAAAAGGGCTTGTTCAGCTTATCAACAGACACTTTCCAGGTGCCAAAATAGAGAAGATAATCAGTAAGAAACAGGCCTACAAGGATTTGCTGAGAGCACTTGGCAAGGATGCGATCGTTCTTCAGGGGTTGCCCCGAAATCCGTTGCCCGCGTCCATAGAAGTGCTTTTTAAACCTCTGAATGGTAAACGGCCCGACCCCTTTCCCATCAAGGAAAAACTCGAAACATTCCAAGGCGTGGAAGAAGTCCAGTACAGCGAGGAGTGGCTGGACCGTTTCGAAGGTCTCATGAGGGTCGTACGGCTTGCGGGTATCATCATAGGCGGCCTTTTGAGTCTAGGCGTGCTCTTTATCGTGACCAACACCATAAAGCTGACCATTTATTCAAGGCAGGAAGAAATTGAAATCATGAAGCTGGTCGGGGCAACCGACTGGTTTGTCAAAATTCCTTTTCTGATTGAAGGAACCTTCCAGGGAATGGTGAGTGGCTTCATTTCGCTCCTGGCGCTCTATTCAGGGTACGCCTTCCTGTCCGCCAAGAAGGCTGATATCCTGGGGCTTGCTATCCTCGATTTCCTGTTTGTTCCTCCTCCCTATGTCTTGACCATTTTTCTGGTAAGCTCCGGATTGGGATTGGTGGGCAGTTTCATAGCGCTGGGGAGATTTTTCAAACTGTGAGATCAATAAATCCAGGACATTTCATAAAGAAGTTTGTTGTTGCGGCAGTGATGGTCGCATTTGTTCATGGAAGCGCCACGGAGGTGATCTCCGCCTCCCAGAAGGGAGAGACGCCTTCCCGATTTCGGGTGGAGCAGTTGGAGAAAGAGCTCTTCAGGGAGAAGGAGAAATTTGAACTCTTCAAAATGAAAGAGGAGGACATCCTGGCCCGCCTTTCCGAGATAGAAAAGGACGTGGCGGAGAAAAAGACAAAGGTTATTTCCCTCAGGGAAGGTGTCCGCGTGAGCATGAAAAAGGTTCGTGCCCTTCAGGGCCAGATGGCGGTCCTGGAAAAATCCCTCAAAGTCATTGAAGATCTCCTCATGCAGAGGATGGTCACTTTGTACAAATACTCCAGGCGAGGGGCTATGAGAATTTTGGCGACGGCTTCGGATCTGGACCAATTCCGTCTCAGAGTGAAATATCTGAGCGTCATCATGAGGGAAGACCAGGAGGTGCTGGAGAAACTGGCCCATCGCAAGCTGAGCCAGGAAAAGAAAATGAGTGATGTGCACCAAGAGCTTTCACAGGCGGAGAACAGGAAGCGGCAAGAGGAGGACAAACTGTCGGCCCTGAAAAAGGACGTGGAGAAAAAGGTTGCGCTCCTGGTCAAGACACACAAGGAAAAAGAGTTTTATGAAATCGCAGTAAAAGAACTGGAGACAGGGGCGGAGGACCTCAAAGACACCCTCTTGGACCTTGAGAAGAGGCCTGGAAAATACGGGGGAAAGATGGGCGCATCCCTCTTTGCTGAGAACAGAGGAAGCCTGCCTTTGCCCCTTGACGGCAAGATCATCAGGGGAAGCGAAGTCCTGGGACCGGCCGCCGCAAGCCTGCGTCGGGGCGTCTACATCGAAGGTCAGGGCGGGGCGGAAGTTCGATCCATATTTCCGGGAAGGGTGGATTTTTCCGGGAGCGTCAAGGGTTACGGTGAGATGATCATTATTAATCACGGCTCAAGATTTTTTTCTATCGCCGCGGAATTGAATCGGAGGATGAAGAAAAGAGGAGATCAGGTGCAGGCTGGAGATGTCATCGGTCTCGTGGGAAGCCCGGAAGAATCAGGTCCCGCGCGGCTGTATTTTGAAATTCGACACGGGAGAAAAATCCTGGATCCTGCAAAATGGTTAAAAAGGAAACTGACGAGTCAATAGTCATTTGAAATCGAGGATGCGCCGGCCCTCCCGTTGTGGATCTTTGCGTCGCTGTAGACGGAGGACATAAGGGCCTTTGTCAGGGCCACGGCGGTCTTTTTTCAGGCACGACGGGTTATTTTTATGTCGACCTGAGTTGCTAAGCAAGGCGTCCGGGGGACCTTTTGTACTTCCTGAGCAACTTTTTCCTGTTCAGTGAAGTCCGTGCAAGCGCGCCGGCCGCCCACTGCATCGATATGCGACCTCAAAGCAAAGATGCGTTTTCGTGTCCTGAAAAAAGATCCCCGTGTCCCTCCTTATCGCCATCTTACTTCTATTCTGCAGACTATCGCATTGCTCAAGGGAGGGGCAGGGGAATCGTTTCCGAACGAGGAGAAGTTGGGAGTGCACTGACTCTCCCATCCTCGATATGTGCCTGTGGAAACTTGAAAGTGGTTTTTTTGGTTGTGTTTGCATCGCGAATCAACTAAAACCTTCAAGGTTATGTATGTATTGATCGATATAGTTTGATAGAATAATACCCTCGCATGAGGTTGAATATTTCAGGAGATAAGGATGAAAGATCTTAAGCAAAAAGGTTTCTTGAGCATTTTCCTGGCCTGCGTCATCGTTGCAGGATTGTTGTTTTTCCAGGGTGGCGGTGGAGAGGTGAAGGCCGATTCAGATGCCGTCTACAAGAATATTGAACTCTTCACCGAGGTACTCCACGAAATTGAAAAACACTATGTGGAGCCCGAAGACAGTCAAAAACTGATCTACGGAGCCATAAAGGGGATGGTCCGAAGCCTCGACCCCCATTCATCGTTCATGACAAAGGAAGAATATCAGGAATTGATGACAGAGACCAAGGGCAGCTTTTCAGGCGTGGGCATCGAGATTACCATCAAGGATGACGTCCTCACGGTAGTTTCCCCCATCGAGGGTACCCCCGCATTCAAAGCCGGGATTAAGGCGGGAGACCGAATCATCAAGATAGAAGACAAATCAAGCAAAGGCATGACCCTCATGGACGCGGTGAAGAATATCAGAGGTCCCAAGGGCAGTGAAATCAAGCTGACGATTTCACGTGAAGGTCAGAGAGAGCCCATGGTATTCAGGATAAAGAGGGATGTTATTCCGTTGAAAAGTGTCAGGCACTATGCGTTGACTCCTGAAGTCGGCTACGCACGCGTTTCCAACTTCCAGAGTAAGACCGCCGGGGACTTGAAAGACGCCTTGAAAGATCTGGAAAAAGGACACAATCTGAAAGGCTTGATTCTCGATTTGCGGAACAATCCCGGAGGGTTGCTCTCCCAGGCCGTCAAAGTGTCGGATCTATTCCTCGAAGAAGGGGTGATCGTCAGCACCAAGGGGCGTGATCCCAGTCAGGACGTTGTCATGAGCGCCCACGAGAATGGCGGCCAGAGAAAATACCCCATCGTTGTCCTGGTAAACGGCGGCAGCGCCAGCGCCTCTGAAATTGTGGCCGGGGCCCTGCAGGATAACAAAAGGGCCTTGATCCTGGGAA
>CAYOIU010000005.1:13432-35392 GCA_964404085.1 uncultured Desulfobacteraceae bacterium | reverse complement strand
GCCAACGAATTTTGCCATGTCCCTGTGTCCCTCTGGAACCAGGGCGCCCGTGAGCAGGACCTGATCTCCCTGCACCGCGGCCTTCAATCCCTCCACACGTGAAGGGATGACGTTTAGGGGGACAAAGGGAGGAGCCTTTTTCCCGCATCCCACGGAAAGGAGTAAAAGGAACAGCAACAGGACACACGAAATCCGTCGCCTGTCTCTCACGCTTCAAACTCCCTTCCGGCCTCTTTGATACGCTCCTTTACAGCCTTTGGACCTGTCCCGCCGGGAATTTCTCTTTTCCGAACACAGGACGCCGGGTCGAGCCAGCCGTACACATCCTCCCCGATCTGTCTGGAAAATTCTTTCATCTCCTCCATTTTCAACTCACGCAGCTCTTTACCTTCTGAGAGGGCATGAAGGACCATTCTCCCCACCACTTCGTGCGCCCGCCTGAACGGAACTCCTTTTCTCACCAGATAATCGGCGAGGTCGGTGGCTTCCAGATACCCCTTCTGGATGGCCTCTCCCATGCGATCCCCGTTAAACGTGGTCTCGTTCAGGAGATGGGTCATGATCTTCAGACACGCTTCAATGGTATCCGCCGCGTCAAAGAGAACTTCCTTGTCCTCCTGCATATCCTTGTTGTAGGAGAGCGGGAGCCCCTTCATGGTGGTCAGGAGCGCCATAAGATCTCCATAGACCCTGCCGGTTTTCCCGCGAACCAGCTCGGGGAGGTCAGGGTTCTTCTTTTGGGGCATGATACTGCTGCCCGTACAGAAGGCATCCGAGATGGTGACAAAGCCGAATTCCTGCGTGGACCAGAGCACCAGTTCCTCGCTAAGACGGCTCAAGTGCATCATCAGGACCGAAGCCGCATAGAGAAAATCGAGCACAAAATCGCGATCGCTGACCGCATCCATACTGTTCCTGCTGATGGCATCAAAACCTAGTTCGTCCGCCACCATGTGCCGATCCAGGTCAAAGGTTGACCCTGCCAGCGCCGCGCTTCCCAGAGGCATGATATTGGTGCGCTCAAGCGTCTCGCGAAACCGGGACTGATCCCTTCTCAGCATTTCAAAATAGGCCATCAGGTGATGGGCGAGGAGCACGGGTTGTGCCCTCTGCATGTGGGTATAACCGGGCATGACCAGGTCTGAATGGGTTTCCGCCAGGGAAAGAAGAACCCTTTGGAGGTCTCGGATCCCCGAGGCAACCCTTTTGACGGTGTCCCGCACGTACATCCTGAGATCCAGCGCCACCTGATCGTTCCTGCTCCGACCGGTGTGAAGCTTTTCGCCGGCGGCCCCGATTTTCTCAATCAGGGTCCGCTCCACAAAGGTATGAATATCTTCATAGTCCCTGCTGACGGGAACCTCTCTGTGATCCAATTCTCTCTTGATCTCTGCAAGGGCCTCCAGGATAGCGGAGGTCTCATCCTCTGAAAGGATGCCCTGTTTGCCGAGCATTCGGCAATGGGCCATGCTCCCCAGGATATCCTGTTCATAGAGACGGCGATCGAAATCAATGGACGCATTGAACGCATCCACGAGGGCATCGGCCTCCTCCTTGAAACGACCACCCCACACCTTTCCACTCATCTGCTGTTTCCTCTCAACTCCGGTTATTCCGGTTCTGTTCCAGGAGTCTGGCAATCTTCAGGCGCAAACCACTAAGGCGGATAAAACCCTCGGCATCATGCTGGTTGTACACCTCGTCGCTCTCAAAGGTCGCAAAGTCCTCGTGATAAAGAGACGCCTCCGATTTCCTTCCAACCACCGTGCAATTGCCCTTGTAAAGCTTCAACCGGACAAATCCGTTGACCCGCTTCTGTGCCTTGTCCACCATGGCCTGGAGCATTTCCCGTTCCGGCGAATACCAGTAACCGTAATAGATGATCTCGGCGTACTTGGAAACCATACCCTCCATGATATGGACGACTTCCCGGTCCAGGGTTATGGATTCCATGGCCATGTGGGCGACTCTGAGGATGGTCCCGCCAGGGGTCTCATATACCCCCCGTGATTTCATCCCCACGAAACGGTTCTCCACCATGTCCACCCGCCCGACGCCGTTTTTTCCACCCAGGGTGTTCAAATGTTCCAGAAGTTCGGCCGGTGCCATGGCCTTCCCATCCACGGCCACCGGGTCGCCGTTTTGGTATTCGATTTCCACGTAGGTTGCTTCATCCGGCGCCTTTTCAGGAGACGTGGACATGACGAAGAGTTCTTCCGGGGGTTCACGCCAGGTATCTTCCAGTATTCCCCCTTCAAAACTGATGTGCAGGAGGTTGGCGTCACTGGAGTAGGGTTTCTCCTTTGTCACCGGGACCGGGATTTTCCTGGACCTTGCATAATCGATGAGGTCTTCCCGTCCCTTAAATGCCCAGATACGCCATGGTGCTATGATTTTGAGGCCCGGCTCCAGGGCCATATATCCCAGCTCAAAGCGCACCTGGTCATTCCCTTTACCCGTGGCACCGTGGCTCACTGCATCGGCGCCGAACTTCTTCGCCGTCTCGACCTGGCCCCTGGCGATCAGAGGACGCGCCAGGGAGGTCCCAAGCAGGTAATGGGATTCATAGATGGCATTGGCCCTCAGGGCCGGGAAAACGAAATCCCTGACAAATGTCTCTTTCAAGTCATCGATTATGATATCCTCGGCGCCCGTAGCCATGGCCTTCTGCCTGATCTCTTCCATGTCATCACCCTGACCCAGATCGGCCGCATAGGCAACGACTGGACATTGGTAAGTCTCCTTGAGCCAGGTCAGGATAACCGAGGTGTCCAGACCACCTGAATATGCCAATACGATTTTCTTTACTTTTTCGGTCAATTTAAGCACTCCTTCCCTTCATCAGCCACTCCAGCAAGGCCTGATGGAGGTGCATCTTATTCAAATCTCTATTGGTCAAGAAATCTCTTTTCACGACATCTCTCCAAGAATCCTGTCTAGCTCCTCCAGGAGCCGATCAATCTCTTCCCTACTAACAATCAAAGGCGGAATAAAACGGAGCACCTTCTCCTGGGTGCAGTTGATGAGAAAGCCCTTTTCCCTGCAGGCCTCCACCACGGGTCCTCCGGGAATATCCAGTTCCATGCCCAAAATGAGCCCGAGTCCCCTCACTTCCTGAATGAAGGGATATTTCTCCTTGAATTCCAAAAGCCTTGATTTGAAATAATCACCCACTGCCCTGCAGTGTTTAATCACGCCACCCTCGATCAAGGTCTCCAATACCGCCAGGCAGACCGCGGTTACCAAGGGGGTCCCACCGAATGTCGACGCATGGCTTCCGGGACCGAAGGCCGGGCTGAATTCTTCTCTGGCCAGCATGGCACCGACAGGGAGCCCGTTGCCAAGGGCCTTTGCCAGCGTCATGATATCAGGGGTAACGCCGAAGTGTTCGTGGGCAAAGAGTTTTCCGGTCCGGCCCATACCCACCTGTACCTCGTCGAAGATCAAAAGGGTCTCATGATCGTCGCACAGTTTTCTGACCCCTTTCAGATAGTCCGGATCCGGACAGACCACCCCGCCTTCGCCCTGGATGGGTTCGATAAGAACGGCGCAGACCGTTTCATCCAGAGTGGATTCCAGTCCCGCAAGGTCGTTGAAAGGCGCGAACCGGAAGCCATCCAGTATGGGATCGAAACCCTTGCGGACCTTGGCCTGACCGGTCGCCGAAAGGGTCGCCATCGTACGGCCGTGAAAGGAATGCTCCATGGAGATGATCTTGTAACGGGAATCCCCAAACCTTTCTTTGGCGTAATGCCTGGCCAGCTTGATTGCCGCTTCGTTGGCCTCGGCCCCGCTGTTGGAAAAAAAGACGCGGTCGGCAAAGGAATTCCTGACGAGCCGTTCGGCAAGGTCCGTCTGCGGCTTGGTGTAAAAGAGATTTGAGACGTGCACGAGCGTGCTCGACTGAATGGCCAGGGCGCGGCTGACCACGGGTGAGCTGTGGCCCAGGGCGCAGACCGCAATGCCACCCACAAAATCCAGGTATTCGCGCCCTTCTTCATCCCAGACCCTGCACCCCTCGCCCCTGACGAGTGTGATGGGGAAACGCCCATAAGTCTGAAACATGTAGGTGTCCGCCCGTTGTATGGTCGTCATTGCCTGTATCTCTTTACCCATCTTCCGTCCTCGATTCTCTCCTTATTTATCAAAACCTTGAGCCCTTAGCCTTTAGCCTTAAACCTCTTCTGCACCCACGATCTCCGTGCCGACGCCGCGCTCCGTAAAGACCTCCAGCAGAATCGCGTGCTCATCGCGGCCGTCGATAATATGTGCCTTCTGAACACCGCCCTCCAGGGCCTTTACGCAGCAGGTCACTTTGGGAATCATACCGCCGCTTATGGTTCCGTTTTCAAGGAGTCCGTCGACTTCTTCCTTCTTGAGGCTTGAAATCAACCCACCTTTCTTGTCCCGGACGCCGTCTGTGTCCGTGAGGAGCACCAGTTTTTTCGCATGGAGAGAAGCGGCCACGTGCCCTGCCACAAGATCGGCATTGATGTTGTAGGTTTCCCCGCCCTGCCCGGCACCCACCGGTGCGATCACCGGGATGAATCCCTTTTCAACCAGACTGATCAGGATACGGTTGTCCACTGCGGTAATTTCACCCACCAGGCCCATGTCGATGATTTCAGGTGGTTGATCATTGCTCCCACGTTTCAGATAGGCCATTTTTTTTGCTGTGATCAACTTCCCGTCTTTTCCGGACAGACCCACAGCCCGTCCACCGTTGCCATTGATCAGATTCACGATTTCCTTGTTGACCTTCCCTGCAAGGACCATTTCCACCACATCCATGGTCTCCTTGTCCGTGACCCTCATACCGTCCACAAAATGGGGCTTTATGGAGAGTTTCTCAAGGAGATCCCCTATCTGAGGTCCTCCCCCATGGACGACGATTGGGTTGATGCCCACATACTTCATCAGAATGATATCCAGGGCAAAATCCCTTTTGAGCTGCTCGTCCGCCATGGCATGCCCGCCGTACTTGACGACGATAGTGGCCCCGTTGAATCGCCGGATATAGGGCAGCGCCTCCACGAGGACCTTGGCCCTGTCATTGTGCGTAATCATGTGGTGCTGGCTCCCCTTCCCTCAGCCCGGTTTGCCGGTTGTGCCCGTTTGCCCCGCCGCAGGCGGGGTTGTGCCCGTTCGCCCTTTGTTTCCATTGGCCGATTTCCCAGTTTTCAGTCTCCATTGGGCTGGTCAACCCATCTATGTCGTTCGCTTTTGCCTTAAGCCTTACGCCTCACAAAATATACCTGCTTAAATTTTCGTCCTCCAGGATGTCCTCCAGCTTCTCACGAACATACGCGTCCGAAATGGTGACCTTCTCGTCCGGCATGTCGGGGGCGTCAAAAGAGATCTCGTCCAGCAGTTTTTCCATGACGGTGTGGAGTCTGCGGGCCCCGATGTTTTCGGTGCGCTCATTGACACTGCTCGCGATCGAGGCGATCTGTTTGATGGCATCTTCTTCAAACTGGAGTTCTATCCCTTCAGTTTTCAAGAGGGCCATGTACTGGGTGATCAGGGCGTTCTGCGGCTCGGTGAGGATCCTGACAAAGTCCTCTTCGGAAAGGGAATCCAATTCCACCCGGATGGGAAATCTCCCCTGGAGTTCCGGAAGCAGGTCGGAAGGTTTGCTGGCATTGAAGGCACCGGCGGCAATAAACAGGATGTGATCCGTCTTGACCATTCCGTACTTGGTGGTCACCCTGCAGCCTTCCACGATGGGCAGCAAATCCCGCTGCACCCCTTCCCGGGAGACATCAGGCCCGTACCCGGATTCGGCCCCGGCGATCTTGTCCAATTCGTCCAGAAAAATAATCCCGTTCTGTTCGGTCAGCCGGATGGCCCGTTCGGTCACCTTGTCCATGTCAATCAATCGCTGGGATTCTTCCTGAAAGATAATCTCCAGAGCCTCCGGGATCTTCACCCTACGCTTTTTCTTTTTGGATGGAAAGATGTTGCCGAACATCTCCTTGACATTAAACTCCATCTCTTCAAGGCCGGCATTGGAGAAAATCTCCACCATGGGCAGATTCCTGTTGCTCACCTCCAGTTCCACAAAACGCTCATCCAGCTTGCCATCCCTCAGCAACCGCCTGAGTTTTTCCCTTGTGGAATGCGTCTCCGGTTTGTCCACACGGACCACTTCCAGGACCTTTTCCTTGTCTCCTTCCCCTTCCTCCCGCGCATCATCCCTTTTCTTGGGGAGAAGGATATCCAGGAGACGCTCCTCCGCCACTTCCCTTGCCTTGACCTTGACCGTTTCCTGTTCTTCCTGTCTGGCCATGTTGATGGCAAGCTCCGTGATGTCACGAACCATGGACTCCACGTCCCGTCCCACATAACCCACTTCCGTGAACTTGGTGGCCTCCAACTTGAGAAAAGGGGAATTGGCCAATCGGGCCAGACGCCTGGCAATCTCGGTTTTTCCCACACCGGTGGGCCCTATCATGATAATGTTTTTGGGAGCGATCTCGTCCCTTAGATCGGGGGGAACCTGCTGCCGGCGCCATCTGTTTCGCAATGCGATGGCTACCGAGCGTTTCGCATCATGCTGTCCGATAATATATTTATCGAGTTCCGAGACAATCTCTCTGGGGGTCAAGACTTTCATGCCGTCAATTCCTCTACGGTCACATGATCATTGGTGTAAAGGCAAATGGAGCCTGCTATGCGCATGGCCTCACGGGCGATGGCAGAGGCGTCCAGATCCGAGTGCTCCACAAGGGCTTGGGCCGCTGCCAGGGCATAAGGCCCACCGGAACCGATGGCCGCCACGCATTCGTCCGGTTCAATGACGTCGCCTGTGCCCGAGATGATCAGGGTGTGCTCCCTGTCGGTGGCCAGGAGCAGGGCCTCCAGTTTTCTCAAGATTTTGTCCGTTCGCCAGTCTTTCGCAAGCTCCACTGCTGCCCTGCTCAGATTTCCGCTGTAGGCCTCGAGCTTCCCTTCCAGCCGCTCAAACAGGTTGAAAGCGTCCGCCGCGGCACCGGCAAATCCCACCAGGACGGTGTCCTGAAACATGAAGCGTACCTTGTTCGCCTTGTGCTTCATGATGGTTTCCCCGAGCGTGACCTGGCCGTCACCAGCCATGACCGCCTTTCCGCCTTTCCTCACTGCAAGAATCGTTGTGGCCCTAATCTTGGGACGTCCTTCTTTCATTTCACTGCCTCCTCTACTCAATGGCTCCTGGGGTGCGCCTTGTCATAGACTTCCATCAACCGGTCCAGGGTGACATGGGTGTATTTTTGTGTTGTGGACAGGCTTTCGTGTCCCAGCAGTTCCTGAACCGATCTCAGGTCAGCGCCTCCCTCGAGCATATGGGTGGCAAAGGTGTGGCGCATGGAATGGGGACTGATTTCAGGAGAAAGCCCGCACTCGTTGACATAGCGTTTCAGGATCCTCCGGATACTCCGGGATGAAAGGCGGCCTCCACGCTGGTTCATGAACAGCGGCTCTTCTCCACGATTTCCACCCATCCTTTTTCTCAGATCTTCCGTTGCCTCCAGGTAGTGATTCATGGCGTTCAGCGCGTGCCTGCCCACGGGCACAATCCGCTCTTTTTTCCCCTTGCCCCTGACCTTCAGGAGCCTTTCATCAGGGTCAACGCTTGAAATATTCAAACCCGCCAGTTCTCCGACACGTATCCCGCAGGAATAAAGCAATTCAAGAATAGCCAAGTCCCTGAGGCCCCTCGGAGTCCCCTTTTCGGGCCTTTCAAGGAGCCTGAAAACATCATCGACAGTGAGGTAAACGGGTATGTATTTTTCCAGCCTGGGCGAAGAGATTTCTTTTGCGGGATTGCCATCCAGGACGCCCTCTTTTTCCAGATAGGCAAAAAATGACCTGATGGCAGAAAGCCTTCGTGCGATTGAGGTCCGCCTGTAGCGGGCGAAAAGACTCCCCAGATAGGTTCGGATGTCCCGGGGGTCTAAGCTCTCTGCTTCCAGCCGGACAGGTTTTCCCGTCTTACCTTTTTCTTTGGAGCTCAGGAATTCCAGGAAATGGTTCAGGTCCGCCTGATAGCTTTTGACCGTGTGGGGTGAGTATCCTTTCTGATGCAGGAGTACCTTGAGAAAATCGCCTGTGAGATCTCGAAGATCCAAAACCCTCGCCCCGTTTTCGAGCCCCGTTACTGTCATACCCCCGAATTCAAGCGGCCGGAAAAGCTCATGAAGTTTTGATAAAAAATATTAAATATATCACCTTCGCCAGGTTTAGCAATCAAAAAATAGTCCCTCCCCATTCTGGGCTTGACTTTGATTTGATGATTGAGGTAATTTTCAAATCAAATTACCAAGAAAGGACAACAAGTATGGAAAACAGCGCACAGCAACTGAGAAACACAGCACTAGTGGCTCACGGCGGATCGGGCAAAACGTCCCTTGCCGAAGCCATGCTTTTCAATGGAAAGGCCACAACCCGCCTTGGCAAGGTGGATGACGGTTCATCGAACATGGACTCTGAGCCCGAAGAAATCAAGCGGAAAATCACCATCAACACCTCCTTTCACCATTGTTCCTGGAAAAAACAGACCATTAATATCCTGGATACGCCGGGCGAGGACAACTTTCTGTCTGACACCAAATTTTCCCTTCAGGCGGCAGACGGGGTGGTCGTGGTCGTGGACGCAACCTCCGGGGTCAAAGTTGGCACTGAGAAGGTGTGGAACTTTACCGATGAACAGGGGCTTCCCAGGATCGTATTTATCAACAAGCTGGATCGGGAACGTTCAGATTTTTTCAAGGTCATGGATGAGCTGTCTGCAAGCTTTGACGTGAAGGCGACCCCCGTCTGCCTTCCCATAGGCGCCGAGGAACAGTTCAAGGGCGTGGTGGATCTCATCAAAATGAAGGCCTATATCTGCGCGAAAGACGGCAGCGGCAACTTTGAGACCTCAGACATACCCGCCGATATGGAGGACCTTGTCAGCGAGTGGCGTGAAAAAATGATTGAAAACATCGTCGAGGCCAATGATGACCTGATGGAAAAATACCTTGAAGGTGAAGATCTACCGGAAAAGGAAGTAGAGCAAACCTTTGTTGACGGCGTGAAATCCGGGCTGATCGTCCCCGTGCTCTGCGGATCAGCCTTGCTCAACATGGGCGTCTCACTCCTGATGGACGTCATCGTATCCAGCCTGCCTTCCCCGGCGGAAAGAGAACCCAAGAAAGGGAAAAAACCCGGGCTTGACGAACCCATAGAGCGTGATCCTGCCCCGGACGCACCCTTTTCGGCCCTGGTGTTCAAGACGGTTGCCGACCCCTTTGCCGGAAGGTTGACGCTCCTGCGCGTCTTTTCCGGCACCCTCAAGGCGGATTCCACCATTTACAACGCCAACAAGGAGGCCAAAGAGAAGTTCGGGCAGCTCCTTCTTCCCGAGGGCAAACAACAGAAATCCATTGAAGCGGCGGGCCCCGGCGACATAGTGGCCATAGCCAAGTTAAAGGAGACCACCACGGGAGACACCCTTTGTGTGGAGAATGATCCCATCATTTACCAGGCAGCAGAGCCCCTCCCTCCCGTCATTTCCTATGCTGTCGGGGCCAAGGTCAAGGGAAGTGAAGACAAGGTTTTCATTTCACTGGCCAAGCTTCTTGAGGAAGACCCGACCCTCAAGCTCCGGAGGGACCAGGTGACTGCGGAGATCGTTCTGTCGGGCACGGGCCAGATCCATCTGGAAACCACTTGTGAAAAGCTCAACAGGAAGTTCGGCGTGGAGGTGGAACTGAATCCCGTAAAGGTGCCCTACAGGGAAACCATCAAGAAGACCGTCAACAAGGTGATCTACAGGCACAAGAAACAGACGGGTGGACGTGGCCAGTTTGCAGAAGTCCACTTCGATCTTTCCCCTCTCGTAAGGGGCTCCGGTTTTGAATTTGAAGAGGCCCTGGTGGGGATGAATGTCCCCAGAAACTTCGTGCCGGCCGTGGAAAAGGGCCTCAATGAAGCCATTCAGAAGGGCATCCTGGCGGGGTACCCGGTTGTGGACATGAAGGTTCGTTTCTTTGACGGCAAGTCCCATGATGTGGATTCTTCGGAAATGGCCTTCAAGATCGCCGCCAGCATGTGCCTAAAAAAGGCCATTCAAGAGGCGAATCCTGTCCTTCTCGAACCCATAATGAAGTTGGAAATCATCGTCCCCGAGGAAGTCATGGGCGATGTGATGGGGGACCTGAACGGGCGTCGTGGAAGGGTCCTCGGGATGGACAGTCAGGGCAAGTACCAGGTCATCGTGGCCCAGGCCCCCATGGCCGAGGTCCTCAAGTATGCGCTGGATCTCAATGCCATGACCGGTGGCCGGGGGACCTTCAGTATGGAACAGTCTCACTACGAGGAAGTCCCGGCCCAGCTGGCTGAGAAGGTCATCGCGGCCATCAATGAAAAGGAATAGAGTGGCCGGAACCAATGGAACAAGCAGACCATACTATCCATGCAGGGGTCCTGACCGTGAGCGACAAGGGCTCTCAGGGCCTCCGTGTGGACGAAAGCGGCCGGTTGGTCACACAACTGCTTGAAAAGAAGGGATATATCGTCTCGAGGCAGTCCATCGTCCCGGATGAGGGTGAAGAGATCGCTCGAACCCTGAAGAGCTGGGTGGACGATGAACATCTTGCGCTCATCCTCACTTCCGGCGGTACGGGACTCACGCCCCGGGATGTAACGCCCCAGGCCACCCGGAATGTGATCGATTATGAAGTTCCCGGTATGGCCGAGGCCATGCGGGCGGAAAGCCTCAAAAAAACGCCCCACGCCATGCTTTCCCGGGCCGTCGTGGGTGTCAGAAACCGTTCGCTCATCATCAATCTCCCTGGAAGCCCCCGCGGCGCAGGAGAGAACCTCGAAACAGTCTTGCCCGCCCTCGATCACGCCCTCGCGAAGCTGGCGGGTGATCCCTCCGACTGTGCCCGGTAAAAGGCTTTCTATTCCACGACCTCCCGGTTGAAAAGATCCTGTATCTCCTTCTCACCGAACCCGAGTTCCCCCAGTACCTCCCTGGTGTGCGTGCCTCTCGGGGCCCCCGGCTGTATGGCCCTGCCCGGGGTTCGTGAGAGCCTGGGGGCGGGGGCCGGCTGGGACAGTCCCCCGAGCGTGACCAAAAGTCCCCTTTCCCTGTTGTGGGGATGGGCCTGGACCTCATCCAATTCAAGAATGGGCGCCACACAGGCATCCTTGCCGACAAAGACGGCCATCCACTCATCACGCGTCCTGGTCTTGAACACCTCTGCCAATCTTTCCTTCATCTCCGTCCATTTTGCCATGTCGTATTGATGAGGCAATGTATCCGGACCCACTTCAAGCCCCTTCAGCAGTTCGGCGTAAAAACGGCCCTCGATAGCTCCCACTGCCAGGAATTTGCCGTCGGCCGTCTCGTAGGTCTCGTAGAAGGGGGCCCCGTTGTCCAGGAGATTTGTTCCGATGTCCGGTGTCATGAGCTGATTTCCCAGCAGACCGTAAAACATGGTGATGAGGCTGGACGCCCCATCCACCATGGCCGCGTCCACCACCTGTCCCTTTCCGGACCGTTCCCTTTCAAAAAGGGCCAGGAGGATACCCATGGCGCAGAGCATGCCCCCGCCGGCGAAATCCCCTAAGGTATTGCAGGGGGGAAGGGGTTTCTCGCCCTTTCTCCGAAAGAGCGACAGGGCACCGGAAAGGGCGATGTAGTCGATATCATGTCCCGCCATCCCTGAATAGGGTCCCTCCTGGCCCCATCCGGTGAGCCGGGCGTATATGAGCGCCCCGTTCAAGGCCAGGGCATCAACAGGGCCCAGGCCCAGAGTCTCCATGACACCGGGACGATACGGTTCGAGGAGGACATCAGAGCCCCGGATCATGCGTTTGAGAAGGGAGACCCCTTCCGGGGTCTTTAGATTGACCCTGATGGATCGCTTTCCCCTGTCAAAAGGGTTCTTCGCCATGACATTGGGGATCTCGGGGCCGCCCTTGGACAGCCGATCCACCACCACCACGTCGGCCCCGAAGTCGCTGAGAAGCATCCCGCAATAGGGCGAAGGGGCAAGCCCGGCCATCTCGATCACCTTTATGCCGTCAAGGGGTCGCCTGCCCTTTTTTTCACTCATTCCGGAAGAAGATTCCATTTTATCCTGCCTCCATTTGTATTGTGCCGATCATAGGGTAAGGGTCAGAAGCTGTCAAGAAATGACGAAAAGCCGCACGGAACTTTTTCTTGTATTTGACTGTATTGCTTGTGAGTGTTAGGAATATTTCCAACAGAAATCTACCACGCAGACACTGCAACAACCTATTTCAACCAGAGGAGAAAATGGAGGATTTCAAGAAAACAACCATAGAGATCCCTGTGAGATTCAGGGACGTGGATGCCATGGGTCATGTCAACAACGCAGTCTATTTTACCTATTTCGAAGAAGGGAGGAAGGCCTTGCTCCTGGAGGTCCTGGGGATTGTTGACCCGGCCGACTACAGTTTCATCCTTGCAAGCATCCGATGCGACTTCAGGAAAGCCGTGCGAATGGGGGATCACATTGCCCTCGACATCTGGGTGGGAGAGATCGGGCGCAGGAGCTTCACCTTCAAATACTCCCTGAGGGACGTGAAAGATCCTGGAATACAGTACGCTTCAGGGGAATCCGTGCAGGTCAGTTTCGACTACAAGGCCAACAAATCCTGCCCGATACCTGAGGAACTCGCGAAAAAAATCCAAGGGTATAAGGAAAGCCCGCGAAACGCAGGACGGATGCCATAATGGTGGGCCGGCCGTTCCCAAATCCACCGTTGACAGAAGCCTCTTATTCAAATAAGAATTGCCATGACTGTTAACCTCAACATTCCGGGAGGCGCCATGACCTACTGGCCCGTTATCGGGGCACTCATTGTCGGATTTGTTTTGGGAATTGCTGTGGCCCTTGTTCTCAGGATTATTCACGGAAAAGCGGCCCACGAGCTGGCCGCCGAACTTCTTGAAACGGGCGAAAAGCAGAGGCAGGAAAACATGGACGTCGTGTTGGGCAATCTCAAGGCCAGCTTCGGCAGCCTCTCTCTGGATGCCCTCCAGAAAAGCACGGAGGAGTTCCTGAAGCTTGCCAAATCGCGCCTGGACGCTGAACGGGAGTCTTCCGCTCAGGAACTGGACAGCAAAAAGGGCCTCATCGATCAGCAGCTTTCAAGCATGGGAAAGGAACTCCAGAAGGTCTCCCTGCTGGTCCAGGACCTGGAAAAAGACCGTGTACAGAAATTCGGCGAACTAACGAACCAGCTCAAGACGGCAGGGCAACAAACCACCGCCCTGATGGAAACCACCAATACCCTGCGGGAAGCCCTTTCAAGCACCCAGATCAGAGGACAGTGGGGCGAACGCATGGCCGAAGACGTCCTTCGCCTGGCCGGTTTTATTGAAGGCGTGAATTACGTGAAACAGAAGACCGTCTCAGAGGTGGGCACCCGGCCGGACTTCACCTTTCTCCTGCCCAAGGATCTGAAACTGAACATGGATGTCAAGTTTCCTTTGGACAACTACATCCGTTTCCTGGAAACAGGCTCGGAGGTGGAAAAAAATAGGTACAGAACTGATTTTCTTCGTGATGTAAAGGCGCGGGTCAAAGAGATCACCACGCGGGATTACATCAATCCCCAGCAGAATACGCTGGATTATGTCCTTCTCTTCATTCCCAATGAGCAGGTCTACGGTTTCATCCATGAACAGGACGGCAGCATCCTGGACAGCAGCATCAGGCAAAAGGTCGTCCCTTGTTCACCCCTGACCCTTTTCGCGGTCCTGGCGGTTATCCGACAGGCCATTGACAACTTCGCCCTGGAACAGACATCCACCGAGATCCTCTCTCTCCTGGGGGCCTTCAAGAAACAGTGGGGAAATTTTGCGAAAAAGATGGAACTGCTCGGGAAAAGGATCGGCGAGAGCCAGAAGGAGTACGAGACCCTCATGACCACCAGGCGGCGCCAGCTGGAAAGGCCCCTCAATCGCATCGAAGAACTCAGGGAACTGCGCCAGGTGTTGCCTGCCGGTCAAGATGAAGACGATGAAGACACAGGCGATGAAAACCACCCGTGAACCCAAACCCGTCTTTCTAAAGTCTGCCGATCAACTTCCAACGAAGTCGCTTTATCCTACGTGTCTAAGGAAGCGGATCTGAAAAAGATTGTCAGGTTCGGTTCCACTTCGTTCTTCATATGCTGCCGCTTGCGGTAGGAACCAGCTTTTTAGGTATTCGCCCGGTATGGGCACATTCGGATCGGAGTTTTCTTGCCAGTATTTTTTCTACCGTCCGGCCCGTCTCTAGGACTTTATCGACATCCAGCCCCGTATCGATTCCCATTTCATCCAACATTACCACCATATCCTCGGTTGAAACCAGACCGGTGATCAACGGATCTGCATAATAATACTTTCCGGTGCCGGTCACGGGGGCTCCATCGAAAAAATTGGCGGGTTGTCCGCCGATTCCACCGAGTGTCGATTCGAAATGGGTGATTCCCGCTTGTAATGCCGCGAGCACATTGGCAAGACCCCATCCGCGCGTCACGTGAAAATGGGCAACATGTTTTGAGGGGTCTGGAACCGCATCCAATATCATCGCGAAATAATCATAAACCCGGTTGGGTGGCGCCGATCCGTCGTGGTCGGCATGCTCAATATCGTCTGCACCGATTTCGAGCCACCTTTGGCTGAATTCGAGCGCCTTTTTCATATCGGTCGGTCCTTCAATGGGGCACCCCCAGATCGTGCTTACGGTTCCACACACCTTCATACCGGCATCATGCGCTTTGGGAATATAGGTCTCACACATTTTCCAGTATTTGTCTAACGAAAGCCCTGAATTGACGAGATGATGCGATTCACTGGTCGAAACCATAAATAGGATTCGATCGGGGCCGAAACCCTCCTTGCGTGCCTGAATGGTTCTTTCCACCGCCCGCTCCCGAATGGTGATTGCCGTTATTTCAACATCTTTTAAAAGATGTGCCACTTTTTTACTGGACCTCAGCCGCTGCATGACCTCATCGGCATCTTTAAACTGAGGCATTCCTTTCGGGTTTCCAAAATTGGTCACCTCGATCCGTTTGAAACCAGCCATTACCAGCTGTTCGGCCACCCATATCTTGGCATCGGTCGGAATGAACTTTTCTTCGTGTTGGAATCCGTCCCTGACAGTGATATCACCCAGAACAACTTTTTTTGGATATTTCATTTGCGCCATCATCTTCCTCTCTCAACTATTGATGACTTTATAAAAAGCTGATTTATGCCGTAAGCGGCAGCCTATGAGCAACGAAGTGGAGGAAGGCCTGAGGGTCTTTTTCAGACCCTTTCTAAACACACCGAAGGAGATGGACGCCAATTTGGGGTTTAGCGGTACGCAATAGAGGAGCGCGAGGGCTTCTGGAGGCGTAAACCCCAAATAGTCGTCCATTTCGGAGTTGGGTGTGCCAAGTGCACTATGAGAAAGCGTCCGAAAAAGACCCTCAGGCCTCCTCCTGAGCTCCGGCGAATAAGACGACTTTCTTGGAAGTCATCAAGCATCAACCTTTTTCAAAAATAATCGAATCCGCCCTATTTTCCCTTGTAGACCGGTTTGCGCTTTTCACGAAAAGCAGCCAGACCTTCCAGGCGGTCCTCAGTCGGGATCGTCGCCCAATAGGCACTCGATTCGATCGCCAGTCCGGTTTGAATATCGGTCTCCATGCCATATTGAATGGCTAATTTTGCCTGTTCAATCGCGATAGGACCGGCTTCGCAAATCATGGCCGCCATCTGTTTGCATTCATCCAAAAGACGATCCAATTTACAGATTTTATTGACCATGCCGATTTGAAGCGCTTCTTCGGCCCCTACGCGCCTGCCGGTGAATATCAGCTCCTTGGCCTTGCCCCGTCCAATTAGACGCGGCAACCTTTGGGTACCGCCTCCTCCGGGGATAATTGCCAGTCGGGTTTCGGTCAATCCCATGGTCGCATTCAATGAGGCAACCCGGATATCACTGGCCAGTGCCAGTTCTGTTCCGCCCCCCAGCGCAATGCCGTTCACTGCTGCAATGACCGGCTTATTCAGCCACTCTACTGCCGTGAAGAGATTTCGGATGGCAAAAATATATTCTTTGACCTGAGATTCACTGAGGGTCAACCGCTCCTTCAAATCAGCCCCTGAACTGAAAGCTTTCTCTCCCACCCCGGTAATGATCACTACACGGACGTGGGGTTTGAAACGAATGGTTTCAATCTGTTCTTTGACCGCCCCAAGCAGCGCAAAGTTAAAGGCATTCATTACATCCGGGCGATTCAGCGTCAGCACCATTACGCCATCGCTTTCTTCAACGAGGAGTACATTTTCCTCCATGATTTCCTCCTCACAGGACATATTCGGGAATAACCGGTATCATTGAAGTTTTGCCTTTTGCACAAGGCCATTTCCGATGGACTTCTCCCACAAAAAAGCGACGTCTTATCACCTTTTCACCTTATCATCTCACCTGGGCTAGCCCGTATTTCTCACAGAAAGGATTGCGATAGGCCGCTCAATTTTACATAATACCAATGAAATCAATCGGATAAAGCCATTCAAAAGGAGCAACCCATGGAAACAGAGTGTAATACAAGGCAGTTAGAATTTCAAGGGTTAGGAAAACGCGGAGTGGTAGGTAAATTTGATGGTGGAAATATCACTTCTGACTCCGGCGGGTTATTGTTAAGAGAGGTGGATGAGCGTTTGGGTATCTCGAAACGATTTGCAGAATGTTTTACCGATTGCCGTATGGTGGGTCTCGTACTCCGGGTTCACGGCTCCTGAATTTCTCCGCCCTTACCGTCTTAATGGGAACCGGTCCCGTAGGAGGGAATTCCAAGCGAATATCCCCCATCGACAACCAAAAGGGTCCCGGTGCAGTACCTGCTTTTTTCCGAAAGGAGATATAGGAGCGCGTCAGACACGTCCCCCGGCCCGCCAGCCTCTCCTAAGGGAATCCGGCCGAGCTTGGCCCCATACTCTGCTCCGCCGTCCACCCCTTTCGACCTTGAGATCACTTCCTCCGTGCGGATAAGGCCCGGTAGTATCGCGTTGACCCGGATGCCGAAAGGGGCCAATTCCAACGCCAGGACCCTGGTAAGGGTGTTCAGCCCGGCCTTGGAGGAGGCATAATGGGCTATGCCCGGCCGGGAAACGAGGCTTGCCGTAGAGCTCACGTTGACGACGCTGCCCCCCACCTTTCGCTCTATCATGACACGGGCCACGGCCTGGGTGAGAAGAAAGGGACCCTTCAGGTTCACCCCGAGGACCCGATCCCATTCCTCTTCACAAAGCTCCATGAAATTCGTTACCGGGTAAAGTCCGGCATTGTTTACCAAACCATCCAGAGTGCCGAACCTTTCCACCGCCTTCTTAACGAAGACCGCCACCTGCTCGGACCTTGACACATCACACGCAAAGGTGAAAAGGCGCTTCCCTGTGGAACCGCCCACACCTGCCTTAAGATCCTCAAGTCCCTTCCCGCCCCTAGCACAGGCGGCAACACGTGCCCCATGGGCAAGAAGTGCGACGGTAACCTCCCGCCCGATACCCCGGGAGGCCCCCGTTACCATGATCACCTGCCCGGAAAACTCCCCCATGTCCCTTTCCCTGGAATCTAGGCGCAAATCTCGACAACAATGCCCGCGAAAACCTTCGCGGTCTCAACCAGCTCATCTACGGTTATGTATTCATTCACACTATGGGCCCTGGAAAAGTTCCCCCCTCCGTACATGATACCCGCGACACCGGCCTGTGAGGTCCAGTAAGCATTCCCCAGGGAAGAATAACCCTCCATATTACCGGTGGGAAGCACCTCCTTGCCCGTGATTTCCCGGGTGACCTCCCGCACCTTCCGGACGAAAGGATGGTCAGGGCCGATACCGCCCGTCTGCCTGTCATTAAGCAACTGCATGCTATCAATCACGAAGTTGGATTCCTTGTTCTTCAGCTCCCCGAGGATCCCGTCCATTAATTCCTTGATGGCTTCCTTTTTCCGTGAAGGGCGAATGTCGAAAGTGATCTTGCAACGGTCTGGAACCACGTTTATGGCCTCACCTCCCTGGAGGATACCGATGTTTATGGTGGTGGTCCCCATGAGGGGATCTGAATGCAGCTCAAGCCTGCGGACCGCGTTTGCAAGGTCGATGGCCTTCTCAATGGCATTGACCCCTTCGGATGGATTTCCCCCATGGGCGGAGCGACCCTTTAGAACAAACTCATACCATAACCTTCCCCTGGAAAGGCAACCCAGGAGGTCTATCCCGGTGGGCTCTCCAACAACGTGGTAATCAGGGAGGGGAAACCCCTTTTCCTCCAGGCCCCTTTCCATAAGGAAGCCCATTCCGGGCCACTGTCCGATTTCATCATCAACGGTTGCCGTGAGCAACAGGTCTCCCTTGAGATCTATCCTGGCCTCCCTAAGGGCACGGTAGACGATAAGCTGGATTGCAAGGTGACCCTTGGTATCCTCGGCACCGCGCCCATAAACACGACCATCCACGAAATGCCCGGCAAAGGGCGGGTGAGTCCACAAGGATTCATCACCCGGACCGACCACATCCATATGGGCATCCAAGCAAAAGACCGGCTTCCGCCCAGAACCCTCCGCCAGGGCTACCACGTTGGGCCTGGGCCAGCTAAGTCCCAGGGCTTCCACCTCGTCTTGGGGCGCCTGGATAATCACCGGGTCCAGGCCCTCCGCCCTGTATAGCTCGGCCATCTTTTCCGAGATCACACCATAATCCCCCGGGGGGTTCACCGAAGGGATTCGAATGAGATCCTGGGTCAATTTTACCAGCTCATCTGCATGGGCCTCAATCTTCCGGGAGACATTCCTTCTTAGGGCCATTTTGTCGTTGTTCATTTTTGATTTCCTCGCGCTTAAGGTTGTGCCAGTTCATGATTTTATTCCATAACCTTTAATCTTCTCCACCCTTGACTTCCCACAGGGGAACCGCAACCGGAACAATCCGTGGGTTTCCGGTGACAGGCGATCCAGCGGTTTTCCTCCACCCGTTGCAACCCCGGAGCATCCCTCCTGCATTGATCGGTCGCATGTGGGCACCTGGGATGAAACCTGCACCCTGGAGGAAAATTTTCCGGGTTTGGTGGTTCTCCCGGTATCGACATTCCTTCTTCCCCTCCTGCCTCCTTCCCGATTACCGGGATAGCCGAGAGCAGAAACCGGGTATAGGGGTGTATGGGAGCTTCGAATATGGCCCCGGTGTCACCAATCTCCATAATCTTTCCTGCATACATGACCGCCAGCCGCCTGCACATCATTCGGACTACACTCAGATTATGTGAAATAAAGATATAGGTAAGATCGAATCTGGACTTGAGGTCCAGGAAAAGCTTAAGTATGGTTGCCTGTACCGAGACATCCAACCCCGAAGTGGGCTCATCCAGGATCACCAGCGAAGGGTTCAGACAGAGTATACGTGCCAAGCCCAGGCGCCGTTGCTGGCCCCCGCTGAACTCGTGGGGATAAAGCTCCAGGTGCTCCTCCTCCAGGCCCACTGCCCTAAGCATCTCAAGGTTCCGTTCTTTAACAGCCTTACGATCCATATTCGTATGTATGCGAAAGGCCTCGGCAAGAATCCGCCTGACCTTCCAGTGGGGATCAAGGGATGAACCCGGATCTTGATACACATACTGGATCTCGCTCCGTATCCTGATGGCCTCTTTTTTTGACAGTCGGGTAATATCCCTGCCCTTAAAAATCACCTCGCCTGCCGTTGGCCTGTATATACCGAGGATGGTCTTCCCGAGGGTTGATTTGCCGCACCCGCTCTCGCCGACAAACCCGAAGGTCTCACCGGGGAATACCTCAAAGGAGACTCCATCCAGGGCCTTCACATGGGAAACACGGCGGTCAATGAAACCCCCAGGGCCCTTGAAATACTTTTTCAAACGCCGGACCTCAAGAATAGGTTCCATCATCGGATCACTCCAGCGGGCGAAAGCACCGGACCCAGTGCCCTTCATTGATTTCAACCTTCAGGGGTCCTTCCTTGGCACACGCGGGCACGGCCCTGGGGCACCGGGGATGGAAACGGCATCCCGGGGGTGGCGCAAGCAGGCTTGGTACCTCCCCGGGAATATCCCTTATGTTCCCGTCAGGTCTTGGCAGGCTTTCAAGGAGTTCCCTGGTATAGGGATGCCCGGGAGCCTCGAAGATCCTTGCTGAAGGGGCGTCTTCCATGTCTTGCCCCGCATACATGACCACGATCCGCTTGCAGATCTGGCTTGCAACCCCCAGATCATGGGTAATGAACAGGACGGAGATCCCCCTCTCTTCCACCAGGCCCCTTAAAAGCAGGAGGATCTGGGCCTCTACAGTAACATCCAGGGCCGTGGTGGGTTCATCCGCTATGACAAGCCACGGGCGGGGCAACAGGGCCATGGCTATCATCAGGCGCTGCCTCTGCCCCCCACTGAATTGGTGGGGATACTTCCGGAGTTGCTTCAAAGGCGAAGGAATCTGGACCTCCTGGAGTATTTCCATGATCATTTCAGTACCCCTTTCTTCAGCCCCCTTGCCTCCTTTCCATTTAAGGATATCTCGTATCTGGGTCCCTACGGTAAAAACAGGATTCAAGGAATTGAAAGGGTCCTGGGGTACAAGGGTTATTCCCCGGCCCCGGATGTCCCTATTCAGTTCCCGCTCAGGCATGCCCAACAGATCCCTCCCCTTGAACATAACTGACCCTTCAATAATCCTTGCCGATGGCGGAAGTATCCTAAGGACACTACGGACCGTGGTGGTCTTGCCCGAACCGCTCTCACCGATAAGCCCCACCACTTCCCCTTTTCCGACAATAAGCCGGACCTTCTCCAGGGCACGAACGTCCCCTCGGTCCGTGTGAAAATGGACGCTTAAGTCCTCCACCTCCAAGAGGGGGCTTTTCCCTTCCAGTGCCACGCTCAATCAAACCCCCTTCTAATCCTGGGATCAAGGATGTCCCTCAACCCGTCTCCGAGCATGTTGAAGCCCATTACCACGATAAAGATAGCGAGCCCCGGAAAGGTGGCATACCACCAAGCGTCAGGGAGGTACTGCCTCGATTCCGCTATCGTAACACCCCATTCGGGGGTGGGGGGCTGGGCTCCCACCCCCAGGAAGCCGAGGGTTGCGGCCGTGAGGATCGTAAAGCCCATTCCTATGGAACTCCTGACGATAATGGAGGAGGACACATTGGGAAGCATATGGAGGAGGATCGTACGGATGGTCCCTGCCCCAAGGGCCTCGGTGGATTCGATAAAGGCGGTCTTTTTGAGGCTTCGGGTCTCCGCATAGACGATCCTCGTAAACCAAGGCCAGTATGTTATGGAGAGGGCGAGGATTACACTCCTGATACTGGGCCTAAATGACTGTGCGAGGAAAATGGCCAGGATCACCTGGGGAATGGATAGGAAGATGTCCGCCACCCGCATGATGAATTCACTGATCCAGTTTTCGAAATAGCCCGCCAACAGCCCCAGGGGGACCCCGATAAGGAGAGAGACTCCCACCGCGATGATCGAAATGATGAGTGTTACCCGTGCACCGAAAAGGAGGCGGCTCAAGATATCCCTTCCCATGCTGTCGGTCCCTAAAAGGTGTTGAGCTGATGGGGGACTCAGGCGTTCTCCGGGATGGATCCGGAAGGTGTCTTCGGGATAGGGAGCCAGGACACCCGCCAACAACGCGACCGCCACGAGGCTCAGGATAATCAGGAAGCCCGTGAAGGCCAGCCTGTCCCGGGTGACTTTTTTCCAGACAAGCCGGAATCCGGTCATAGCTCCGCCTTCCTTGGGTCGATCAGGCTGATGGCGATATCAACCAAGAGATTAACGGTTATATAAGCGATTCCCGCCCACAGGGTCACACCCAGGATGGCCTGGTAGTCCGAGAGCACGATCGCGTTATAGGCATAGAGGCCAAGCCCCGGCCAGTCGAACACAGTTTCGATAAC
>CAYOIU010000005.1:0-13422 GCA_964404085.1 uncultured Desulfobacteraceae bacterium | reverse complement strand
CGGTGCCAGCAAGCAAGAGACCGAAAAGGAGACCGATCTGGGTAACGGTTGCGATAATGGCCTTCCGGAGCATGTACTTGAAAGTAATGATCCTTGGGGGCAGGCCCATGGACCGCTCATAAAGGATGTAGTCCTGTTGAATTACGTCCAGAACCCCCGAACGGGTGAACCGGGTGATGGTCGCAAAGGAGGCGAAGGCCAACGTAAGGGAAGGCAAGGCCATGTGACGGATGGAACTCCAAAGAGCCTCCCAATTCAGGGTCAGCAAGGAATCCAGGATGTACATCCCCGTAATGGATGTGGGTGGATCCGTGTCGATGCGGCCCCCAAGGGGTGTTATGCCCAGCCACATGCTCAAGAAAAGCTGAAGCATTATTCCCAGCCAAAAACTGGCTATGGCCAAACCCCCGACAGTGACTCCCCGCAAAATATGGTCGAGGGTGGAATTCCGCTTCAGTGCGGCCACAATTCCAAGGGGTACCCCGATAAGGATGGAGAGGAACATGGAAACCAAGGTCAATTCCAATGTAGCAGGGAAACGCTCGATAAGGTCCTCTTTGACCTTTCGGCCTGAATAGAGGCTCTTGCCCAGATCCCCCCGGGCGAGCTGCTTGAAATACAGGCCCAGTTGGACATAAAGCGGATCATCGAAGTGATGGAGCCTGCGGAGTTCCCTCACCTGTTCGGGAGTGGCCATCTCGCCCGCCACAAGCGCCGCGGGGTCCGCCGGGATCACCCGGGAGATCACGAACACGAGCACCAGCAGTCCTATGATAGTTGGGACAGCATAAAGGATCCTTTTAAGGATATAAGTCACTAAAGAAAACTGCATAGGGGTACAAAAGAATGCCCCCCCTTACTCCAGGGGCGGAGATCCGGGGGGGCAGAGTTTAATTTGCGGGGCCGCGCTCCATCATACGAGATAGATCCAGCGGCATTCCTGGCCGTTCCCGATGGGGCAGAACCTGAGGCCCTTCACGCTGTTCCGGTATGGACCGTACCATTTCGTGTTATATATCCAGATGTCGGCCGCATCATTTACTATGATACGGCTCGCCTCCTCGTAGAGCTTTCTCCGGGTCTCCTGGTCACTAATGGTTCGGGCCTTCTTCAGAATTTCATCAACTTCCGGGTTCTTGTACCAGGCCGAAGCCTTCCATGCACCCCACCGGCTGGAACTGTACATCTCGCCGATCCAGTTCTCAGGATCGGCATAATACGTGCTTACCCAGTGGATCCACATGTCGGGAGATTTGTCGATGTCTTTCGCCTTACCGGAAAGGGTGGGCCATGTTTCCCGGATGATGTTCACCTTGATTCCCAACTCACGGAGTCCCGCCTGAAGGATCAAGGCCGCGTCGTCCGTCTGGGCATAACCCGTCATGGGATGGATATTAAGGGGCCTGTCTACCTTCAACTTGGCCTTCATTAGCTCTTCTTTGGCCTTCTTGAGATCAAAGGTATATCCCTTTAGGTCGGCCGGGGCCCCCCACATGTTATTGGGAATGGGACCGGGATTCCGGGCTACCCGCCCTTTAAGCACCTTGTTGATGAATGCATCGTAGTCAAAGGCATAGCTGATCGCGCGGCGCACATGCACATCACTAAAAGGTGCACGCTGATTGTGGATGCGTATCAAAAAGATACGCATCGACTGCTCTTCGTAAACGGTGATGTCCTTGGCTTTCTCCAGCTTATCGATCTGTTCAACGGGAAGGTACCCGTCGCATCCGTCGATGTCTCCCTTCATCAAGGCCATTACACGGGATGCCGTTTCGTGGATGGTTCTGAATTCGATCTTATCCACGTGCTGCCCCTCCCAGCCCATCCAGTGGTCCTTGAAACGCTTAGCCTTCCAGCCAACACCGGGGCTGTAATCCTCAAGCACATAAGCCCCTGATCCGGCATCGTTCTTTGACAGCCACTCGCTTCCCCAGGCACCGGGCTTTCCCTCCACCACCTTTGGATTCACGATGCAAAATGTGGGTATGATGGAAAGGAACGGAGCATAGGGCTCCTTGAGGCCGAATTCGATGGTATAGCGGTCTTTCACCTTGATACCATTGGGATCCACTACGGGCTTGAAGAGGGCCGATGCCCCTTTTCCCAAGGAAAGGAGACGCTCCATGCTGTATTTGACCGCCTCCGCAGTCACCTCGTTTCCATTGTGGAACTTGGCGCCCTTTCGAAGCTCAAATGTCCATTGCAACTCGTCCTTGGAAACGGTGTAACTCTCTGCAAGCCACGGATGGATCTTAGGGGGATTGTCCAGATAGCGGTAAAGGTGATCGTAAAGGTTGAGCCGCAAATTTTCCGATGTCACGTCATAGATGGCGTGGGGGTCCATGCTCTGGAACTCACTGGGGCATCCCCAGACATAGCGTTCGTTTCCTCCCGCCGCAAAGGCCCGCCAAGGTTTTAGTTGCAGTCCTGAGAGGGCAAGTGAGCCGATGCCTACGGTCTTGATGAACTCGCGGCGGGAGAATCCCCCGTCACCTTTCCTGTTGTAAAGACCTCTTCCTTCCATTGAATCCCCTCCTTTCCGGCATGGGGGTCATGCCCAAGATCAAGGCGACCCCGGGAACCCGTGTTGATAATGGTTGTTTCTGTTTAGGATCTGGACACAGTATCTTCTATACCGAACCAGGCAGGACCCATGTCGAGACCATGCATTACCTGTCATTGATTGGGCCGACTACCTGCACAGATTATCTCGCCGCATGGAGAGGGTTGTCAAGATATTTGTTAACCCCGGAAAGTACCCGTTTATGGAGCATGACCCGGCACTGCCTGGAGGCCATTAAAAGGCACTTGGAGGTCCCGATGGGATGCTTGTTCCTGCATGGGGGGCTGATCCTGATCCACAATGGAAACCATTTAGAAGATTCTTATCACCTCACCGAAATAGGCCACAATTTCTTCCGTCAACGCATCAATGGTGTACTCCGACGGCATGAGATCCACTGAAAACCCGTAACCTTCTGCCGTTTTTGCCGTAACGGGGCCTATGCATGCGGAAGCCACGGAGGCCATCTCCTCTATCAACGTTTCCTTCCATGTCCTGAACATCTCCACAAAATTGGTGACCGTCGATGAACTGGTGAAGGTGACCATATGGACCTCTTTCCGTTCCAGCATCCCCTTCACTAGCTCCACGTCATCATCAGGTCTAACGGTCTGGTAGGCGGGAACCACCTCCACCACCGCACCCATTTTTCGAAGTTCCAGCGGCAGGATTTCCCTGGCCTTCACCGCTCTCGGGATGAGGATCTTTTTGCCTTTGATCCCGAATCCGCCAAGTCCTTCCACAATGGCCTCGGCACGGTATTCCCCGGGCACCAGGTCGGGTTTGATTCCCATTTTCATCCAGGCCCCGGCCGTCTTGGGACCGATGGCACCGAGCTTCACCCCCTTCAGGTCCCTCACATCCCTGCCCAGGAAATGGAGCCGCTCCAGGAAAAATCTCACCCCGTTGACCGAAGTAAAAAGCAGCCAATCATATTGTGAAAGGTGCTCGATGGCCGAATCCATGGGTTCAAAACTCTCGGGCGGAACCACCTCTATCGTGGGGAATTGAATACACTCCGCGCCTAATTGAGAAAGCCTTTCCATGAACCCGCTGGCCTGCTCCCTGGCCCGGGTCACCACGATGCGGCGCCCGAAAAGGGGTCTCTTTTCAAACCACTCGAGCCTCTCCCGCAACCGGACAACCTCCCCCACGACAATGATGGCCGGGGGCTTCATTCCGTTCTCTTCCGCCAGTTCCGCAATATCCTCAAGGGTACCCACGAGGGTTTCCTGATCGGGGCCGGTTCCACAGCGGATCACGGCAACGGGGGTAGCCGGATTGCGCCCATGGGCCATGAGTCTTACCGCAATGGCGGGCAGATTCCCGACGCCCATCAGGAATACGAGGGTTCCCGCCCCTGTGGCCAGCTTGTCCCAGGCGATGTTGGATTCTTTCTTTTCGGGGTCCTCATGACCGGTGATAAAGGCAAGGGTGGCCGTGTAGTCTCTGTGAGTCAGCGGAATTCCCGCATAGGCAGGCACAGCGATGGCGGAGGTAACCCCGGGCACGACTTCGAAATCAACACCCGCCTGGGCCAGTTCCTCGGCCTCTTCACCACCCCTGCCGAAGATAAAGGGGTCTCCGCCCTTCAATCTGGCCACGGTCAGTCCCCTCTTCGCCCTCTCCACGATGAGGTCGTTTATTCCTTCCTGCGGCACCGTGTGATGTCCACCCTTCTTCCCCACGTAAATCCGTTCCGCCCCTTCCTTGGCATAGGAGAGAAAAACGGGATTTGCGAGATAGTCATAGATCACCACATCCGCCGAAGAGATGCATTCACGGCCCTTGACAGTGATAAGCCCGGGATCGCCCGGCCCGGCCCCAACGAGATAGACCTTGCCCATCTTATGCTTTGCCATCGCCATCCGCCCCGTTTCTTTCATAGATCCGCTCCAGAATTTCTCCTGCACCCGCTTGGAGCATCCGTCCGGCCAGTGATACACCTATTTCCTCCGGCCGTTCCTTGTCCCCCTTCATTTTGTCACGAATGATGCGTGAACCGTCCAGTTCCGCCACCATCCCCTCCAGATGAAGGCCCCGCCCGTTCAATCTGGCCAGGGCGGCAATGGGGACCTGGCAGCCCCCTTCGAGTTTTTTCAGGAAGGCCCTTTCAGCCCTCACGCACACGGCGGTGGGGCCGTGATTCATGATGGACAGGATCTCGATGACTTTCCTGTTGTCTCTCCTCACTTCGATTCCCAGGGCCCCCTGACCGATCGCTGGAAGGATCATCTCCGTCGGGATGACCTGGCTGATCTGATCTTTCAGCCCCAGTCTCCCGATGCCGGCGGCGGCCAGGACGATGGCATGGAAATCGCCTCTTCGGAGCTTCTTCAACCTGGTGTCCACATTGCCGCGAAGGGGAACGATCTCCAAGTCCGGCCTGAAATGTTGGACCTGGGCACCTCTCCTGAGGCTGCTGGTACCAAGAAGCCCGCCATGCGGCAGTTCCTCCAGGGGAACATTGCCTGCTGAAATGAGTACATCATGGGGATCTTCCCTCTCCGGAAATGCGGTGAGGAGGAGTCCGCTCGGGAGTTCGGCCGGGACGTCCTTCATGCTGTGGACGGCCAGGTCCACCCTGCCCGAGAGGAGCGCTTCTTCGATCTCCTTTACAAACAGGCCCTTCCCCCCGATCTTGCTCAGAGGGGCATCCAGGATCTTGTCTCCCTTGGTCTTGATCCTGACCAGTTCCACTTCAAAATCGGGGTGGTGCTCTCTGATTTTCCCTTTGACCCATTCACATTGGGCCAGAGCCAGCATGCTTCCTCTCGTACCTATCCTGATCTTCATAGCCTTTTCTAATCTTCCCGGTCCGGGAAGGAATTCTCCATTTTGCGCATCATGAACCCTATCATGTCGAGATCCATGGGAGTCGTCACCTTAATATTTCTTTCCGAGCCCCTGACCATCTTCACTTTGACACCGAGCCGTTCCACGAGGGCCGCGTCATCCGTTACCTCGGCCCAAGCTTCCCTCCATGCCCTTTCATGGGCATCGCGTATCAAGTCATAGGTGAACACCTGGGGCGTCTGCACAAGCCAGATGTTGGATCTGTCCAGTGTCCTGATGACTTCGCCCCTTGAATCGGTCTCCTTGACGGTTTCCCTGGCCGGCAGTCCTGCTGCGGCTGCGCCGCAGGTCTTTGCCGCAGAGATGACCCGCTCCACCAGCGCCCCGTCCACAAGGGGGCGGACCCCGTCATGAATGACGACCAGGTCACTATTGCTTCCCGCGGCCTCAATTCCCAGCCGCACGGAATCCTGGCGCCTTTCTCCGCCCGCTACGATGTTTTCGACTTTGGCAAATCCGCGGTTTAAAACAATGTCCCTTTGGCAGGTCTCGATCTCCTCTCCGGGAACGACAACGATCACCCGGTCTATAGCGCCGGACTCCTGAAAAGTCCGGAGCGTCAGGGCCAGGATCGGCGTACCGTTGACCTCCAGGAATTGCTTGGGCCTCTTTGAGCCCATTCGAATTCCGAGGCCAGCGGCCGGGATTATGGCCACGGTCCTGCGTTTCATACAAGCACCTCTTCCCTGGGTCGCGATGTGCCTAGATCAACTATCTGTTCGTACAAAACAAAAACAGGTCTTTGGGGCGTTGTTTCCCCAAGACCTGTTTTGGCGTACAAGTCCTGTCAGGCCCGGGCAGCTTTTCTGGATTGTTTCTTCAGTCGGCTGATGCGCCTGCGAAGGGCCTCGATCTTGTCTTTGTCCTTCACTTCCTGGGCCTTTTTTTTCTCTTCCTTGAGTCCTGCGAGCTTCTGTTTGATCTGCTTGACGTTAAGTGCCGCCTTCTTTGCCTTGACCTTTTTCTTTTTGCGGGGAGCTTCCTCTTTTTCTCCCTTTGTTTTCTTGAGGAGCACCAGAAGTTCATCCTTCTTCATGGCATGTACACCGGTCACACCGGGGATCTCTTTAGCGATTTCCCTCAGCTCTTTGACGGTCATTTTATTAATGGGTTTTTCGGCCTGTCCTTTTTCTTCTGCTTTTTCCTTCTTCACCTCGTCTGTCATAGTAAGCGCTCCTTGAACATGGAAGTTGTGTGGTTAAAGATCAAGGTTATATTTTAGAACGGTTTGCGCTCTCAAAGAGTGGAGGACATATGGTCTTCCCCTTTGAGATCCGTCAAACCGTGTCCTTTTACTCATACCAGTAATTGCCTGAAAAGTTAAGCCTTTTATGAATTACAGCCCTTTGAACCTACTCCGACTCTTTTTTTCTGATGAACGGTGTCAACAGATCTATCGGCAAGGGGAAAAGGGTGGTGGAATTGCTTTCCGAAGCCACCTCTCTCAAGGTCTGGAGATACCTGAGTTGCAGGGCCTCGGGATGGACATGGATGATCTCCGCCGCCTCGGCCAACCGGGTGGCGGCCTGGTACTCACCTTCGGCATTGATGACCTTGGCCCGCCGTTCTCTCTCGGCCTCAGCCTGCCTTGCCATGGCCCGCTGCATCTCCTGGGGAAGGTCGATGTGCTTCACCTCGACGTTGGTGACCTTGATTCCCCACGGATCCGTGTGCTTGTCCAGTATGGATTGCAGCTGGGTATTGATATTTTCCCTCTCGGAGAGCAGTTGGTCCAGCTCCACCTGACCGCACACACTTCTGAGAGTAGTCTGGGCGAGTTGCGACGTGGCGAAGAGAAAGTTCTCCACCTCGACGATGGCCTTGGCGGAATCCATGACCCTGAAATAGACCACCGCATTCACCTTCACCGACACATTGTCCCGCGTGATCACGTCCTGGGCCGGGACATCCATGGCCACCAACCGCAGGCTCACCTTGACCATTCTATCGATCAAGGGAATGAGAATGATGATCCCGGGACCTTTCGTATTGATCACGCGACCCAGACGGAAAATCACACCCCGCTCATACTCCCTGAGAATCTTGATGGCAGAGGCCAAAAAGATGACCAGCAACGCGACTGCTAAAATATAGAACATGGTATCCCTCCCTCACCCGGACAAGCCCGCCGGCGGCGGACAGCCGGAAGTTGTTAAACGTCCTTCCTTATTTTTCGGACCTTCAGAACAAGCCCTCTCATGCCTGTAACTTCTATCCGCTCATCCACTTCGATGGGTTCGTCGGATTGCGCACGCCAGTATTCCCCATGGACGAAGACCAACCCCTCGGGATCTATCTTCTCTTTGACCACGCCTATTTCTCCCATGAGGCCCTCCGTGCCGCTCCTGGGTTTGCTTCGATAGGCCCTGAAGGCCAGTCCCGCCACGATTACAAAAAAACCTCCCACCAGGAGCACGGTGGGCGCCATCAACTTCAGAGATACCCTCGCGTCTTCAAAGAGCATGATGGAGCCCAGGGTCAGGGCGACCAGGCCCCCCAGGGAAAGGACCCCGTAACTGGTGACCTTGACCTCGGCCACGAAGAAAACGATGGCCAGGGCGATGAGCAGGAGCCCGGCGTAGTTGACCGGCAGCGTCTGGAACGAATAGAAGGCCAGAATCAGGGAGATCCCCCCGATGACGCCGGGAAAAATAGCCCCCGGGTGGGCCAGTTCGAAATAGAGGCCTGCAAGGCCGATCATCATGAGGATATAGGCGATATTGGGATCGCTGATGGTCTTTAGGACCCTGTCGCGAAAACCCGGTTGATAGTATTCCTTGGCCAGGGAGGCGGTTTTCAAAACCGTGTCCTTCCCCTTTACACTGACGGTCCGTCCGTCTATCTTTTTGAGGAGTTCGTCAATATCCTTGGCTATGAGATCCACCACGTGTTTTTTCACAGCCTCTTCGGCGGTAATGGAAACGCTCTCGCGAATAGCCTTTTCCACCCACTCCCCGTTTCTCCCCTTGTCCCTGGCAATGCCGCGGCCGTAGGAAGCCATATCGTTCACCACCTTCTCGGACATGGTATTCCCGATATCTTTTCCACCGGCCGTCACCGGATGGGCAGCGCCGATATTGGTACCCGGTGCCATAGCCGCAACATGGGCCGCCACGGTGACCATAACCCCTGCCGAAGCGGCACCGGCCCCTCGGGGCCCCACCCATACGGCCACCGGCACGGGCGAGTTTAAAATCCCCTTGATGATGGTCCGCATGGAAGAGCTCAAACCCCCGGGGGTGTCCACCCTGATGACGGCCAGTGAAGCGCCCCGTTTCTCCGCCTCTGCAAGTCCCCTGGTCACGTACATGGCGGTTCCCGGGCTGATGGCACCTTCCAGCTCGATGATTAATGCCTGACCCTCTGAAAAGGCCATGCCAGGGAACCACAGCCCAACCACGCCGACGATAATACCAAAGGCAATCAATCGGTAAATGAACAATCTGGATCGTTTTTCAAGCATTTCTCTTGCCCCCTAACCCAACCGCTTCATGATTTCCTGGACATCTTCCCACAGGGGTCGTTTGGCCGCCGGGTTTCTCAAAAGGTATGCCGGGTGATAGGTGGGCATCCAGGCGATGCCCATCCAGGAGCGCCATTTTCCCCGTTCCTTCGTAATCTTGAACTCCCTGCCGGCCAGGCTTCCGGCTGCGACCCGTCCCAGGGTGCAAATCACATCGGGATTAATGAGGCGAACCTGGCGCTCCAGAAAGGGCAGACAGGTCGCCACTTCGTCTGCCTCAGGATCGCGATTTCCGGGCGGTCTGCACTTCACCACGTTACAGATATAGACATCCCCACGCTTCAGCTTCATCCCGTTTTCAATGATCCGTGTCAGGAGCTTCCCGGCCTCGCCCACAAAAGGCCTTCCAGCCAGGTCCTCATCCCTGCCGGGTCCCTCCCCGATAAAGACGAGCCGGGCGTTGGCTGCGCCTTCACCAAAGACGAGGTGATTCCGCCCCTGGTGAAGCCTGCACCTCCTGCAGTCGCCCATATGATCCGACAGGGCATCGAGAGATCCCGTTCCCTCCAGGTGGGACTCTTGGCAGGGATCCTCGCCCGGAACCCCTCCTTCCCTGGCCGAACGGCCTGCCGGGACGGGAGGGGGGGCAAAACCCATTTCCTGATACGCTTCCAGCCAATCCTTCAGATGGGTGACGATATTGCGGACCTCATTTTGCATGGTCTAATCCGTCTTCCTCAACGCGCTTATTCGGTCCAGCACGAGATTTGCCACATCCTCCTTGCTCATCAGGGGCGTTTCTTCGACCCGTCCATCCCTGAAAATCATCTTCACTTCATTGGTGTCGGACGCAAATCCCGCATCCTCACGTGAGACGTCGTTTGCAACAATCATGTCCAGGTTCTTTTTCTTCAATTTTTCCCGGGCGTGGGCCAGGAGCTGCTGGGTCTCGGCGGCAAAGCCGACCAGGAGACAGCCTTTCCCATTCTCCGAGTGGCCCAGTTCTTCTAAAATGTCCGGATTCCTGTCAAGCTCCAGGTTGAGGGCTTCCGCCTCTTTCTTGATTTTCTGCTCCGCCGAACGTCGGGGCCGGTAGTCGGATACGGCCGCCGTCATGATGACGACATCACACCCGGGGGCCTTCTCCAGTACGGCCTCCCTCATTTCCAGTGCCGTCCGAACGTCTTCGACGGCCGCCCCCCGTGGGGGGCTTATGGAAGCGGGTCCGGTGACGAGGGTAACGGATGCTCCGCGCCGACAAGCGGCCGCGGCAACGGCGTACCCCATCTTCCCGGTGGACCGATTGCTGATAAACCGCACGGGATCCATGGGCTCCTGCGTGGCCCCTGCCGTGACGAGGACCTTGAGCCCTGCCAGATCCTGCTTTGACAAACACCTTTTCGCCTCTTCGAGGATCTCCAGGGGCTCGGGAAGCCTCCCCGGGCCTTCCGTCCGGCAGGCGAGCTGACCCTCTCCCGGGGCCATGACATGGACACCGCGCGTCTTCAATTTCAGGAGATTTTCGGTCGTGGCCGGGTTCTCGTACATCCTGGTGTTCATGGCCGGGCAGGCCAGGATGGGAGCCGTTGCCGCCAGGACCATGGTGGAAAGGAAATCATCCGCCAGGCCGTGGGCCAACTTGGCAATGAAATTGGCCGTTGCCGGGGCCAGGATGATCAGGTCCGCCTCCTGGCCCCACGTAATATGGTCCATGGCGCCGGCATCCTCGCCGAACATCCGCCACAGGACCCGGTTTCCGGACAGTGCCTCGAAGGTGAGGGGAGCTACGAATCGCGTGGCATTGGCCGTCATGGCCACCTTCACCCTCGCCTCTTCCCTCACCAGGAGCCGCACAAGTTCGGCCGCCTTGTAGGCTGCAATACCACCGGTCACACCTACTATGATGTCCTTGCCCTTCATTTCCCGAACTCCTCCAGCTCTCCTTTTCCGGCCCGCGCCAGCCACGAATCATTGTTCGCCAGGATCTCCCGGATCCTGTCTCTGGCCGCCATGGCCTCGGATTTGTTCGGGTAAAAGCCCACGCGCAGCCTGAGCCACTGCTTGCCTTTTACCTCGGCCCTCGTGATGTAGACGTGAAATCCGGACTCTATCAGTTTGATGGCAGGAGCAGCCAGCCTTCCGGGACTTCTCCACGAACGTACCGTAACGACCCAGGGCTTGGCCTGAACAGGACTCTCCGGATTATTCACCGGCGAAAGATAGCGGAGCGGCAGTCCCGACTGGAGGGGTTTTTCCGTGATGTCCTTCCACGTCCTCAGCATAGCCAGATGTTTGGTATTCAATCGGTAGACGCTCGTCCATTTCAGGGGATCCCCGCAGGTGTCTTCGCGGGCGGCAAACGCGCTCAGGCTTTCCCCCTCCCCAACGCGCGCAACACCCTTTTCCGGCTCCGTGACTTTCTTCTCTTTTGATGCTGCTGGTGTGGTGGTTGCGCCCGACGAACCGGCGACAGCGGCCTCGTTCGATGAAGACGCCTCTTCCTTTGCAGTGGGTGGCGTGACTTTCTTGACCTCCAGGGCCGACGGGACCAGGGGGGCGGATTCTTCCCGCGGTTCGGCCTTCTGTTCCCCGGTCGAAGGAACTTCCCGGGGCCCGGCCTTTTCAACCGGTTCTGCTTCCACCGATTCCGGCACCGGTTTCACAATGGCCACCACCACCTTGTTCTTCCCCTTTGGCGGCGGTTGGTCCTCCTTTGAACATCCACCCAGTACCAGGACCGCTGCGAAGAGGACGGCGATACCCCTCTTGATTTCTTTCGGCCACAACCCATTAATTTTATTGCCTAATCTTCTCCTGAGGCACATAACCCCTCCCCCCAGCCGGGAAAAATTGATTTACTGGCCCATGGGATACTGATATTATCCTTTCACTCTCACGTCCGGGTCTGTTCAGGGCCCAAGCATAAGCAAGGCTTTCGGAATGGAGATCGCTAAAATGACCGGTTTATCCGGAATTCCTTATCTATTTCCGGTTGGACCCTATTTAAACCTAAAACCAGATATTTGACAATAAAAATCGAGGTTCGGTTCTACTTCGCTGTTTACAGGCCGCCGGTAGCGACATAAATGAACTTTCTACGGTTTCATCAAAATCAGGAGACGGCATGACGCAAGACACAAAAGACGAAGGTAGCGGCTACTGGGGGAAAATCCTGCATGTGGACCTGACATCGGGCGAGATCTCAACGCAGGTCCTGGGCGAATCCTTCTACCGGAAATACCTGGGCGGCGTGGGCATCGGGGCCAGGATCCTGTGGGACCGGATGAAGCCGGGCATTGACCCCTTGGGGCCAGATAATATCCTCGGGTTCACCACCGGACTCCTGACCGATACCGGATCCCTCTTCACCGGCCGGTTCACCGTTGTAGCCAAGTCTCCCGCCTCAGGCGGGTGGGGGGACGCCAACTGCGGCGGTTATTTTTCTCCTGCCCTGAAACGTTGCGGCGTGGATGCCGTCTTTTTCCACGGGAAGAGCCCGAAACCCGTCTACCTCTTCATGGACCAGGACACGGTGGAACTGAAGGACGCCTCCCACCTCTGGGGCCTCGATACCATGGAAACCGAAGACACGCTCCGGGAACGGTACGGCAAACGCGCCCAGGTGGCCTGCATCGGGCCTGCCGGCGAGAAACTCAGTTTCATGGCGGGTATATCCACTGACAGGGGCCGCCTTGCCGCCAGGAGCGGGCTTGGCGCCGTCATGGGATCCAAAAACCTCAAGGCCGTGGTCGCGGCCGGAAAAAAACGGGTGGCAGTCGCGGACAAAGCCGCCATCAAGGAGCTCACGAGCGGTTTTCGAAAAAGGCTCGAGCGAGGCAAATTTATCGAACGTTTTCTGGGAGACAGGATCTTCGGGCTTTTTGGCAGGTTCCTGGCATCCGGCTTCATATACCCGCGGTTTCCGGCCTTTTTTTGGCGGCTGCTTCTGAGAAAATTCGGCACTTCTTCAATCACAGCCTTTTTTGCAGAAGGGGGAGACAGCCCGATCAAGAACTGGGCGGGAATCGGTTGCAAGGATTTTTCATTACAGAAATCCCAAAAGATCGGTGCTGAAACAGTCATCCGATTCGAGGAGAAAAAGTACGGATGTTATTCTTGTCCGATCCATTGTGGAGGAATTGTGCGTGTCAAACAGGGATCTCACCCTGTTCAGGAGATGCACAAGCCGGAATACGAAACCATCTGCGCGTTTGGAGGCCTCCTCCTGAACGATGATATCTTCAGTATCTTCAGAATCAACGATCTGGTGAACCGGGGGGGAATGGACAGTATCTCCTGCGGAGCCACCGTAGCCTTTGCTATCGAGTGTTATGAAAGCGGCATTTTCTCCAAAGAAGATACCGGGGGACTCGACCTGCGGTGGGGCAACAGCGATGCCATCATTCGAATAGCTGAAAAGATGGTTCACCGGGAAGGTCTGGGAGATATCTTGGCGGACGGGGTAAAGCGCGCTGCAAACAGAATCGGACAGGGTTCGGAAAAGTTTGCGGTCCACTGCGGGGGCGTGGAGGCCCCC
>CAYOIU010000004.1:0-40053 GCA_964404085.1 uncultured Desulfobacteraceae bacterium | reverse complement strand
ATATGTGCCTGACCGGTACCTTCGTGGCTTTTTCAATCCCGCTGGGAAGTTTGAAGTTGAGCCCGGGCGGTGTCGTCCTCACGTACTTCCCAAAACGCTGGACCACACCCACTTCATCAACGCCGACTGTGAAAAAGCAGCTCGATCCCAGAACAATCAGGATAATAGCCACGACGATCATCCAGGCGCCACCGGGAAACTTTCCCCGCATGCCTTTGATTTTTTCAAAGACCTCATCCATTCCGGGAGGACCAGAGCCACCCGAATCCTTTTTTTGCTTCTGAAGTTTTTCCCAATCCCACGCCATAGTTATGCTCCATAATTAGTTTGAATTCGTATTTAATGTTAAAGGATATCGGGAAAAACCTCGCTCGTCAAGGATTAATCAAATCAAGGTGTCGTCTTGACTGGAATGGTTCGAGGAAGGTAGAATCAAGGGATGAGTAGAAGAAAGACTTCATTGACGCCTCTCAAGGACGTCCTCGGCAGCCTCTTCAGAGAAGGAGGGCTGCCCTTTGACCTGGATGATGTCAGGATCTGGCAGGTCTGGGAAGATGCCGTGGGGGCGGTTGTCGCCAGACACGCAAGGCCTTCCTGGATCAAAGACCGTCGTCTCAGGGTAACCGTATCCGACCCTGTCTGGCTCCAGGAACTCAGGTTCCAGGAGCAGGAAATCAGGGAAAGGCTTAATGAGCGGCTGGGAAAAGAGATCGTGAAGAAGATAGAATTCAGGATGGGATCCTGATAAGTCGGTCTCCCTGGCCGATGATGGGCTGAAGAATTTCCACGCCGGGTCTCCCTCCGAGTGACGCTTCCATGAGTACCAGTTTCGAGCTGGAATTCAGGCTCGGGTATACGATCTGCAAACGCTTGGGCTCCAGGTTAAAGAGCCTGCATCGGGTGATCAGGTGGGCCAGCCTTTCACTGGGATAGATCATGGCCAGCCTGCCTTTCCTTTTCAGGAGACGCCGGGCCGTACCCAGGATATCCTCGAGCGAGGCAAGGATTTCATGCCTTGCCACGGCCTTTGACAAATCAGGGTTGATCCTGCCGCTGTGTGCCTTGCGGTAGGGCGGATTGCAGGTGACGATGTCCGCTATCTTCTCCGAGAGAGGGACATGGCGAATGTCCCCCAGAACAATTTCCATTTTTTTCGAAAGGCCATTGATAACCCGGTTCCTCGAAGCCTGGCCGGCCAGTTCGTTCTGGATTTCGAGACCCAGAGCGTATTTCAGGGGTCTCGTCAATAGAAGGGCCAGGGGAATCACACCGCAGCCCGTGCCCAGATCGACGAGAACGTCACCAGGCTTGACAGAGACAAACTCCGCCAGGAGCAAGGCATCTATGGAAAAGCGATACCCATTCTTGGGCTGTATCAATCTGAGACGCCCGTTCAGGACCGCATCGACACTCTCATCCGGCCCGGCCCATCCTTCAGGGGATCTGTATGATTTCATAAGGATCGATTTTGTTGAAGACGAGGCCGCTTAAGACCTTTGGGTAAAAATAAGTGGATTTCCTGGGCATGACCAGGGACAGACCTGCAATTTCCCTGACCTGGTCTATTTTTGTAGGGTTCAGGAAAAAAGTCATCTGGAAATCGCCGGATTTAATGACGGAGATCGCTGATTTCAGGCTGCTCCGGTATTGGAAGATTTCTTCATCATCCAGATCCTCTTTCCTGAAACCCAGTGCCCGCTGCAGGATGAAACGTGAGAGGACCAGCACATCCAGCTTTTGAAGGGCAGGGTGGAGGTCACTACCCATCTTTTTCCTAACACCTTTTTTCAAGGAAAAAAGATATCCGTTGTCGGCACCGGTGTAATAAAAGCCAATCGTCGATTGGTGTTGACCGGCCTCTGCGATGGCCGCCCTGAAAGCCATGGCATTGGAGGGCGGGTCCAATTCGACAAACGGTATCTCCTTGATCTCAAACCATTCGGCCATGGTTTCCAGAAAGGGTTGGATGCTGAAATTCGGTGTCCGCTTAATCAACCTGTGAGAGGGGAGAATGGTCAGGCCCCTGTCATTCAAATTGGAAAGGTACATCATGCAAAACTCATAAGACCTGTTGATAGGCCTTTTTCCATGCCTTGCCCGCATGATATTCCTGTAGTTTCTAGCCGTCTCATATCGGTGGTGGCCGTCGGCAATAAGGAGGGCCTTTTGCGCAAACGCTTCCGTCACTTTTTTCAAGACGGAGGGGGCCTGCAATACCCACATTCGGTGCAAAGTTCCATCCCGCAGGGAAAACGATACCTGGGGGTTGTCGTCGAGAGCCTTTCGACACACTTCCATCACACGGTTTTCGGCATCTTCATACAAAGCGAAGATCTGGCTGAACTGGGCACCGCAGGCTCGCATCAGCTTGAGACGGTCGTCCTTATGGGCGGAAAACGTCCTTTCGTGGGGAAGAATAGTGGTCGATGCCTCGTCTTCAATGCGGACAAGTGCGATGAGACCCCACCGGGTGCACTTGGGATCACCGTTTCCGGGATCGTAAGTCAGGGAAGTAACATAGAGACTGGGGGTGGTGCCACGAATCAGGGTGGACTGTGCTTCCCAGCGCTTGAAAAAATCGGCCGCCCTGGTATATTGATTATCCCAGTCGGAATCCCCGGTCTTTTTCTTGCCGAGGATGAGTCGAATAACGTTGTAAGGGTCCGCCTCGTAAAGCTCGGCCTGCTGGTCATCCGGGATAACGTCATAGGGTGGGGCGACCAGGTTTGAGAAATCCTGCCCACTGCTGAGGTCATAGGTGAGCCCTCTGAAAGGCGCAATGACGGCCATGGTGTTTTATGGAATCCCCGAATATCTTGTTTAAAAACTTTTATTATCTTTGTAGAATAATAATACTGTCAAGAAATTTCGCCAAACGTTTTGTAACATCTCAATAAATCCGAATCAAAATTTTGGATTGGTTTTAAGTTAGCGAGGGTTCATTCACCACGAAGGGTACGAAAAGACACGAAGTCTTGGTCTTTCTTGAAATTCTTCGTGACCTTCGTGATCTTCGTGGTAAAACAATCATAACGACATCCGCGGTGATTGAAACGCACTGTCGTTCATGCGATAAATGGAACATTTTATGAAATCTGAAAATGACAAAAGACCGGTTTATTCCGGAGTCCGACCCCTTGATCCTGATATCGTTGTCGTGGGCGGAATGCTATTGAGTATGGTTGAAGAAGAGGAGCCTCTCGAGGATGTCTCCATCCTCATAAAAGAAGGAAAGATCCTGAAGATAGAGAAAAACGGTGAGATGCCCATTGAACGAGCAAAAGGTCATGCTGAAAAAATAGATGCCTCCAGGGGTATCATCATGCCCGGCCTTGTCAACGCACACTCCCATGCAGCCATGACCCTTTTCAGGGGTTATGCAGATGACCTGCCTCTCAAGGAATGGCTATTTCAAAAGATCTTTCCTCTGGAGGCCCAATTTTTGAGTGAAAAAACAGTGTATTGGGGCGCGATGCTGGCCTGCATGGAGATGATCGCTTCGGGTACCACCTGTTTCCTGGATGGTTATTTTTTCCAGGACGGGACAATTCGTGCCGCTTACGACGTGGGGCTGAGAGCGCTTATTGCTCAAGGGGTGATTGATTTTCCTGCCCCCGGTGTTCCGGACCCGGAAGAAAATATGGCAACCGCGAAGGCCTTCGTTGAAAAATGGCGAGGCTTTTCTAATCTGATCATGCCTGGTATATTCTGTCACAGCCCCCTGACCTGTTCCCGGAGGACCTTGCAAGAGGCATTTGAAGCATCTTGTGAGATCGAGACACCCCTCCAGATTCACCTTTCAGAAACGAGCGAAGAGGTCCTCACCATCCTTGAAAAGACAGGCAAGAGGCCGGTCGAATATCTCCGGGGCCTGGGATTACTCGATCGCCCGTTGATTGCTGTACACGCCATCCATCTGAACGACGAGGAAATAGCGTTGATGGCGAAGCATCGGGTCAGGGTGGTTCACGCCCCGGAAAGCAATATGAAGTTGTCTTCGGGTATCGCTCCAATTGACAAGATGTTGAAGGCGGGGCTGACTATCGGGCTAGGGACAGACGGGAGCGCATCGAACAATGACCTGGACCTTTTCCTGGAGATGGACTCGGCTGCAAAACTGGCCAAGATAGCTTCCATGGACCCGGTAGGCCTGCGTGCAGGCGAGGTCTTGAAGATGGCTGTTAGAGGGGGAGCTGCTGTCCCGGGGCTTGAAGGGGAAATCGGAACGATTGAAGTGGGAAAGCGCGCCGATGTCATTGTGGTCGATCTCGATGCCCCGCACCTTAAACCTCTTTATGATCCCCGCTCAACGCTGGTCTATTCGGCCAGCGGAGCTGACGTGAAAGATGTCATCGTCAATGGCACGATTCTTATGAAAGACAGGGCGTTCACAAGCCTGGATCCGGATGAAGTCAGGGGAAAGGTCAGGGAAATCAGCAGGGAAATAGGGCTGCAGCGTGAAACTATTTGAACTGATCACATCCCCAAACAGGTTTCCAGCTTATCAATGACTTCCTCAGGGTCGGCCACGTTCAGCACGCCTTCGATGCCTTCAAAAGTCTGGAGGCCTATGACCTTTTTTCCGGCTTTCAGGGCCAACGCAATCTCTGAAAGCGTGCCATACCCTCCCGATATGGCCACCAGGATATCCGAGGCCTGGATAACAATGAGATTCCTGCCATCACCCAGGCCCGTCGGTATGGCGACACGGACGAAAGGGTTGCCTTGATCCTTTTGCAGCCCCGGAAGGAGCCCCACAGTCATTCCCCCTGCCTCCGCACAGCCCTGCGCGGCCCCTTCCATGACACCGCCCAGACCACCACAAATGAGCGTCCAGCCCCGTTTTCCGATTTCAAAGCCCACTTTTTTTGCCAGGGCGTAATGCACGGGGGAACAGGTGCCGGATCCGATAACACCGACGTGATAGGGCCTCTTCATAGATTTTCCTCATTGGTTTGGGCAAAAACAATTGCCATAATGATCAAATATTGCTATGGACTGTTGAACGAAATGCTTTGACTCACCATGCCGTTGGGACTTTATAGCCAAACGGCGGGGTTTTTGCAAGACCACCATTGATGAGTTTGTAAAAAGCTGGTTTACGCCGCGAGCGGCAGCCTATGAGCAACGAATGGGAACCGAACCTGACAATCTTTTTCAGATTCGCTTCTTTATACGCGTTTAATAAAGCGACTTCGTTGGAAGCCAACATTGGAAAGAAGAAGAATTACCAACTGCATTCATATATCGATTCACCGGGTCTAGACATCATAATGAGGAGATCATTTTCCCATGCATAAGAAAAAAAGGATAACCGTTCTGGTCATTATTGGCGCAGCGCTGGCCGTCGCTGGCGTGCTCGGGTGGTTCCTGGCCTGTATTTTTGAAGGGGAGCCACCCCACGTCGTCGTTAGTCCACTTCCGGAATTTCTTGCGAGCAGCCAGAAGCTCGTGATTCAAGTAGAAGACAAAAACAGGGGGCTCAGAAGACTGAAGATTTCCCTGAACCAGGAAGGAAGAAAGATCACTGTCCTGGAAAAGAAATTTCCCTTCAAAGGCATTCTGAATCGTGATGGGGTTCACACATTCAAAACAGAAGTTTTCGTTGATCCAAAAAAACTGAACCTCGCCCAAGGTCGTGTGGATCTGTACGCCCGCGCCTGGGATTACTCCAGACGCAAGGGGGGAGATGGAAACCTTTCCGTTTCACATCAAAGATCATCCATCGACACGGTTCCCCCCGCCATACGGGTTATTTCCAGGCTGCATTACATCAATGTGGGAGGCACCGGACTGATCATCTACCGGGTATCTTCGGATACTGATCAGAGCGGCGTCTATGTGAATGATTATTATTTCTCCGGGTTCCCGGCAGCTGCCGATGAGAAGGAGGGAACCCGTGTATGCTACTTTGCCATTCCCCAGGACATGGTTACTGCTCAGCCTTCGGTCTATCTTTGGGCGAAAGACAAGGCCGGCAATCGGTCCACCACGACTTTCAACTACCATATCCGAAAAAGAAAATTTCGGACCGAACGAATGAACATCAGTGATGGTTTCATTAAAAAAGTTTTGCCCTATTTTTCCTTCTATCCCCTTGATCCAAACGCCAGTCTCATTGAAAAATTCTTGAAGATCAACAAAGATCTCCGGAAGAAAAATGCGGCTTTCTTTAAAGAGCTATCTAAGAAGGCGAGTCCTGAGAAGCTTTGGAAGGGGGATTGGGTCAGCCTTAAGAATTCGGCCGCCATGGCGAAGTTTGGAGACAGACGAAAATACTATTACAAGGGCAAAAAAGTGGATGAGCAGGTTCATCTCGGACTGGATCTGGCCTCACTGGCACACTCGGACGTGCCGGCCTCGAACAACGGAAAGGTTATTTTCGCCGGTCGCGTTGGCATCTATGGGCAAACAGTGGTTATCGACCACGGCCAGGGGTTGGACTCTTCTTACTCCCATTTGAGCAATATTGCCGTTGCTGTCGGGAACACGGTTCAAAAAGGTGAAACCATAGGGCAAACCGGGCAAACCGGTCTGGCAGGCGGGGATCATCTCCATTTCGGGGTAATCGTCAACGGCGTTTTCGTCAACCCTGTGGAATGGTGGGACGGCCATTGGGTTCGGGACAATGTCACCAAAAAGCTCGCACTTCTTCGGTGAGGGGGGAGAGAGGAGCTTGCGGGCTGTGACCCCCTTCAATTGGCTTTGACCAAGAGAATTTGTCCAGGAAATATAGTGCTTCTGGGCGTGAGGTTGTTCATCCTCAGAAACTCAGAGAGGTCCATCTGATGCCTCTGGGCAATCAAATAGGGAGAATCACCCCCTCGAACCCTGTATTTTCTTGCATCGATGTTTTCGGCTGACGGGGAGGTGCCTGCGGGGGGAACCATAAGAACCTGCCCGATGGTCAGAGATGCACTCCGTAGCCCGTTGGCCTTTTCAATGGCGTCTGTGGTCGTGTTGAAGCGCCTGGCGATTTCCCATAGGGAATCGCCTTTTCTTACGGCATACCTTCTAACAAATGCCTCAGCGGGCTGAACGGACGATTTCGAAGAAATGCGGCCCAAGCCTGCCTGATATTTCCTTCCAGTGGGAACCTTCAGCTTCCATCCCACCCTGAGATAACGGCTATTTCTGAGATGATTCGCCTGCATGATCGCACGTACACTTGTTCGGTATTTCCTGGCGATAAGGGAGAGGACTTCGCCTCTTCGCACCCTGTGAACGACAAAGGCGGGGAGCCGGGGCTTCCAGGTCGGGATACTTGGAAGGTTTGCGAGGAGCAAGGAGCCCATGCCTCTTGGTACCTTTAGATCGTGAGAATGGGCGGGTGTCGAATGCCGTTTCAGTTCAGGGTTCAGACTCGACAGGTTCTCGTAGGAAATATCCAGGCTCTTGGCAATGCTCTTCAGGTGCATGGGCCTGTTGATGGTGACCTTCTCCACTTCCTCGGGGGGATCTACTGGCGGAAGGGTGATGCCGTATTTCTGGGGATCCTGCAAAATATGCAGGACGGCGAGGAACTTTGGAACGTAATAGGCTGTTTCCCTTGGAAGCTTCTCATAGAGGTCCCAGAAATTGTCCAGATAGTTCTCCCTCTGGGTCCGAATGGTTTTCAGGACCGTTCCTTCTCCGCAATTGTAAGCGGCCAGAACCGTGGTCCAGTCTCCAAAAATCTGGTGCAGTTCCTTCAAATAGGAAATGGCGGCCCGGGTCGATTTTTCCGGATCCATCCTTTCATCGATCCAACGATCCCTTTCCAGACCAAATTTGTAACCCGTGGAGGCGATGAACTGCCAAAGGCCCAAGGCCCGTGCCTTGGAAAAGGCCCGCACACTGAAACCGCTTTCAATGAGTGGCAGCCAGGAAAGCTCCTCCGGCAGACCGGCCTTTCTCAAGGCCTCCAGAATGGCAGGGCGGTACCGTCCGGAGCGCCTGTATGAGCGAAGAAAGAACTTTTTATCCCTTTGAGTAAATTGCCGGATGGCGTTTTTAACATACGGATTCATGGAAAGCGGTATAGCCTTGTGGTAGCCGTTCGCTACGGTGTACCTGGATGAATAGACCTCGATAATTCGTTTGGCGATGGTGAAGCGCAGGTCTTCCCTCTGCTGAAGTATTTCGGGATTGTCATCCGGTTCCACCTGAAGTACCAGGGAATAGGCCTGATCCAGGGCATCCAGGGCATTGTCCAAGTCGCCCCTTTTCCAGAAATCGTTGGAAGCCTGACAAAATTCAAGGGCGCCATCGAGCAATTGCTGGTCGGATTTTTTTGGGATCACTTTTTCGGGAATTGAAGGGGATGCTGCTTCTTCTTTACCGTCGGCCGAGGAGGAAGAACTCTCCGAATCCTGGATACTTTCCGTATCCTTCAACAATTCCTCAACATATTCTTCAGAAGCAAGGGGCTGGGCAGCTTGATTTTCCGCTTCAATTGTTGTTGGTTCAACAGGCTCGGTCGGGCTGTCATTCTTGCCGTTCGGTAGAGCGCTTGGAGGGGCGGTATTGGCGCCTTTTTGGTTAGGGTGGTCTTTGATCAATTGGCCGTTCATGTTCGGTGCACAGGCCGAAAATGCCAATAAAATGACGCTCAGGAAGAACAGAACACATATTCCGGGTGCAGATATTTTTTTCACTGGGTGTCCGCGACTCCGATTCAAGTTCATGCAGCCCGTTGGACAGCTGCTTTTGGCTTTGTTTACACTCGGGAAGGAATATCCTGCAATTACCATTCCACAACGGATATTCCTTAACTTTCATTGGTGCGGCCTGCGAGTCCCATACTCCACGGACCCTTATTGGAGAAATTTCAGCAGACCCTGGTCTCCATCAAAGACGGCAGTATAGAGAATGGGAGAAAATTGGTCAAGGTCAAATAGGCTAGGCCCCTTTCATACTGAGCAGTATTTCCACCAGGTCTTTTTCATTGTTGAGACCTGGCCTGTCTGTCACCATTTCAAGGAGTTCATCAAGACACTTGCCGACCATGGGACCACTTGTAAGATTGAGAACTTTCATGACGGTGTGGCCGTCAACGGCTAGGTGGGTGAGACAGGTGGCAGCCCTCTCACGAATGAGTGAACGAATCCTTATTTCGAGTTCGTTCAATGGCGCCTCCGGTTCCCGGAACGTTCCATGGGCCTCCAAATCGGCCCTGCGAAGGGCCAGGAGGTCGTAAATATGCTCCGGCCCCACTTTTCTGAGAAGTCGCCTGACAGCGGGATCACCCCATTCAGGGCTGTATTTGATCATATGGTACCGGACAAGCCCGACCACTCTCTTGATCAGGAAGCGTGGCAATCTCAACCGCCCCATGATTTCCTCGGCAAGTCTCGCGCCGGCCTCCTCATGTCCGAAAAATCGCCATTGGTCATCGTCATAAGTTCGAACACGGGGCTTCGCGATATCGTGCAACAGGGCCGCCAATCGCAAATGAAGAACGGCCGGCACTCTGTCGAGGGTTTCCATGATATGGTCGAAGACGGTTAAGCGATGGTAGGAATTCTGCTCAACACCTGTTCCTTCAGAGAGTTCGGGCATGACGTGGTTGAGCAGACCGGTTTCCGAGAGCATATTGAAGCCCCTGGAAGGCGTTTCGCACATGAGGACTTTGATCAATTCATCTCTGATACGCTCCCATGGTGCATAGGAAATGGTGGATGCCATGGAACGCATGGCAGCCAGCGTGCCTTCTTGTATTCGGAAGTCGAGTTCAACGGCCAGCCTGATGCCTCGCAGGAGGCGAATGGGGTCTTCCCGAAAACGTGATTCGGGATCACCTGTGGCCCTTATCCTCCTCCTTTCCAAGTCTTTCTTTCCCTCCCAAGGGTCTATCAGGGTTTCCAGGAGAGTGTCATGGGCCATGGAGTTGATGGTAAAATCCCTTCTTGAAAGATCGCCCAGGATGGTTTTTTCGGTTCCCCTGAATGGGGTGATTTCCATCCGCTGCCCTTGGACAATAAGGGTCACTGTGTCGTGCTTCAGTCGGTAGCTTCTGGTGTCAATAAAGAGGGTTCTGATCTGCTCGGAGGTGGCGGATGTCGATATATCCCAATCCGGAATGGATCTTTTAAGGAGTGTGTCTCTCAGAGCGCCGCCCACGATATAGGACTCGTGGCCGGCATTGCGCAACCGCTGCACAGCCCCATGAACAAAGGAAGGCAGGCGAAGAGCAAAAGCGGTTGAGGGGTCCGGGTTATCAGGTGAGCTTCGTTTAAGCCTTTTTTCACGCTTTCCCATAACTGTGCAATCCGGCCAGATAGTTCACTCCGAAATAGGTAAAAAGGACGCAGAAGAAACCCACCATACAGAGAATAGCGATTTTTTTCCCACGCCAGCCTCGAACGAGGCGCGAATGGAGAACGGCGGCGTAAATCAACCAGGTGATCAGCGACCACGTTTCCTTGGGGTCCCAGCTCCAGTAGGTCCCCCAGGCTGAGTGGGCCCACACCGAACCCGTAATAATTCCCAGCGTCAACATGAGAAAGCCGATGACCACCATCTGATAATTGAGATCGTCAAGAATTCCGGAACCAGGGATCAGTTTCAGAAAAAGACCCTCCTTGGGGCTGCGATCCAGCCTTTTCAAAAGGTACATAATGCTGATTGCGAAGGAGAGCCCGAAGGCGGCGTATCCAAAAAAACAGGTGATGACGTGGGTGATGAGCCAGTTGCTCTTCAAGGCCGGCACAAGTGGCTGGATACGACTGCTGATATTCGGCGAGAAGGAGGCATAGGCCATCGCGAGAGATGCCAGGGGAGTCACAAAGACCCCGAGCGTCCTGTTTTTCGTCCGCCACTCGACGATCAGGTAGAGCAGCATAACGGTGAAAGAGAAAAAAATGAGAGATTCATAGAGGTTTGAAAAAGGGGCATGTCCGATTCCGAGTCGGTATGATTCAATCCACCTCAAAACGACGGCAAAGACATGTCCGGCAAGTCCTGTGATGCAGATGCCCGTAGCGATCTTGCCGAAAAAGTCTTTGCCCATGACCATCATGAGCAAATAGAAAAAAAAGGCCCCAAAATATACAAAGGTGATATAGCTGAGGATAAGAGAGTTGTTCATGCCTTCAATCCTTTCCTGTTTACGTGTTCCTCGAGGGAGCGCGTGAGATGTACCAGTTCCCTCTGGAGCCCCACCGGATTCTTGCTCGTGTGGCCCGCAATGCTGACTCTGCTGCCGTCATTTTCCTTTGAGATTCGGATCCAGACGCGCCGGTGAGACATGAAAAAGGCCACGAAGAATCCTGCGACCATAAGAAAACACCCGGTCCACACCAGGGGAACACCAGGGTCCTTGTTGACCTGAAGGCCCGTGTAATAACGGGTCTCGATATGATCCAGCACAAAGGTAAAAGGTTCAAAAGCCGAGGGGTTGAGCTTTTCAAATTTTCTTGCCAGCCCCGGGAAACGTTTCCGGATATCTTCCTGGTCGCGGAAGATCCAAAAGCTTGTTCGTTTCCCCTGATCAGGCTGGACACTAATGAGAACAGCCGGTCCCAAGTTCATGAAATTGTCTCTTATTTCAACAACTTTGAAATGTGCCTTGGCGCCAGGCACTGGAGCCGATTCACCTGTCTGCATCTCTAGAAGGGTGGTCGCTTCCGGTTTACTGGCCCTTTTCTGTATCTTAAGACCCACTCTTTTCCCTGCCATTGATCCGTAGCTGGCCTGGTAAAAGGTGATGCCTCTGAAACGGACAGGGTGGTTCACGAGTGCGTTGGCCCTCAGGACGACTTTTCCCTCCTCCAGAAAAGTCAGTTCCGAGCGATATTCCTTTGGAGCACCGTTTTTGTAGAAATCCACGGAAAACTTGTCGCAACGGACGTTGAAACCAAGGGGCATAGGCACCCTTCGGCTTGTAAGGGTGGCCGAATTGACGGTTTCACCTTCAAGGATGTTGACGAAGGCCTCAAAACCGAAGATCGATCCAAAGATGGCCCCAATGATAATGATGAGAATGCTGAGATGGATCAGGTAGAAGCCGAAGTGGGTCAGCCGACCTCTTTCCCCGTACATGAAATAGCCGGCATCGGATTCTTTGGCCTGAAAAAATTTGTATCTGTTTCTGAAGAACTGCTCCACTGAGGGGATGGTCTGTTCCCCGGCCACAGTCGTGACAAAACATTGTTCCGCGGGTAAATCCTGAAAGGGTTTCAACCTGTCCGGCCTTGGTGTTGTGCCGACCCTTTTTCGGATTGCAGGAAATCGGTTGATGGAGCAAATGATGAGGTTCAGTGCAAGCATTCCTATAAGAAGCCTGAACCAGAGGGAATGGAAAAGGTCGAAAAGGTCAAGGGTGAAAAAAATTTTGAGAGTTGCAGGGGAGAGATGTCGCGAAAACTCCAGGGCCTCTTCTCGCTGGGGAATCAATGTCCCGGCAATGGACACAATGGCCAGGATAATCAAGAGAACGATGGTCAGTCTAACAGAACAGAAAAAAACCCACACAGGGTTGGGTTCTCGGGGAGATTCAGAAGTTGGCATGAAATCCTTTCTAGGAACCTATTGGATATTCAAATTCGTGGAAAAAATATACCATGGAAAGCCGGAAATGGCAATTTGAATCCTTTTTGCCAAAAAGTTTGACCATCATCTCCGGATCATGTAATAAAATTCCAGAAGACGCTCTCGGACAGGAAAACGTGTCTAAATCATAATCATGGATATTCAACGAATTGAAGGAGGGTTGCATGCTGGACCTTAAGTTTGTGAGATCCCATTTTGATACCATCAAAAAGATGGTCGAAGACAGGGGTTCTGATCTCAGGCTCTCTGAATTTGAGCATTTGGATATAGAGCGGCGAAACAGGCTCTCAGAACTGGAAGAAATGCGTCATGAAAGGAACCGGGTGAGTGAGCAAATCGCCGTCATGAAGCGAAAAGGGGAAGACGCAACCTCTCTCATATCCGAAATGAAAGAGGTATCGACAGGAATAAAGGAGAAGGAAAAGGATCTTGCAGGCTTCATCGAAGGCTTGGAAAAACTGCTCATGGTCATACCCAATGTACCCCATGAATCGGTGGTTGTCGGCCGAGACGAGGGCGACAACCCGGTCATCAGGGAGTGGGGGGAAAAGACTCCAATGGATTTTGAACCTCTCTCTCATTGGGACATCGGCGAAAATCTGGGTATTCTGGATTTTCCCCGGGCGGCCAAGATAGCCGGAGCCAGGTTTGCCCTTTATCGCGGGGCAGGGGCCAGATTAGAGAGGGCCCTTATCAATTTCATGCTCGATATCCATACCCGAGAGCATGGCTACACGGAGATCCTGCCCCCTTTCATGGTCAATTCCGCATCCATGACCGGCACAGGCCAGCTCCCGAAATTTGAGGAAGATCTGTTTAAACTGGAGGGTTGGGACTACTACCTGATCCCCACGGCGGAAGTCCCTTTGACAAACATCCACCGGGAAGAGATCATCAATGAGGAAGACCTGCCCGTTTACTATGTCGCCTATACGCCGTGCTTTCGATCAGAGGCCGGTTCCCACGGAAAGGATACCAGGGGATTGATCAGGCAGCACCAGTTCAACAAGGTCGAGTTGGTCAAGTTCGTTCGACCGGAAGAATCCTACGAAGAACTGGAAAAACTCACTGGAAACGCGGAAGAGATCTTGAAAAGGCTTGGGCTTCCCTACCGCATCGTTTCCCTCTGTACCGGGGACCTCGGTTTTTCTGCGGCCAAGACCTACGATCTGGAGGTATGGCTGCCGGGCCAGGAACTCTACAGGGAAATATCTTCCTGCAGCAATTTTGAAGACTTTCAAGCCAGGCGTGCGAAAATCCGTTTTAAGAGAAAGGGGAGTCGTGGAACAGAGCTTGTCCACACGCTGAATGGTTCGGGGCTTGCAGTGGGTAGAACCGTGGTGGCGATTCTCGAGAACTACCAGCAGTCAGATGGTCGTGTGGCCATTCCCGAAGCGCTCAGGCCATACATGGATGGTGCTGAGTTCATTGGTCAGGAGGCTGAATGAGTTCCGGAGGATTTTCTCAAAACAATTGGCGGGGTTACCAGGAGATTCTGAGGCGAAGGGACAGAAAGAGACGGCTTTGGGGTCGTGTGCCTGTCTTGGTTCTTTTGTCGATCTGCGTTGTCCTGATCGCACTGCTGCTGATCCATGGCGGAAACCGGATCTTGATTCACTTGAGCGAGGCCAGCTACGCACCGTCAATTCCGGAAAAGAAACCGATCCCACCCGAAAAAGAAGAGGGATTTCAGAATCTCTGGCCCCTGATATCTCAACGTCTTGACCATTTCGAAAACCTCAAGGATCATTTTTCGATTCAGCATGGGGATACCTCCCTGACGGTGAAAACCACCTTGAACCCCGGTCTCCAGAGCTATGTCAATCGGATTCTGAGGTCTTCGAATACGGAAAAGTCCGCTGTGGTCGTAATGGACCCTAAGGACGGACGCATACTGGCCATGGCAAGCCACAGAAAAAGTGGGGATGGAGGGGACAACCTGTGCCTCAAGGCTGATTTTCCTGCTGCCAGTCTTTTTAAGATCGTTTCTGCGGCGGCGGCCTTTGAAAAGACAGATTACACCCCCAACAAATGGGTGGGTTTTCAAGGCAGGTCGCATACGCTCTACCGAGGACAACTGACAAAAAAGACGAACCGGTATACAACGAGAGTGAAATTCAGGCGGGCCTTTGCACAGTCCATCAACCCGGTATTCGGAAAGCTCGGGATCTATGGCCTGGGACGCGGTGTGATCATTGATTATGCAAAGAGATTTTTATTCAACCAGGCGATTCCACTGAATCTTCCCCTTTCTCCCAGCACCGTAAATGTTCCTGAGGATGCCTATGGGCTGGCGGAAATTACCTGCGGCTTCAACAGGAAAACCCGGATTTCGCCGCTTCATGCGGCCATGCTCGCCTCGGCGATCGCCAACAAGGGTGTGATCATGAAACCATGGATCGTCAAAGAAATCTCCGGGGAAACCGGATCCCTCTACCAGGCGCGTGTGAGCGTCCTGGGAACCCCCATAAAACCCAATACGGCGCGAAACTTGCAGATTCTCATGGAAGACACTGTGCGCTATGGGACGAGCAGAAAATCCTTCCGGCGGATGCGGCGGAAGAAAAGGTTCAGATCCATAGACATCGGGGCCAAGACCGGGACGATCAATGATGGCTCTGACCGCTACAAATATGACTGGATCACGGCCTACGCCATGCCGAGGGACGGCAAAGGGGGCATAAGTCTGGCCGTGCTGGAGGTCCATGGCAAAATATTGGGAACAAGATCCCGAGAAATAGCGCGGGCAATTATCAATTATGCGCTTCGATCCAAAAGTTGAATGGTTTGACCACCCGACAAGGGTGGCATAAATACGGGGGGATAGAAACATGTGCGGAATCGTGAGTTATGTAGGAAAAAAACAGGCCGAATCCATCCTGATCGGGGGTCTGAAGCAGCTTGAATACCGCGGTTACGATTCAGCCGGCATAGCCGTACAGGATGGATCCAGCATCTTCTGTGAACGGGCGGTGGGAAGAATCGTGGAGCTTGAAAAAAAGATCGACGGGCGGGAGATCAAAGGAACCCTGGGCATCGCCCATACGCGATGGGCAACGCACGGAGAACCCAATGAACGTAACGCTCATCCCCATACGGACCCGGAGCAGAAAGTCTTTCTGGTCCATAATGGCATCATAGAAAATTATGGCCTGTTGAAGAAGAAACTTCAAAAAGAGGGGTATCATTTCAATACTGAAACGGACACCGAGGTCCTGGCACACCTGATCGCCCTCAATTTCGATGGAAGTCTCAGTGAGGCGGTCAGAAGAACCATGTCACAGGTTGACGGCACATTCGGTCTGGCGGTCATCCACAGGGATGCTGAGGGGGAAATCGTTGTTGCGAGAAGGGGGAGCCCTCTGATTATCGGACTCAGTGACGAGGGCAATTTCGCCGCGTCCGATATTTCGGCTATGGTGCGCTACACCAATCAGGTGGTCCATCTCCAGGACAATGAACTGGCCACACTGACCCTGGACGATTTTGCCATTTCAACGGCCCAGGCCAAGCCCATCGAACGAACAGTGGAGACCGTGGAGTGGCACGCGGAAGATGCGGAACTGGACGGGTTTCCACACTTCATGCTGAAGGAGATCTATGAGCAGCCTGATACGGTCATGAATGCCATGAGGGGGCGCCTGGAGCCCGGTGAAGGGGTCCCCAAGCTGGGAGGCATCACCCCCGTTTGGGATCAACTCAAGAGCTGCCGGCATCTGGTCATGGTGGCCTGCGGCACATCGTACTATGCGGCTTGTGTGGGCCGATATGTTTTCGAAAAACTTACCGACATCGACGTGGAAGTGGAACTGGCCTCGGAATTTCGATACAGAAAACTGAATTTTCCCCCCAACACCTTCATTGTCGCCCTCAGTCAGTCGGGTGAAACGGCTGACACGCTGGCTGCCATAAGAGAGGCAAAACGCAAGGGCGCACGGCTCCTGGGAATTGTGAACGTGGTGGGCAGTTCCATATCACGTGAAACAGAGGCCGGCGTCTATAACCATGCAGGCCCCGAGATCGGGGTCGCTTCCACAAAGATATTCACGTCACAGCTCACGATCCTTAACTTGATGGCACTTCTCCTGGGACGGCACCAGAACCTCTCCCTGACCGAAGGTGTCGGGGCCATCAGGGCCCTCCAGGCACTGCCGGGTCAGATAAAAAAGATACTGTCACAAGCAAACCACATTGAGGCGATCGCGGAAAAGTACTACAGGTGCCCGAACTGGCTTTTCCTGGGCCGAAAATTCAATTTTCCCATTGCCATGGAAGGCGCACTGAAGCTCAAAGAGGTTTCCTATATCCATGCCGAGGGATATGCAGCAGGCGAAATGAAGCACGGCCCCATTGCCTTGATCAGCCCCCGGATGCCCACCGTGGCCATCCTGCCCAAAGATGACATGTATGAGAAGATGGTCAGCAACATTCAGGAAATAAAAAGTCGAAAGGGTCCGGTGGTGGCCATTACCACAGAAGGGAACAGGGAGATCGGTGATATCGTGGATGAAGTCATCGAAATACCGGCTACGCTTGATTTTCTGAATCCTATCCTGGCGGTCGTTCCCTGTCAGTTGCTGGCCTATTATTGTGCCAATCTGCTTTGCTGTGATATCGATAAGCCCAGAAACCTCGCAAAGAGTGTGACCGTTGAATAGACGGGTGGCTGTGAAACTGGAAGAAAAGCCGCTGTTGCATCCTGATTCCGAGAGGGAGAGGAGCTTCGCAGGAAGGAGGAACGGCGTCTTCCGGGTCACCAGGATGGCCGGTCGCATCCTGCTTGCTCCCTTTTTTCGCCTTCACGTGGAAGGATCGGAATGTCTGCCCCGAAAGAGCGCTTTTGTCCTCCTGCCGAAGCATCAGCGCTGGGAAGACATCCCGCTTTTGAGCCTTGCCACGCCCAGGCCCCTTTACTACGTTGCAAAATATGAGCTTTTCCAAAGCACTTTCAGTTACTGGTACCTCACTTCCCTGGGAGGAATTCCCCTGAACCGAAAACGACCGCTCGAGAGCAGGCGGTATCTCAAGGCGGTTATCGAATTTCTGAGGAATGGGGAGGGCGTGGTCGTTTTTCCTGAGGGTACCTATTTCAAGGACAAAATGGGACCGGGCCACGCAGGCCTTATCCGGCTCCTGCTCTCCAGGCTTTCCATTCCCTTCGTTCCCGTGGGTGTACGCTACTTCAGGAAAGGGGTGAGGACGCGGGTTGTCATCCGCTTTGGAGAACCCTTCCATGCGGATAAGGAAACCCACTTCAGGGAGTTGCTCGACCACATGATGGGAGAAATCGCCAGGCTCTCTCATTTGGGTCGGTTCACTGAAAATGGCTGTCAAGATGAGGAAATATAGCCGATGCCGAGAATGACGGAGATATTCAATAAGATTGACGGATACAGGAATGACGTTATCAATATTCAGACGGAATTGACCTCCAGGGTCGCCCTGGGTCCGAGCAATGGTGGTACCGGCGAGCATGAAAAGACCGGTTATGTTGCGCAGCTGCTCCAGGACCTGAAACCTGACTTCCTGGAGGAGGTGAAGGCGCCGGATGAGAGGGCCTTTGAAGGGTATCGGCCGAATCTGCTGGCCCGGTGGGGCGATGATCGGGAAGCCCCCACCGTGTGGGTCCTGAGCCATTCGGATATCGTTCCTCCGGGAGATCCCTCATTGTGGGACTCGGATCCTTTCAAAGTCCGAGTGGTGGGAGACAAAATCATCGGGAGGGGGGTGGAAGACAATCAACATGGATTCGTCAGTTCCTATCTGGGACTGAAAGCCATCCTTGAAACGGGTATGGCCTTTTCCAATCCTGTGGGACTCGCGGTTGTGGCGGATGAAGAAACGGGGAGCGCGTTCGGGCTTCACCATGTATTGACAAAACGGAAAGACCTGTTCAAAAAAGAGGACCTGATCATTGTGCCGGATGCCGGGAATGAAGACGGCACCATGATAGAAGTGGCAGAAAAATCCATGCTTTGGTTGAAATGCATTGTCACAGGCAAACAGTGCCATGCCAGCACGCCCCGGAAGGGCAGAAACAGCCTGGTGGGAGCGGCGGAACTCATATTGGCCCTGCAGGAACTGGGAACCCTGTTTCCCGGGGAAGATAATCTCTTCAGCCCCCCGCAATCGACCTTTGCCACCACGAAAATGGAGGCCAACGTGCCCAACATCAACACGATCCCCGGCAAAGACGTCTTCTACCTGGACTGTCGAATTCTTCCCCGGTATCAGACGGAAAAAGTCCTTTCTTCATGCAGGGAAATGGCCGATAGAATAGGAAACGAGCGCGATCTGAAGATCGAATGGGAGATTATCCAGAGGCAGGAAGCGCCTGAACCAACGCCTACCGATTCCCCGGTCGTTGCGGCCCTGGCAAGGGCCATCAAGGAGGTAAGCGGTCGGGAGGCCAAACCTATGGGCATAGGAGGGGGCACGGTGGCGGCTTTCTTCAGGAAATATGGCCTGCCGGCGGCTGTATGGTCCACGTCCGCCGACACCGCCCATCAGCCCAATGAATCCTGCCTCATCTCTGATATATTGAGCGATGCCAAGGTTTTTGCCTCGGTTTTCTTGAATGGCTAAAGTACGCGAAGGAAATTCTAAAACAAGAAGAATTTCTTGATATTCAGGACAAAATGGGCTAGTTTGGTTTTCATAAAAGGCAACTATGCGCATCCATAAGACTTTCATGCTGCTCAACCTTCTCCTTGCCGGGTTAATTCTGTGGGTTGGGGTCACCATTTTTCGGACCTGGGCATCTGCCCGGACCCGGAACCCCGGACAAACCATCAAAATAACAAAAAAAGATATCGCGCCTCCCTCTCATGACAAAAAAACAGAATCCATGCAATATTTTCAGTCGGTTATAGATTCGGATATATTCCATACAAAGAAAAGCGTTAAGAAACCGGTCCTGAAAAAGGAGTCTCCGCTTCCCCTGAAAGTGACCGATCTGAACCTGGAACTCAAAGGGACCATGATGGGAGATACCGGCGAAAGGTTCGCCGTTATTCTCGATGGAAAAACCCGTGAACAGGAAATCTATCGTGTAAATGACTTTGTCCAAGGGGTGCGCATAGAGAGGATCCTGGAGGCTCAGGTTGTGTTGAACCGGAACGGGAAAGAGGAGTCTTTGCGGATGTCCTATGAAAGCGGTCCTGCTCAAGTCCCAAGGGTCCGTGGAAGGATAAAGCCACGGCGCACTACTGTTCGTACCCCCCCCAGAAAGCAGACGATCCCTGCAAAGCGATTGCCACGGAGAGGAAAACCTCCTGTAGCAAGAGAAAGCGAGGATGTTTCCTGAATTTTTTATACCGGATCCCTATCCAAATAACATGTGACAAGTGAGCGGCGCGTGATGAGACGAAATAGTCAAAGTGGAAAATCGATTGTTATTGCCTTTTTCTTGTTCTTCGCATCCTTTTCATTGATCGGGCCTGTTCACGGCGAAGAGGAACTGCGCAAGCCCCAGGGGCTTGTCACCATGAATTTCAAGGATGTGGACCTGGGGGTCCTGATCAAGTTTATAAGCGACTTGACAGAGAAGAACTTTGTTGTTGATCCTGCTGTAAAAGGGCGCGTCACCATTCTTTCCCCAAGAAAAGTGAGCGTGGGTGAGGCCTACAAGGTCTTTCTTTCCGTCCTCGAGGTGAATGGCTTTACTGCGGTTCCTGCCGGGAAAGTGATCAAGATTATCAAGGCCTCCGAGGCCAGGGGAAAAGGGGTGGAAACCATCTTCGGAAAAGGAACCAGGTCGCCCACAGACAGTATCATTACACAACTTTATCCTCTTAAATATGCTGATGCCGTCAATCTGGCCAAACTTCTGAAACCACTGGTCCCCAGAACCGGTCTCCTCATTCCCTATGCCGAAACAAATACCCTCATTATTATCGACGTCCTGTCCAACATCGATCGGCTGATCAAGATCATAAGGCAGCTCGATGTGGAAGGGGTTCAGGAAACCCAGGTCTTTATGCTGGAGTATGCCAGGGCCGAAAAGCTGGTCCCCAAGCTCAAGGAGATCTTTCTTCAGAAACAGACGAGAAAGCTGGTCAAAAGCACGGTCAAGATGATTTCAGACGAGAGAACAAATGGACTGATTGTGGTAGCGCCACCCAAGATTATGGCCGATGTCCGGATGCTCGTTGCGAAGTTGGACCAGAAGGAGGCCAAACCCAGGGCAACCATTCACATCTATTCGCTGCAGTATGCCGTTGCGGAAGACCTGGTGAAGGTACTTTCCGAAATCCCCGGCAAGGGTGCTGAGAAAAAAAAAGGGCAGGCACCCCTGATCTCCAAGGATGTACAGATTTCGGCAGACAAGGCCACCAATTCCCTCGTGATCATCGCAGAACCGGGTGAATACAGCATACTCAAACAAATTATCGAGAAGCTGGACATCTCGCGAACCATGGTTTATGTGGAGGCCCTGATCGTGGAGGTCTCAACGGACAAGGCCCTGGAACTGGGCGTCGAGTGGCGAGCCGGTAATATATACAAGGGAGGATACGGAGAAGGAAGTGAAGGGGGCCTTTGGGTTGGAGGAACTTCCGGCTCCACCGGCGGGGTTAGCGATTTGTCCGGTGGTTCACTCCCATCCGGTTTCGCCGCCGGGGTGATCGGCAAGGCCGTCACCCTCGGCAGCGTTACTTTCCCCACTCTTGGGGCTTTTATCAAAGCGGTGAGAACGGACAGCGACTTCAATATCATCTCCACGCCTCAAATCCTGACCCTTGATAACGAAGAGGCGATTATTGAGGTCGGGAAGAATATTCCCTTCGTCACCAGGATCGACCAGGGAGTCAGTACGACCGATCGCGCCATTCAGAGCTTTGAGTACAAAGATGTAGGCGTAAAGCTAACCGTCACACCCCAGATCAACCGACAGGACCTTGTAAGGCTTAAGCTTGAAGAAAGCGTCAAAACAGTCCTTGAAAGCACCGCACTCGGAGGAACGGTACTGGCTCCAACCACTGCCTTTCGTTCTGCAAAGACCACGATTACGGTCCGCGATGGTGAAACGGCCGTCATCGGCGGACTGATAGAAAAACAGATGAACCGGGGGAAAACTCAGACGCCCTGCCTGGGGGGATTGCCCATCATGGGGTGGCTCTTCAAGGCAACCAATGACAGGGATGTGAAGACGAATTTGATGGTCTTTCTCACGCCCCATATCATAAAGAACGAGGCCACCGCGAAAGATCTCTATAAGAAAAAAAGAGGAGTTATCGACCGGGAACAGATGAAGGCGGACAAACTGGAACAGATAGAGATTCTCAGGCAGAGAGGCTTCAAATAGAAAAGACCACCTGTTGAATTGAACATCCTCAGAAAGGCCACTCCAGACAAAGATGATGCTATGCCCAAAAAAGGCGAAAAAAATAGCCCTTACTATCCAAAAAAAACGTCCCTGGAGAACAAAGAAAGCCGGGAGGGCGGACTGTCTCACCTTTGTTCCCAATCAGGAATCCCTTACGAAGATCATCTCTCTGCCCGCTTAGATTTCAAAGAAATCCTGAATATCCCCATCCAGTATTTCAAACGCATGTGTTTGGTCCCCCTTGAAAAGGAAGACGAATGGCTCAAGGTCGCGCTCAATGATCCCCTCAATTGCCAGGCCGCTGATGAATTGGCTCGGATGCTGGGATGCAAGGGCGCCAGGCTTGTTCTCAGCCGCGGCAAGGAGATCCTTTCAGCAATAAACCTGCTCTTTGACCAGTCTAACGACGACGCGGAAAAGATGGTGCAGGATCTTGGAGAGTATAAGCTGGATGAGCATGTCTTCTCAGAGATTGAAGAGGCTGAGGACCTGATGGATGTCAACCATGAGGCGCCGATTATCCGTCTGGTCAACATCATATTGACACAGGCATTGAAGAACAGGGCAAGCGATATCCACATTGAACCCTACCAGAAAAAGATCAAGGTTCGCTTTCGGGTAGACGGCATCTTACATGAAATCTACAATCTGCCAAAAAGGATTCACCCCCACATTGTCTCCCGCATCAAGGTCATGGCAAGCCTGGACATTGCTGAAAAGCGACTTCCCCAGGACGGCAGGATGAAGATAAGGGTGGCCGATAGACCTGTTGACATCAGGGTGTCCATTATCCCCATGGCCTTCGGTGAGAGGATCGTGCTGAGGCTTCTTGACAAGACCGTCTCATTGCTGGGCCTCGGTGAAATGGGCCTGGCTGAATGGGAATTGGCGACCTTTGAAAAACTTATCCACAAAAACGGGGGTATTGTCCTCGTGACAGGCCCTACCGGGAGCGGCAAGACGACCACGCTCTACGCTTCCCTCAATCGCATCAACTCCGAGGAAAAGAACATTGTTACCGTTGAAGACCCCATCGAGTATGAGCTGAAGGGCGTGGGCCAGATCCAGGTCAACCCGAAGACGGACCTCACTTTTGACAAGGGCCTCAGATCCATCCTCAGGCACGATCCGGACATTATCATGATCGGTGAAATCCGGGACATGGATACCGTGGAGATCGCCGTACAGGCCTCACTTACCGGGCATCTGGTTTTCAGCACCCTTCATACCAATGACGCGGCGGGATCCCTTACAAGGCTCGTGGACATGGGCGTGGAACCGTTTCTCATCGCATCCTCTCTCCTTGGGGTTCTTGGACAGCGACTGGTCAGAACGATCTGTCCCCGGTGTAAGGAGAGCTATCGGGCGGAAGAATCCATCCTTCGTTCATACGGACTCACGGACAGCGACCTCCTCTTCAGGGGAAAGGGATGCCCTGCCTGCATGGGGAGCGGATATTTGGGAAGGACCGGGATTTTTGAACTGCTGATCATTGACAACGAAATGAGACGCCTCATCACCTCCGGAGCCGATTCCGTCACCATGAAAGAGGCCGCCGTGAAGGGAGGGATGACCTCCCTGTTTGAGGATGGTCTGAGAAAAGTGAAGGCGGGCGTTACCACCTTTGACGAAGTTCTAAGGGTCACCCAGGAATAATAATGTATTATGGCCGTTTTCGAGTATCGAGCCGTCAACGATAAAGGTAGAAAAGTTACCGGGATTATCACTGCCGAAGGGCCGAGTTCCGCACGGTTCAAGTTGACCCAGAGCAGGGTCTTTCCAGTGGAGCTCAAAGAAGTGAGCCCCGAGAGCAAGGGGGAACGCCTCGAATGGCTCCTCCTGCGGTTTGCCCGGCTGAGACGAATAGACCCCATTCTGGTGAGCGGGTGTTTGAGACAACTCGCCACCCTGATTTCCTCAGGCCTTCCTCTTGTGGACTGTCTGGGTACCCTGGCCGAGCAGGTGGAACACCTCCGTCTGAAGAGAAAAATCACCCAGATTCGGGAGAAAGTGATCGAGGGCGGTGCTTTTTACCAGGCCATGTCAGAGCACCCGGATGTCTTTGACGCCATATCCATCAATATGGTGCGGGCCGGGGAATCGGCCGGCGGCCTGGATGCCATCCTGAAAAGACTGGCGGACTTTTCTGAACGATCTTTGAGGACCAGGAAGAAGATAACCGCGGCGCTGACATATCCCCTTTTTCTGCTGATGGTAGCCACCGTCATTCTGGTCTTTCTGATGACCTTTGTTATGCCGAAGGTTGTGGGGATTTTCAAAGGCATGGAGCTGGCACTGCCCTTGTCCACCAGGATACTCATCCAGCTTACTGATTTCGCAAGGGGCTGGTGGTGGTTGGTGGCCCTGTGTTTCATCGGTTTTCTTGCTCTAGCGCTGGTGTGGATACGGAAAGGGCCGGGAGCTCATGCATGGGACAGGTTGCGACTGAAAGTACCCATCATGGGGAAACTCCATCGAAAAAGTGTAATGGCCAGGTTCACCCGGACCCTGGCAGTATTGCTCAGGAGCGGGCTTCCCCTCGTACAGAGCCTGGAAATAGCCCGCCTCTCCCTGGGGAACAGGATCGTGGAAGAGGCCGTGGAAAAGGCTACGAAACAAGTGGAAGAGGGAGCTGATTTTGCGACACCCTTGAAATTGACAGGACATTTTCCTCCACTCATCATTCAATTACTGAGAGCCGGCGAGCAGAGCGGTGAACTCGAGGCGATGCTTGAAAAAGCAGCGGATATCTATGAAGATGAAGTGAATGGTTCCATTGGGTCTCTCACCTCCCTGCTGGAGCCTGTGATCATCCTGGTGATGGGAATCGTCGTGGCATTCGTCGTGATGGCCGTTCTCTTGCCTATTTTCGATATGAGCGCTGGGATTCACTAACCGAGGCAATGTATGTGAGGAGAAGGATATGTTTCTTTTGAAAAAAACCCGCAGGACGGCTGCCCGGTGGAATGGTGGTTTCACCCTTCTCGAAATTCTCATTGTGATAACGATTCTTGGAATACTTGCAAGTCTCGTTGCCGTCAAGATAATGGACCGTCCGGGCCAGGCTCGAATCATGAAGGCCCGTCTGGATATCCAGACCCTGGAAAGCGCCCTGAAGCTTTTCAGGCTTGACAACTCATTTTATCCCTCGAGTGACCAGGGGCTGCGTGCACTGGTGGAGCCCCCCACTGCGGGAAGGATCCCTCAACACTGGCGAGAAGGCGGCTACATTGAAAAAAACCAGGTCCCCAAGGATCCATGGGGGAATGAATATCTCTATCTCTCTCCAGGCGTTCACAACCAAGATTTTGATCTGTGGTCTTACGGGGCCGACGATGACGAGGGAGGAGAAGGTGAGGACAGGGATATCACCAACTGGGCATCCCAAGATGAGGAGGGCTAAGGGCTTTACCCTTCTGGAACTCCTGGTCGTTCTTGTCATTCTCGGCATCTTCCTCGGGATGTTTTCGTTGAGGACAGGTGGCGTCCTATCAGAAGGGGACTTGCGGGTGGCAAGCCGCCGGATTATTGCGGAAGTAGGCTATTTCAGGGGCAAGGCCGCGAGTACCCGCTCGGAGCAGTTTCTTGTCTTCAACATAGACAAGGACAGGCTGGAGAAGAAGATAACGGATGAGGGGCATGGATCCGAAACGTTGAAGAACGGGCGTGAAATAATCTTGAAACTGCCCAAAGGTGTGGACCTCGTGGATATCAGTGTTGAACGGAGAGGCAAATTTCAGGAAGGAGAACCGGCCATTCGATTCTCTCCGAATGGATGTCTTGAAAGAACCCTAGTGCATATGCGAAACCAGAAAAGCGAGACCTATACCATTGAGTTCAATCCGCTGACCGGGCAGGCGACGATCCATGACAGCTATATCGATCAGAAAGAGGCCTTCTAACGGCTTTACCCTCGTGGAGATCCTCGTGTGCCTGGCACTCATGGCCATAACGTTTGTGGCCGTGTTCCGTCTCCAGGCACAGAATCTGGAATTCCAACGGGAAGCCCGGTTTATTACCGAAGCCAAGTACCTCGCCCAGGGACGCCTTGCCCGTATTTATGCGGGCAACACAACGGTCCCCGGCAGCGGGTCCGGTGATTTCAGTCCCGCTTTTCCGGACATGAGCTATGAAGAAGCCGGAGAGAAAATGGTTGACAAGGAAAATCTATACAAGATCAGAATAGTGGTTCATCCCGGCGATCGCAGCGGGGGTCTCCAGTATGTGCTGGAAACATACATGTTTCGTGAATCGGATTGATCACAGGCGAACGCCCGGGAACGCCGGGGTACAAGAGTGCGGCTTCACGCTCCTGGAGGTTCTTGTCTCCACGGCCATCCTCGTCATCGTGATCGCAGCCGTATACGAGGCATTTATTTCCGGAGTAGGCTCTGTCAAGGCGGCCCGTCAGGGTGAGCAGGTCAACCAGACGGCCCGGATCATCCTGGAACGTATTTCAGAAGACTTGCTTTCCTCGGTTACGGATTCCCCGGTAAAACCAAAGAACCTGCAACTTGGAATGGTTTGCAGGGACGGAGAGGAGGACGGACATGCCGTCGATCAGATTGATTTCACGAGTTTCAGCCACGTGGAAAGCGGGGGCGTCGTCCCCGAGACGGACCTGTGCGAAATCGGCTATTCTCTGGAAAAGGATCCCGACAGGGCGGGATTTATCCTCTATCGGAGAGACACGGCTCCGCCGGATGAGGACCTATTGAAAGGCGGCCGGAAGTTTCAGCTTGCCAGGAACGTGGGAGGCCTGAATTTCCGTTTCGGGGACGGCGTGGATCAGGATTTGGATTCATGGGATACCCTCGCGGGAGAAAAAAAGAACATCCTTCCTTCCCTGATAACAGTAGAACTCACCGTGCTGGATGATGAAGGGAAAGAACATCTTTTTGTTACCTCGGTTCACCCGGCACTTTCCCTTTCCGGTGAGGAGGGCAAACCATGAATCAAGACGGCGTAGCACTGCTCTTGACCCTGCTCATCATTTTCGCGCTTGTGGGGATAACGATCGGTTTTTCCCAGGAATCGAACGTGGAATTGAACCTGGCAGGATTTGCCCGAAATGAGGCGCGTGCCACCTCGGCCGCACGAGCAGGATTCGCTTTTGCCCTCTCTATTCTTGAAAAAGATGATCCCGAGGTGGACAGCCTGCGTGAGGAATGGGGGACATTCGGAATAGACATCCCTTTTGCTCTAGAAGGGTCCGATACAACGTTTACCGGTTCCATTACGGATGAATGCGGCAAGATAAATGTGAACAGTTTGTTGACGGAACAGGGGAAAATTGATCCTGACAGGCAGCAGAGTGTGGAGAGATTGTTCTCGCTGTTTGGGCTTGGCGAAGAACAGTTGGATCCCATCCTTGATTGGCTGGACAGGGATGATGTGAAACGGATGGAGGGGGCTGAGAATTTCTACTACCAGGGCCTTGAGACGGCTTACCCATGTGGCAATGGTCCGTTCGTTTCGCCCGGCCAGCTTGCACTTGTCAAAGGACTGGGGAACATTTCCCTGACCACGGAAAATCCCGACCAACGGCTCCAAGATTATCTGACCCTCTATTCGACAGGGAAGGTCAATATCAATACGGCCTCGAAAGCCGTGCTCCAGAGCCTGCACCCGGGGATCGACAAAGGGATTGCCGAAAATATCCTGGAATACCGAAAGGAGACGGATTTCAGGACCATTCAGGAAATCAAAAAGGTACCGGGCTTCACCCCGGAAGTTTTCAATGCCATAAAGAATTTCATTACCACGAGGAGTTCGGCGTTTTCCATCCGGACGGAAGGACGCAGCGACACAGCGGTGAGGAAGTTGCACGCAGTGCTTCTGCGTGAAAACGGAACGTTTCGAATCGTATACTGGCGGGTATCATGATGGGACGGAGAATCTTGAAAAAAATATCCAGGCCCCGGACGGTGGTCGGTCTTCAGGTGACTGCAACATCAGTGAACCTGGTGAAGGTTGTCAACACGCTCAAGGGTCCTGAGATCGCGGAAGTCAACTCCACAGAGGTGGAGGGGCCGGAGAACAGGGTGGATCGTTTGAGGAGCATGTTTCATCAACCCGACTTGAAGTATGACTTGCTCGTCACCAGTATCCCCTCGGTTTATGGCAGTTTTCGAAGGATATCGGTGCCATTTCAGAATCGCGGGAAACTGGACAAGATTATCCGGTACCAGATGGAACCCTATATTCCTGCCCCCATAGATGGTGTGCTCGTGGACTATCTGCCGGCCGGAAACGACGGAAGTGTTGTGGCGGTCGGGCTGGAGAAGAAGATCCTAAAGCACCATTTGGAATTGCTCAGAAGTGCCGGGCTGGAACCCGACATGGTTCTTCTGGACGAGGCGGCCCTTTTTTCTCTCTACGGGGCATCCCTGCAAAGGAATGAAGGGGGGCACCCTGCGGCGATCATTCATTTCGGGGAAGAATCTGTGGGCATTCAGATCGTCCAAAGGGACGCCGTAAAGTTTGTGCGAATCCTGCCGGAGTCAAGAAATATCCTCTCCTCAATCGGTGATACCTTGAACATCTATTCATTGCAGGAGGGATCAGTGCCCCCGGATGATATTCTTCTCATTGGAGAACATCCTTCGGAAAGGGGTTTGGCTAAAAGTATCGGAGACATAACAGGCATACGGGTGACCGCGTGGAGGCCGTGGGAAAGGTTCAGGCACCGTTCTGGAGACACATTTCAGTGGAATCCGGTCCGTTTTGCAGTTCCTCTTGGGGCGGCTGTGAGCCCGTCAACCGGAACTTCCAGGCCGTTCAATTTCAGGAAAGAGGAATTCTCCATCCAATCCGCAGTTGACCTGAGGCGGAAAATCGGGACCGTCTTGGTCCTTCTTTTGGTCTTGGCGGGGATGTTGACCTTTCACCTGTACCAGAAAGAACATATTCAGAAAAAGAAGTACGGAGAAATAAGAAATCGTATGGGAAGTGTTTTCTTGGCCACATTCCCCGGGACGGCCCAGCTCGTAAAAGGCCGGGAATTGGCCCAGATGGAACAAAAGATGATTCAAGAGAGAACCCGACTTGCTTGGGTTACTGAGGCTGAGGAGGGGAGCAGCGTCCTTGAAATACTCAGGCTGATGACCGACCGGATGGCACGATTCCCCGGTCTTTACCTGGAAAATTTCTCCATTGATGGGAAAAAAATAGAAATAGAGGGAAACGCCGCGAACTTCGAGATGGTGGATAAATTGAAGGAAGCATTTCAGGAAAATAAAGCTTTTTCTACTGTGAAATTGGCCGGGGCCAAGACCACGCGCCAGGAAGGAAAAGTCCAATTCCACATGATGCTGGTAAAGAAATGAGCTTAAAGAGACAACAGATCAGTATTGTCGCCATCGGAGGCATGGTCATTCTGTGCATCCTCTATTACCTCCTTATCTTCTCTCCCAACCTATCAAGAGAGAGAGCGCTGCGGGAGCGCATGAAGAAGAAGGAATCCGACGTGGTCCAAATGCTTCGGCTTAAAACCGAGAGGCAACAGTTGATCGGCAGGCATAGCAAGGCGCTGGACCTGCTGAAGCGCCGGGGAAAGAACTTTACCCTCCTCTCTTTCCTGGAGGGGCTGTCTCGAGAGGTGGGTATCAGTGGTCGGATCCAGTATATGAAGCCGGTCTCCTTTCCGGAAAACACGTACCCCATGGGACAGGTGGGAGTTGAACTGCGGCTGGATGGTATCTCTATGGACGAATTGGTTCACTACCTCTATACTATTGAATATTCGAAACAATTTCTCGCTGTTTCGCGCATGAAAGTTCAGCGCATGAAAGGGAAGGGTGGGGAAATACTGCTCAGGGTGACCATGCAGGTCACGACCTACGCGCTGCAACAGCAGCTTAGTAAAGGCCGTATTTCTTCACCTTGAGCCCCAAGGTTTTCCGGTTGATCCCCAGGATATTTGCGGCCATGGTCTTCCTGCCTCTTGTGCGCCGCAGCACAAAGCGGATGTATTTCTTTTCCAGTTCTTCCAAGGAAAAGAGTTCTTCTGAAAACATCTGGAATTCTCCCTGCCTTTGCGTGATAAAAGAGGGCAAATCACGCACGCGTATCACGTCCATGTCTTCCAGGATCAGTATCCTTTCAATGGTATGTTCAAGTTCTCTTACGTTGCCGGGCCAGGCATAATCTTTCAGAATTTCCATGGCTTCCGGGGACACCTCCGGAACCGGTTTCTTGAGTTTCGAGGCGAAATTCTCCAGAAAATGCCTCAAAAGAAGGGGAATGTCGTCCCGCCTTTTTCGCAGTGGCGGGAGGTGAATGGGAACCACACTCAACCGGTAGTAGAGATCCTCACGAAATTCACCCTCGTGGACCGACTCCTCAAGGTTTATGTTCGAAGCGGAGATGATCCTGATGTCGAGCTTGATCTTCTTCTGATCGCCGACCTTCATGAATTCCCTCTCCTGAACGACTCGGAGGAGTTTGGCCTGGATTTTGAGACTCAGGTTGCTTATTTCATCAAAGAAGAATGTCCCGTGATTCGCCAATTCAAAAAAACCGTGTTTTGTCTGCAGTGCCCCCGTGAAGGACCCCTTGACATGTCCGAACAGCTCACTTTCAAGCAGCGTTTCCACCAGGGAAGAGCAGTCAACGGCCACAAATTCTTGTTGATTACGGCTGCTGTTGGCGTGGATGGCGCGGGCGACCAGTTCCTTGCCCGTGCCACTTTCACCCGTAACCATTACCGTACTGTCCGTGGATGCTACCTTGAGTATCTTTTCAAAAATCGCCTTCATCGGCCTGCTCTGACCAATGATCAGGTTATCCTTGGAATCAATCTGCAGTCCTCCAGGGTCCAACTGCGTGTCGAAAGACGAAGCTTCCGAGGTCTTCAGCTTTTCCAGGGCCGCATCCAGGTCATCGAGACGAAAGGGTTTGACCAGGTAATCCAGGGCCCCCAGTTTGATGCAGTGAACAGCGGAATCTATGGTGGGATAACCGGTGATCATGATAACGGCTGTTTCGGGTGAGCCGGCGCGTATCTTTTTCAAGACGCTGACCCCATCCATGTCCGGCATGCGTATGTCAAGAAGGACAAGATCAAAGGACTGGTGGGCCAACAGATCAATGGCCTCCTGGCCCTTCGACGCGAGTTTAGCGGACATGCCCCTATTCTGAAGGGCACGCTGAATACCGTTCCTTACGACAGGTTCATCGTCTACAACCAAAACATGCATTATTTTGCTTGGTTTTCTGTTTTTTGTCATTTCCGTGATCGGCGTCCACCCCCTCCGGAGTGTTTAGAAAGGGTCTGAAAAAGAGTCTCAGGTTCTCGTCCACTTCGTTGCCCATAGGCTGCCACTCTCGGCATAAGTTAGCTTTTTACGAAGTCATCATCATCGGAAGGCGGATCTTGAAGGTGCTGCCTCGGCCTGGGAGGCTCTCCACCTCAATGGTACCGTTATGGGCCTCAACCACACTTTTCACGATGGCCAGTCCCAGACCTGTTCCAATGACTTTTCTTGTTTTTGGGTCTTTGATCCTGTAAAATTTGTCAAATATCTTAGGGAGTTCCTCTTCGGGGATGCCGACGCCCTTGTCCTTCACCTCAATTTCCATGAACTCGCCCAATCCCTTGGCCGTCACGGTCACTTCACCGCCTTCAGGGGAATAATTGATGGCATTGCTCACAAGATTGCTGAGCACCTCTTCAATATTCTTCGGGTCGGCCTGAACCTCCTTGAGGTCACGGCATTCGTATGTGATGACAATGCCATGATCACTTGCCCTGGCCTCGGACAGCTTCACCGTTTCCTCGATAAGTTTACCTATGTCGGTGGGCACGCGATGTTGGACATATTTCCCCGCCTCGATTTTTGCAATATCGAGCAGGTCATTGATGAGTTCGAGCAGGGCATCAATTTTGTTCGTTCCTCTCTTTATATAGTCCGTCTGTTTTTCGTTCAGGGGCCCTGTCAACCCCTCGAGAAGCACATTCTGGAGTTGCCTGATGGCAACCAAAGGGCTCCGGAGCTCATGGGCCACCATATTGACGAAATCCGTTTTCATCTGGTCCAGTTGTTTAAAAGGAGTGATATCCTCGAGCACCGTAACCGTCCCCATCACATCCATCTCCGGCCCCAGGGCAGGGGCTGAAATGGACCTCAGCACCTTGTTCCCGGCCCGGATCTCCTGCGAAACGAATTCCTGTTTATCACACCTGTCACCCAGGATATTCCGGAGTGTTTCGATCAAGACTTCATCCTGGGTGATTTTGGAGATCGGTACGGGGTTTTCCAGCTCTTCAGAGATATCCATCAACTGCATGAGGAGAGGATTGTGGAGCACGACCTCCATATTGCGGTTGGTAACCATGACGCCGTTTGCCATACAGTTAATCATGGTGCCTATGCGGCTTTTTTCCAAATGGAGATCATAAAGATTGCGGATGTTTTCCTCCTGAAAGAGCCTGGCACGCTGTTCCAGTCTTCGTTTTTCGCTGGCCCGGTTTACCGTCACGAGAAATTGATCAATCTGAAAGGGTTTCGTGATAAAGTCGTAGGCGCCTTTTTTCATACATTCCACGGCCGTGTCAACCGTCCCGTGGCCCGTGATGATGATCACAGGTATGTTCGAATGGCGTTCCTGGAGCGTCTGGAGTACTTCTTCACCACTCATCACCGGCATCTTGAGATCCAGAAGGATCACATCAATGTTTTCATGCTCAAGGGTTTCAAGGGCAACCTTTCCGTTTTCCGCCGTTGCCACCTCGTAGTCCTTGCTTGACAAAACCCGTCGACAACCTTCTCGAATGGGCCTTTCGTCGTCAACAACCAAAATCCGCATTGCATTGCTCATGTCTTATCCATCCCAATAAATACGGGTTCTTCGGTAGATGTCTCCGTGAACTCGCAGGGGAGCTCAATAATGAAGACCGTCCCGCCTTCGGGCGGGCATCTAAGGTTGATGTTTCCCCCGTGCAGTTTGATGATGTTTTGTGAAATACTCAGTCCCAATCCCGTTCCTTTGCCAACGGGCTTGGTGGTGAAAAAAATGTCAAATATTTTTTCGCGTTTGTCTGCAGGGATTCCAGGACCGGTGTCACTTACCTCAATAACGAATGAGGACCGTTCGGAATCGTACCGGGCGGAAACTTTCAACGTTCCCTTTCCCTCCATGGCATCCGCGGCATTGATAAAGAGATTGGTGAATACCTGCTGAAGTTGGGCCATGTCTCCCACCATTTCGGGCAGACCAGGAGGAAAATCCTTTTCGATTTCGATATTGTGAAAAGAAGCCTGGTGAATAAGCAGGTTCAGACATTTATTGACAAACTGCTCCAGATTAAATGCTGACGTTTTACCAACGGATTGCCTGCTGAACTCAAGAAGCTCGGAAACAATTTGCTTGCAGCGCAGGGTCTGGTCTATGATCTCCTGCGCGTCACGTTCATCCTGTTCCCTTCCTTCAAGGGATCCTTTGAGCAACTCGGCATAGATCAGAATACCGGACAGTGGATTGTTTATTTCATGGGCTATGCCTGCAGCCATATTGCCGATGGAGGCGATCTTTTCCGATTGAACGAGTTGAAAATGGGTCTCTTCCAGTTCTTTTTGCATCCGCAGGACTTCCCGCATGTCTGTGAAGACGCCGACACTTCCCACCACTTCACCTTCAACGGTAATGAGGGATGCGGTCAGGGTGATGGGTATCACTTCTCCGTTCTTGGCGGTAATGTTCATGCTCGTGGGGTTCAGTTGCCCCTCAGGCCCGAAATCCTTGCTTCTCATTTTCCGCATGTTTTCCCTGGCCACGTCCATGTCATAGAACTGGCTTAGATGACCGCCGGCAAGGATTTTTTCAACGGAATACCCGGTGAGTCTTTCCATGCCTTCGTTGAAGATGAGGACATAGCCTTTTGTATCCACGACAACAATTCCATCAACGGTGCTCTGAATCACGTTTTGGAGAAATATGTTCGATCTTTGCGCTTTTGCTTCCAGCCTTATGGTGTCCGTCACATCCCTGGCAGTCTCCAGGAATTGAACAATCTTGTTGTTGGAGTTGAAGATAGGTGTAACCGTGATGACATCAAAACGGGTTTCTCCTTCAGGGGTCTTGTACTCGTGCATGGTGGTGATGAATTTTCCTGTCTGCCTGACTTCCTCCATATAGCAGCGTCTTCCCGACTCCTTGCAGGGCTGTTCCAGCCCATATCTTATCTGGTGGCATTTCCTGCCCAGAACCTCATTTGTATTGAGGTTCCTCTTTTTCAGGAAAGTGCGGTTAATCATGTGAATAGTCTTATCGGGATTAACGACCATGACCCTGTAGGGGAGCGAATCCAGGACTGTCTGGACATCGGAACCCCTTTCTTCGAGGGAATTTGTGGAAAGATCAGCGGACATGCGTGATTTTCTTCTGCCTCTTAAAAAAATTATCCCTGTGAAAAACAAAGGATACGGTTACGGTTTTGATGAAAGGCGTGAAACCAGTTTTTTTTCCAGATCCCGGATAATGGCTTTCAAGGCAGGACTCCCCTTCACAGGACCCCCGTTGTCCCATCCCTTCTGAAGGGCCTCGTCCCTTTTTTCCCTGAATTGTTCCAGGCTGTTCGCCAGGCTTTCCCAGGCGAAAAGCTTTTGAAGTACATGACGCTCAGCCGGTTTCAAATCCCTGTCCGTATCAAAGGTCTGTCCGGTGTTGGTATGGAATATCATAGAAAAACCACATTCAATAAAAGAAAGGCCCGGAGATTCAGGCAATAGTCTGTCAGCCGGGCCTTAAATGATTGAACATTAGGATGACTTACACCTGTGGCCTGGGCAAGACACCAGCCTTTTCGGCAATTTCGGGGACCCGATGCTCCCACTCAATGGCCATGAGATGGACACCGGCTAGCCCTTTCATTTGCTTGAATTCTTCGATCTGTTCAACGGCGAACTGGATGCCTTCTTCAGCCACCTTCCCTTTCCCCGCGCCCTTTAATCTCTTGATGAGTTCATCCGGGACATCCATGCCGGGTACCTGTTTGGCCATATACCGTGCCATACCTACGCTTTTCATGGGGGTGACACCCGCAAGGATATAGCACTTTTCATGGAGCCCCATATCAACGGCACGTTTCATGAATTCACGGAACCGCTTCATATTGTATATGCACTGTGTCTGCACAAAGTCCGCACCGGCCGCTATCTTCTTGGCGAGCCTGTAAACCCTGAATTCACTGGGGTCGCCGAAGGGATTAGAAGCCGCACCGATGAAAAGTTTGGGAGAAATGTCGATATCCTGGCCGTTGAGAAATTTTCCATCGTCTCTCATGGTCTTGACCATGTTGATGAGCTGCATGGAGTCGATATCAAAAACGTTTTTTGATCCAGGGTGGTTGCCGAATTTCTGATGATCGCCGGAAAGGCAGAGCATATTTCTTATACCGTGCGCGAATACCCCGAGGATGTCCGCCTGCATAGCAAGCCGATTGCGGTCCCGGCATACCATCTGAAAATTGGGTTCCAACCCTTCCTGCAATAGAACGAGCGATGCGGCCCAACTGGACATCCTCACCACGGCCGTCTGGTTGTCCGTTACATTGACTGCATCCACGCAACCTTTTAGATGCTGGGCCTTTTTCTTCAGAAGTTCCACATTTGCACCCTGGGGAGGACCGCATTCACCAGTGAAGGCGAAATGCCCGGCCTTCAATACCTTTTCGAGATTGCTTCCTGATATGTGTTCGTTCATTTTACCAGCTCCTCCCTGATCAATCTCCTTGGTCCCCCGTCTCTGGCGGTGGTCCAGTCTTTGGCGGCTCTGAATTCAAGAAGATCGTCCAGTCTGCCTTCCTGCATCAGTTTTGTCACAATCATGTCCCAGATACATTCCACATCGGGTGATATCTCGCATTTACCGCCGGAAGACCCTCCGCAGGGACCATTGAGCAGGCTTTTCGAGCAGCGGGCAATAGGACAGAGCCCGCCGAAATAGTGGACGACGCATGTTCCGCAGCCGGCGCATCTCTCGGCCCACACCCCGTGTTCAACTGCTCCTCCCATGAACTTCGTATTCACGCCGGGGAAGATTTTCCGGGTCGGATAGCGCTCTGAGAGGAATTGGGGCCCAACACCGCACGCTATGGAAACCACAGCATCATAACCTTCCACCTTATCTTTCAGTTCATCAACGTATTCAGGATCGCATTGGCGTTCCAGGGTGTGTTCATCCACCTGCAGGTCCTTGCCGTCTCTCTTGCCTGCAATCCTTAGCGTTGAAGCGAGAATTCCGACCTCTTTTGAGCCACCCACATTGCAGACTGTAACACAGCCTTTGCACCCAACGAGGAGGATTTTTCCGCAATCCCGGGTCATCTCCAGAATTTCTTTAATGGGTTTTGGTTCAGCGATTATCATTTCAATACCTCATGGAAGTCTAAGCGTTTGTCTTTATCGGCAATGGGCCCATTGCCTTGATTCTTTCAACCATTTCACACGCGGTTTCAACAAATTCCTGGCCCCGCGCTGCTGAGAAACTGAAGACATCTATTCTCCCAGGCTCGATATCCAGATCATTTAGGATTTGTCTTGCCTTTTCAACGCGCTTTTCAGCCTTCTTGATGCCCTTGATATATTGGCAGCTGTCTTCCTGACAGCCCCCAACATAAACGCCGTCAGCACCCTCTTCAAACGGTTTGAGGAGATGAAGCACTTCCACGCGTCCGGTGCAGGGCACCTGCACTACTTTCACATTTTCCGGAAGCATTTTGTTCATGGCATGCGAGATTTCAGCAGCCGAAGAGGCGCAATTGCTACAGCAAAATGCAATGATTTTAGGTTCGTAGTTGGTATTCATATGCGTTAACTCCTTTTCCGTAATAGCTTCATGGATCTTTTGAGCTCTAAGCCTGATGCCTTATGCTTACATCTCTGATCCATGATCCGTCAAAAAAAACGACGAAGCTTGATTGAGCATTTCATCACTGCAGCTTGACATGACGATAGCCTTACCGGGGCATTCCGCCACACACATGCCGCACCCCCTGCAAAGAGCGGGGTCGATATAGGCCGCCCCCAGGTCGTGATCAATGACCGGGATCTGGAAAGGACAGGTCCTGACACAGGTACAACAGACGGCACATTTTTCAGCGCGAACCTCCGCCACAAGACCGCCTGTTTCAACGGTATCCTTTTTGAGTAACTCCATGGCCTTTGCGGCAGCACCTTTGGCCTGGGTTATACTTTCTCCCGTGTCCTTGGGATAGTGGCTCAGCCCTGCAAAATAGACACCGGGTCTGGATGTCTCCATGGGATGGAGTTTTTGAGGAGCCTCAGCAAAAAAACCATCGGGATCCAGCTCCACGTGAAAGAGGTTGGACAACCCCTCATTGCCTTCAGGGATGATAGCTGTCTGAAGCGAGATGAAGTCTGCATTGATGGCGATGTATTGGCCGAGAATGGGGTCATAGGCGGTGACCTTCAGTTTCCCGCCGCCTTCCAAGGACTCCACTACGGGCTTTTGATCCAGATCATACCGTATGAAAATAACGCCCTTTTCCCTCGCTTCCCTGTAGAGCGTTTCCCTTTCGCCGAAGGTACGCATTTCCCGATAGAGGATATAGATATCCATGTCGGGGTTTTTGGTTTTCAAATCAACCGCCGTCCTAACGGCAAAGGTACAGCAGAAATTGCTGCAGTAGGATCGGGCCGGCTCACGCGAACCCACACACTGGATGAAGACTGCGCTATCAGCCCCCGTAATGGCGTCGGGAGCGTCGAGCAATTTGGCGCTCAGATCTTCCCAGGTATAAACATTTCCGTTTTTACCATATCCATATTCCGTCGTCTGGGAAGCCTTCGCACCGGTAGCAAGGAGTGCTACACCGTGGGCAACATCAAATCTTTTTCCTCCTTTTTCCACTGTGGTCAAAAAACTGCCGGCGAACCCGTTCATTTCCATCACTTTCGTTTTCAAAAGAAGATCGATATCTTCATTTTTTTCCGCCCGGGATATCAGGTTTTTCAAGTGAGCCTGAACATCCTCACCTTGCCAGGTGCACCTGACATGGTTGGCATGGCCTCCCAGTTCATTTTCCTTTTCCACCAGGGTGACCGGAAAACCGCTTCGCGCTATGGCCAGAGCGCTCTCCAGCCCTGCAACACCACCCCCAACGACCAGGGCCCGTTTTTCCACGGGTATGTGCTTTATCCGGGGTGCGGAAATAAACGCGGCCCGAGCAACACCCATTCGAATAGCGTCCCGAATCTGACCACTTGAAGTCTGGGGATCAAGAGATCTCAGATCGACCATTTCGTAGAGATAAGGGTTGAGACCGGCGAGCCTGAGCGCTTCTTCGAGAAGGCTCTTGTGAGTAACAGGGGTGCAGCTGGCAAAAACCAACCGGTTGGTTTCGCTTTTCTTAAGGCCTTCAACGAGGCCGCTTATCAGGTCTCCTGTGACCGGAGAGACAGCCCTGACATCCGGCAGGGATTCCCCGTAGGTCTGTATTTCCTTGCCGAGGGCTTCATCCATTCCCGAACAGAGGTGGTATGCCAGGAAGATCCTGGGAGGTTCCTGGAGAAGGGCGGAGGGTTCCGGGTAAGTCTTGGGAGGGGCAAAGGGTTCCGGTTCCAGAAAAGAAATGATCTCAGAGACGGAGGAACTGGCCTGCATAAGGGATTGTGAGATATCATAGGGTCCTGTGAGACCGCCACAGGCATAAATACCCGGAATATTGGTCGTGGAAGACAGAAACGGACTTGACGATAGATAACCGTCTTCATTTAACTCCAAGCCCAAATCCCTTGCCAGGGTGTTGGCCGCCTCCGTCGGTCTGAGACCCACCGAGAGGACGATGAGATCGAATGTCTCATGCTTTAGTCCTCCGGATTCATCGGCGTAGGAGATTTGAAGATCATCACTGTCGACGACAGGTTCAACGGAATGTACCCTGCTTCGAACCATTTGCACGCCATCGTCGACGGCCTGGTTGAAATAGCGTTCAAATCCCTTTCCATGGGTACGCATGTCCATGAAAAAAATAGTCGTATCCGTGGCGTCATCCCAAGCCTTTATGTTGCGGGCCTCCTTCAGAGCGTACATGCAACAGACCGAGGAACAATAGGGGGCATCGCAGTGGTTGATATCCCTTGAGCCCACGCACTGGAGCCAGGCAATCTTCTTGGGTATTGCGCCATCGGAGGGACGTCTGACCTGGCCTTGCTCCTGGCCGAGAGGCTTCTGCATCTGCTCGAGTTCCACACTCGTGATCACGTTGGGCAGGTGCCCATAGGCATAGGTATCAAAATCGGTGGGTTCAAAGGGCTGCATTCCTGCTGCGAGGATCACGGCGCCCGCTTGGACCGTTTCTTCCTTTTCATCTTTTTCCAGGATGATGCTGAAATGACCTGGATCTCCTGAGATTTTTCGTATCACGGTATTGGGCATCAGGATGATATTCGGATCCTGTTCGCAGGCCACGATCCTTTGATCAATTTTGCAGCACGAACAAAGCGGATAGATCCTGTGGAGCTTGGGGGCCATTCCGCCCAATGTCGGCGACGCTTCCACAATGTAGACTCCAAACCCTGTAGCGGAAAGGTCCAGTGCGGCTTGAATCCCTGCCACACCCCCTCCGATCACCACCACAGGCCCTTGAGGTTTTTCTTGACTCATAGCATTTGTCTCCTGATATTTTATTGATTCACTCAATAGTACAACCAGCCCGAAAGGCAAGAGAAAAGCCACTCTATTTATTGGCTGAAAGTGACTATTTTCCTCGTATGCGGTATTTTTACCCTTTACTGATTGTGAATTTTTTTTCATGCCACAGGCTGAATGGACTGTCAAGGGAAATATATCTAATGGGAAAGGTATTTTGAATAATGATCAGGAGCTTGAATTATGAGTAGGCCTCTGTTATCCTTGGGGACACGTGTCAGTAAATAACCAAGAGACAGTTATTCATGGCCAAAGACTGCTGCTGGAACTGCAAATACTATGTTGTAAAAGGTGACAATGAACCCGCCTTGCTGAGGAGTGCAGAATCCAATGTATGCACCTTCAGTGACCAGGGTGCTGATATGGGTCAAGGCAAGGGCTCGGGCAAACATTGGACCCAAACCGCCTTCGCTACGCCGCCCCATTATGTTTGTAAAAACTACAGAGAAAGATTTTATTAGGAAACGATTGGGAACCGAACCTGACAATCTTTTTCAGATGCTTTCTAAACACTCCGGAGGGGA
>CAYOIU010000003.1:1692-41056 GCA_964404085.1 uncultured Desulfobacteraceae bacterium | reverse complement strand
AAAGACCGCCGTGGCCCTGAACAAGTGGCTTATGTCATCCGCTTACTGAAGAGCGTTGACCCACAGCGAGAGGGCCGGCAAATTGAAACCCGGATCCTTAACTTCAGCTTTCCTCCAGATCTCGAATGCCCCGGAAGACCGTATCAAAAAGTTCTTTGATGTCCTCTTTTTCAAGGCAGGAAAAAGCAACACGAAGATCAGTCTTCCCTAGAGAGATAAGACCCACGCCATACCGATCAAGCAGATGAACTCTGAGGGCCTCCGCATCCACGGTCTTAAGCTTCAGGCACATGAAATATCCGGAATTGAAAGGATAAGTCTCCCATGCACTGTCATATTCGGAATGGAAAAGGACACGCCTCACTTCGTCGGCTCGTTCCGTCATGGTTTGGAGTTTTTCTTCTTTATGCCTGAGGTAGTCTCCTGATTGCATAGTCCTGAGTACGATTTCCTGGCTCAGGTGTGATGCATTGGATATGGAGCCCCTGACAGCACCGGCCGTCTTTTTCTCGAGGGCCTCGTAGACCTGTCCCGGCTCACCATCAATCCCGGCCCCGTAGGTCACAAAACCCACACGCAGCCCCCACACAAAGTCCTCCTTGGTGGCCCCGTCGAGTTTGATACAGAGGAGTCGGGGGTGAGTGGCTGTCATGGTGGCAAAGATGGACTCTTTGAGGCACTTGTCGTCGTAGAACAGGCCGAAGTAGGCATCGTCTGTTACGGCGATTACATTGGTGCCGTTCTCAGCTATGTCTTTCAAAATTTCCCCGATGCTCGAAGCCTCTTCAGGAGAGACGGTATATCCCGTCGGATTATTAGGGAAGTTAAGCAGTACAATGAGTTTGTCCCTCTTTTGCGCCTCCAATTCAAGACAGGCTCTAAAGGCCCCAAGGTTGTATTTCCCGCTGGAATCAAACAGGGGATAATGAATGATCTCCGCGCCACGGCGCACTTGGAATATCAGGTTGTAATTTCCCCACATCTTTTCGGGAAGGATAATGGCGTCGCCTGGATCAACCCACATGTCTGAAACAACACTGAGGCCGTGGGTGAGGGCCTGGCTGACGATGGGGAGGCTGATGGTCTTTCCGGAAAGGGAAGGATTTTTTTCCAGCATTGCCGCCTTCCATGCCTTGCGAAGCGGCATGAGGCCGAATGAGGGGGCATAGGTCAGTGATTCATCCGGTGTCAGGCCATTCAGCATGGCCATGACCGGCGGCAGATGCATAACACTGCCTTTTTCAGTGGCCATCCCGATGGTGGCATTGAAACGGTGGGCTTTTTCCTTGGCCTCGGCACCCTGGGAAAGGATGCCTTTGGGGAAGAAAAGGGCCTTGCCCACTTCCGACAACATCTCGTAGATGTGAGGATTTCCTTGATTGATGATCTCGTTCAGTTCCTTGGCGATAGGATTGATTGACATTCATCTCCCTCCCTAGTAACCTAAAATATTTCATGGAATTCTAAAATGGACGAAATAGGATTTGATTTCACACTTCTAGATAAGGATAAGGAAGGGGATTTGTCAAGCAAAAGAGAACCGTGGAGTAGTTCCTACATATTATGGTTACAGAAATCGAAGTCATTTTGGACACCAGTGTTTTGAAAATGCTATTAACGCGAAGAAACGAGAAAGCAGAAAAATGACAAAAAACGAACATATCAGAAATATCGCCATCATAGCACACGTTGATCATGGGAAAACCACGCTTGTGGACGCCATGTTTCAGCAGAGCGGCCTGTTCAGGGCAGGGCAGGAGGTCGACGAGCGTCTCATGGACACCATGGACCTCGAACGTGAACGGGGCATTACCATCGCCGCTAAGAATTGTTCCGTCACATGGAAAGGGGTTAAAATCAATATTATCGACACGCCCGGTCACGCCGATTTCGGCGGCGAAGTGGAACGCGCACTGAGCATGGCCGACGGGGCTCTGCTCCTGGTGGATGCCTCGGAAGGCCCCCTGCCTCAGACTCGGTTTGTATTGAAAAAAGCCCTTGAAGCCAGGCTGATCATCATCGTGGTGATCAACAAAATAGACCGAAAGGACGCACGTCCGGATGAGGTCCTGGATGAAATCTACGATCTTTTCATCGAACTCGGCGCCACTGAGGATCAGTTGGAGTTCCCTGTGCTTTATGCCGTAGGGCGCGACGGTGTAGCCCGGAAAACATTGACGGAACAGTCCGAAAACCTTCATATTCTGATGGATACCATCCTCCAGGAGATCCCAGCTCCCACCCACGACCAGGATGCACCCTTACAGATGCTTGTTTCCGACCTGAGCTATTCCGATTACCTGGGCAGGCTTGCCATCGGGAAGATCTTCAACGGGAGTCCCAGGTTCAAGGACAGCCTAGTTTGCATCAATGACCGAAATGAACATCTACCCCTCAAGATTTCCCAGCTGCAGGTGTACAATGGGATCAGACTCCATGAGGTGGAATCCGCGGAACCCGGTGACATCGTCGTCCTTTCAGGCATTGAAAATGTCAAAATCGGTGATACCATCTGCACAAAGGAAGCCCCCAGGACCCTGAAACGCATCACGGTGGATGAGCCGACGGTTTCCATGCGTTTCGGCATAAACACCTCACCCTTTTCCGGAAAAGAAGGAAAGTTTGTCCAGTCGAGCAAGATCCGGGAGAGACTTTTTCTGGAAACGCTGAAAAACGTCGCCATCAAGGTGGAAGAGACCGAGGACCGGGAGAGTTTTCTGGTCAAGGGGAGGGGCGAATTCCAGATGGCCATCCTCATCGAAACCATGCGGCGGGAGGGGTTTGAGCTTTGCGTCGGCCGCCCTGAGGTGATCTACAAATTCGAAAACGGCAGAAAGCTGGAACCCATGGAGCAGCTTTTTATCGACTGCAACGAGGAATTCCTCGGTATTGTGACGGAAAAACTGACCACACGGAAGGCCAAGATGGTCAACCTGGTCAATAACGGCAAGGGAAGGGTCCATATGGAATTTTCTCTGCCTTCCCGAGCCCTCATCGGATACCGCGATGAGTTCCTCACCGATACCAAAGGCGCGGGTATAATGAACTCGCTCTTTGCCGGATACGATGAATATCGCGGGGAATTCCCGTCCCGGTTCACCGGATCCATCGTTTCGGACCGGCAGGGTCACGCAGTCGCCTACGCCCTATACAACCTGGAACCCAGGGGCCATCTCTTTGTCATCCCAAACGATCCGGTGTACGAGGGAATGGTTGTAGGAGAGCACAACAAGGACAACGACATCGACGTGAACCCATGCAAGGAGAAGAAACTAAGCAATATGCGGGCGGCCGGAAAGGATGAAAACGTCATCCTCTCGCCTGTGAAACCCATGACCCTCGAGCTCGCCATACACTTTATCCGTGAAGATGAGATGGTAGAAGTGACCCCAAGCTCGATTCGACTCAGGAAAAAAATGCTTTCCGTCCACAAGCGATACAGCCAGCGGCCCAGGTTGAAAAAGGCGGGATAGTGGCATTCAAATATTCTTGACCACCAGCAAGACATTAGATGCAAGGCGTCGAGGAGCGACGACTGAGTGGTGTGAACAATACGTCGCAGGGAGGAGCGATCGAAGGCAACGCAACAGATGATGCCTTGATGGCGGTCAGGAAAGTTACAACTTGACTTGAAAACAGCCTTCCCTATATATAGAGGCCATCATGAGAAACCGAACAACGAAAGGGAAAAAACATGAGAGACGTAGTGATCGTCAGTGCCTGCAGGACCGCCATCGGTGATTTTTCAGGCTCTTTGAAGAACATGCCGGCAACGAACCTGGGCGCGAAAGTCATTGAAGAGGCCGTCTTGCGTGCGGGCATAAAAAAACAGGACGTGGACGAGGTCATAATGGGCTGTGTGCTTCCCCATGGACAGGGCCAGAATCCCGCCAGGCAATCCATGGTCAAGGCAGGGCTGCCTTGGGAAGTGGGTGCCCTTACAGTGAACAAAGTCTGCGGGTCCGGTCTGAAGGCCGTCATGCTTGCCGCACAGGCCATAAAATGCGGGGATGCCGATGTGATCGTGGCGGGCGGCCAGGAAAACATGAACCTGTGCCCCTACATGCTGAAAAAGGCACGAGCAGGCTACCGCATGAACAATAACCTGCTCATCGACGGTATGGTCCATGACGGACTCTGGGACCATGTGAATGATTTTCACATGGGAATGAGTGCCGAGCTGGTGGCGGAGAAATACGCAGTAACCAGGGAGGATATGGACACCTTCGCCCTTGATTCCTATGAGAAGACATGGCGGGCCGTCGAGGCGGGGAAATTCAAGGACGAAATCTTTCCCCTGGAAATCCCCGTGAAGAAGGGGGATCCGAAAATCTTTCAAGGAGATGAAATTCCTTTTAGGAAACCAGAGACCACGGCCGAAGGTCTGGCCCGGCTCCGCCCTGCCTTTAAGAAGGATGGGCTGGTTACCGCCGGCAATGCCTCCAAGATCAGCGACGGCGCAGCCGCCCTGGTTCTGATGGCCCGGGAAAAGGCAGAGGAATTGGGCTGCAGGCCGCTGGTCAGGGTAGGCGCCCAGGGGGCCGCGGGAATCGATATGAAATATGTGCTGGTTGCCCCGATTCTATCCATACCAAAGGTGCTGGCAAAGGACGGCCTCAAGATAGGAGATGTGGATCTCCATGAGATCAACGAGGCCTTCAGCTCCTCGTCCGTGGCCATCAACAGGGAACTCTCCATTGACCCGGCCCGAGTCAATGTGAACGGGGGTGCCGTGGCACTGGGGCATCCCATCGGAGCCAGCGGCGCGAGACTGCTGACCACCCTTATCCATGCCATGAAAGACCGGAAGGCTGCAATCGGTGAAACGACCCTCTGCCTCGGGGGGGGTGAGGCGGTGACCCTGGTCGTGTATAATGAAGAGTAATGCAAGTTCACTATCCTAAAAAACAGATTTTTTCATAATTACAAAAGGAGGAGAATCGAAATGAGAAATGCCGTTATTGTTTCCGGTATTAGAACCCCTGTGGGTTCATTTGGGGGTACCTTGAAGAGCACCCCGGTCGTGGAGCTTGGGGCGCTCGTTCTGAAAGAAACGCTCAAAAAAGCGAATCTCAGACCTGTGGCCACCTCACTACTCACCCGACATGAACCCGACGCCATCAAGGGCCTTGGAATGATTGATCTTGAAAAGGAGGGTCATGATTATGATGAAGCCCTTCAGCCCGTTGAAGTGAACGAAGTGATCATGGGAAACGTCGTGGGGGCCGGTCAGGGACAGAATGTCACCCGCCAGGCCATGATCAAAGCGGGAATACCTAAAGAGACACCCGCTTTTACGGTCAACAAGGTTTGCGCCTCGGGCATGAAAGCCGTTGTCCTAGCTGCTCAGTCCATTCAACAGGGAGAGGCCGACATCATCCTTGCAGGCGGCATGGAAAACATGAGCCTGATTCCCTATGCCCTGCCTGCGGCCAGGTGGGGGGCGCGTATGAACAACAAGGAACTCGTCGATCTGATGGTTTTTGACGGGCTGTTTGAAATCTTCTATGGTTATCACATGGGCATTACAGCGGAAAACATAGCCGAAAAATACGGTATTTCACGGGAAGCGCAGGATGAACTGGGCGCCATGAGCCACCAGAGAGCCCGGAAGGCCATTGTCGAGGGGCTTTTTGCGGACGAAATAGTGCCTGTGGTCATTCCCCAGAGAAAAGGCGATCCCCTGGTCTTCGATACGGACGAACGCCCCATGGATACCAGTATTGAAAAAATGGGAAGACTCCGGTCGGCATTCAAGAAGGACGGCACAGTAACGGCCGGAAATGCATCCGGGATAAACGATGCTGCGGCGGCCCTGTTACTGATGAGCGAAGAAAAGGCAAAGGACCTGGGCTTGAAACCCCTCGTGAAGGTCAGGGGTTACGCCTCCGCAGGTGTGGATCCTGCATTTATGGGTCTCGGACCCATCCCGGCCGTGAGAAAAATCATGGAGAAGGAAAACCTGAAGATAGATGATTTTGGCACAATTGAACTCAACGAGGCCTTTGCTTCACAGGCCATCGCCTGCTTGAGGGAACTGGGTTGCGATCCGGAGAAAACCAATGTCCTTGGCAGCGGTATTTCCATCGGTCATCCCATCGGATGCACCGGCGCCCGCATCATCCTGACCCTCATAGGCGAAATGATGAGAAAGGACCATGCGCTTGGGCTGGCATCACTCTGTATAGGTGGCGGCCAGGGAATGGCTACCGTGCTGGAAAAAGTCTGATTGGAAGGTGAAATTCGGAATGGGAAAGGCGGAAGGTTTCTTAATGTCTGAACCCTGAAATCTATGGACAGAGGAGTGCATCATGACATATGAAAATATCATTTTCAAAAAAGATGGAGATGTGGCCATCATCAAGTTCAACCGCCCAAAGGCACTGAATGCCATTAACCCGGATGTCCTGGCGGAAGTCCACCAGGGACTCGATGCCATCGAATTGGATCCGGACGTCAAGGTCCTGATCCTGACCGGGGAAGGGGAGAAGGCCTTTGTGGCGGGAGCGGATATTTCTCACATGGTCAACCTGAGTCCCTTGGAAGCAAGACGGTTTTCATGTTCAGGACAAAACCTCCTTTTTCGCCTTGAAAAACTTCCCATACCGGTAATCGCGTGTGTCAATGGATTCGCGCTGGGTGGCGGGACGGAGATCTCTATGGCCTGTGACTTTATCTATGCGTCGGAGAATGCCAAGTTCGGCCAGCCCGAAATCAACCTGGGCATCATTCCCGGGTTCGGTGGAACACAGAGGCTTTCCCGCCTGGTTGGACCGGCCATGGCCAAGGAATTGTGCATGACCGGTGCCATGATCGGCGCTGTGGAAGCCAAGGCCATCGGACTCGTCAACAAGGTGTTCCCACACGACCAACTCTGGGATGAAACCATGAAGACCGCCCTGATCCTGGCTTCAAAAGGCAGGGTGGCCATGCGCGGCGTCAAACAGTGCATAGACAGGGGCTTTGACCTCGACGTCACCTCCGGCTGCTATCTCGAGGCTGACGCCTTTGCCCTTTGTATGACAAGCCCGGACGGGAAAGAGGGTATGTCCGCATTCCTGGAAAAGAGGAAACCGGAATTCAAAGGGGGGATTTGAACGTTATGGATTTTGAGCTGACTGAAGAACAACAGATGGTCCAGGAAATGGCCCGGCGTTTCGCCGAGACCGAAATCAAACCAAAGGCTGCAGAATTTGACGAAAAACATCAACATCCTGAGGAAATCGTCAAGCAGCTCGGCGAACTGAAAATGCTGGGCATAGCCGTACCCGAGGAATATGGCGGCGGTGGTATGGACAATGTGAGCTACGCCTTGGCCCTGATAGAGATTTCAAAGGCCTGTGCATCCACGGGAGTGATCATGTCGGTGAACAACTCCCTCTACTGCTTCCCGGTCATGGCCTACGGCACGGAAGAGCAGAAGAAGGAATACCTCTATCCCTGTGCCACGGGGGAGCATCTGGGGTGTTACGGCCTAACGGAGGCGGGAGCAGGGTCCGACCCCGCGGGCATGCGAACCACGGCTGTCCGGGATGGCGACGAATGGGTCCTGAACGGGGAGAAAAAATTCATAACAAACGGCAATGTGTCCTCCTACTGCGTGCTGGCGGCAGTCACTGAAAAAGGGGCCGGCTACAAGGGAATCAGTTCGTTCGTGGTGGATCTCAACAATACACCCGGTTTTAAGGTGGGACGTTTAGAGGACAAACTGGGCATCCTGGCTTCGGGGACCGCCGAGCTGGTTTTCGAGGATGCCAGGGTCCCGAGTGAGGCGCTTCTGGGAAACGAGGGAGAAGGGTTCAAGCAGATGTTGACCACCCTTGACGGCGGCCGCATCGGAATCGCTTCCCAGGCTCTCGGCATTGGCCGGGCCGTGCTGGATGAGGCCCTTGAATACGCCAAGACCAGGGTACAGTTTGGAAAACCCATCACCTCGTTCCAGGCCATTCAGTGGAAGCTGGCGGATATGGCTACCGAACTGGATGCAGCGGAACTATTGGTACTGAGGGCCGCCTGGCTGGAAGACCACAAAAAACCCTATGAAAAGGCTGCGGCCATGGCAAAGATGTATGCCTCGGATGCGGCCATGAGGGCGTCGGTGGAAGGCATCCAGATATTGGGTGGTTATGGGTATTGCAAGGAATACCCCATGGAACGTCATATGCGCGATGCCAAGATCTGCCAGATCTATGAAGGCACCAATGAAATCATGCGGTTGGTCGTGGCGAAAAATCTCATCAGGGGATAAAGAGACGGAATGTCTCATCTCAATGGGCGATCGTTAGTCCGGAAAGGGGTTCACCATGTCCTTGACATTCAATCGTGATATCTTCGGCGAGATTGCCGAGGGAAACGAAAGATGGGAAGAGACGTGCAGGGATGCATTTTCCTGCAAACCTGAAAGGCGCAAGCGTTTTACAACTGTTTCGGATAAGGACATCAAACGGATCTATTCGCCTGAAGATATCAAAGCCCATGATTTCGTGAAAGACCTGGCCTTTCCCGGCCAGTACCCATTTACCAGGGGCGTGCAACCGTCTATGTACAGGGGCCGCCTCTGGACCATGCGCATGTTCGCCGGCCTGGGCTCAGCGGTCGACACGAACCAACGATTCCATCTCCTTGTGAAGGAAGGACAGACGGGACTCTCCACGGCCTTTGACATGCCGACGCTCATGGGTTATGACTCGGATTCACACAAGGCACGGGGTGAATGCGGAAAATGCGGTGTGGCCATCGATACCCTGAAGGACATGGAAGACCTCTTCGCGGGCCTGCCTATCAACAGCATTACCACTTCGATGACCATCAATCCCCCTGCGGCCGTGATCTGGGGCATGTATATCGCCATGGCCGAAAACAGGGGTATCGACCGCTCTGTCCTGGGTGGAACTATCCAAAATGACATGCTCAAGGAATTCATCGCCCAGAAGACCTTCATGTGTCCCCCTGAACCCTCCCTTCGCATCATTACGGACACCGTTGAATTCGGGACCAGAGAAGTCCCCAGCTGGAACACGATCAGTATCAGCGGTTACCACATTCGGGAAGCGGGATCGACGGCCGTGCAGGAACTGGCCTTTACCCTGGCGGACGGCATTGCCTATACGCAGGCGGCCATGGAACGGGGGCTTCAAGTGGATGACTTTGCTCCACGCTTTTCCTTTTTCTTCAATTCACACCTGGATTTTTTCGAAGAGATTGCCAAGTTTCGGGCGGCAAGGAGAATGTGGGCAAGAATTATGAAGGAACGATTCAAGGCCAAAAGCCCGCGATCCTGGTGGCTCCGATTTCACACCCAGACGGCAGGTTGTTCCCTCACCGCCCAGCAGCCTTACAACAACGTAGTGCGGACGGCTCTCCAGGCCCTGGCCGCGGTGCTGGGCGGGACCCAGTCCCTGCACACCAATTCCCTGGATGAAGTGCTGGCCATCCCAACCGAGGAGGCCGCGACCATCGCCCTCAGAACCCAGCAGATCATTGCCGAGGAATCGGGTGTGGCCAATACCATCGATCCCCTCGGCGGTTCCTATTTTCTTGAGGCCCTGACCGATCAGATGGAGGAGGAAGCCTTCGAAATCATAAAGAGAATAGATGACATGGGCGGGATGCTTTCCGCCATAGAAAAAAACTATCCGCAGCAGGAAATCGCCGATGCCGCCTACCTCTATCAAAGGCACATCGACGAGAAAGAGCGGACGGTTGTCGGCGTCAACAAATACGTTACGGACGAGGATATCCCGGTCGAGGTTCTCGAAATCGATGAGGAACTGGAGCGGCTCCAGATTGAAAAAACCCAGCGCATCAAAAACGACAGGGACAACGGTAAACTGAACGAATGCCTGCAAAAAGTCGGTGAGGCCTGTTCAGGTGATCAGAATGTGATGGAGCCTATTATTGAAGCGGTCAAGGCCGATGCCACCCTTCAAGAGGTCTGCGACGTGTTCCGGAAGGTTTTTGGGGAATACCGGGATCCTGGAATATACTGAAAAAGCAGGCGTAAGGCGCAGGGCATAGGGCGTAAGACAAGTCGAAAGGGTTGCTTATGAAGCACAAACGGAAATTGAGGGTTATGGTCGCAAAACCCGGGCTCGACGGCCACGATCGTGGTGCCCGCATCATTGCCAGGGCCTATCGTGACGCAGGTTTTGAAGTGGTCTATACGGGTCTCCATCAAACACCGGAAGAAATCGTCGAGGCGGCTATCCAGGAAGATGTCGATCTGCTCGGCCTCTCCAGCCTGGCTGGCGCCCACATGTATCTTTTTCCCCGTGTCGTGACATTACTGCGCGAAAAGGGTGCGGAAGACATCGTGGTTTGCGGTGGCGGTATCATCCCGGACGAAGATATTGCCAAACTGAAAGCGGAAGGTGTCCAGGCGATCTTTACCCCTGGAACGGTGCTGGAGGAAATCACCAGGTGGGCGGAAGAAAACGTTCACCCGAGAGGGATGTAAACAGCCCGGATTAACGGTATAAGAGAAAGCGTCGGACGAAAATGAATCCCATAACAGAAAAAGTGATTTCAGGAGATATCCGTGCAGTGGCGCGGCTTATTCGCGATATCGATGACGGCATGCCGGGAGTCAGAGATGTCCTGAAGGAACTCTATCCTCACACGGGCAAGGGCTATGTCGTCGGTATAACGGGTGCTCCAGGCGTGGGAAAAAGCACTCTGGTGGATCAGATGGTGGGTCACATACGGGAAAGGGAGCATACCGTAGGGGTACTCGCGGTGGACCCGACCAGTCCCTTCAGCGGAGGAGCCATTCTCGGTGATCGCGTCCGCATGCAACGGCACAGTCTCGATGAGGGCGTATTCATCCGTTCCCTGGCCACCCGCGGACATTTCGGAGGTCTGACCCAGTCTACCAGGAGCGCGATCGATGTCCTGGACGCCATGGGCAAGGACGTGATTATCGTCGAAACCGTGGGGGTCGGCCAGGACGAAGTGGATGTGGTCAAAAGCGCACACTCCACCGTGATTGTGGTTATACCGGGGATGGGCGATGATATCCAGGCCATCAAGGCGGGGATCCTGGAAACAGGTGACATTTTCGTAATCAACAAGGCGGACCGGGAGGGGACCGACAAGACCTTGAGTGACCTCAGGTTGATGATTGACATGGACCAGAAAAAATACGAAGGCGGTCGATGGAAACCCCCGATCCTCAAGACTGAGGCTGTGTTCGACAAGGGCGTCACGGACCTCATGGATGAACTCGATAAACACAGAAATTACCTTCTGGAATCTTCGGAAGGCCTCCAATTCAGGAAGAGCAAGCCGAGGGTGCGTGAAGAACTCGCCGACATGGTCAAACAGCGTCTCCTTGACGTGGCTCTGGAAAAAATCATTGAATCAGGGGCCTTTGACACGGCAGTCGACGCCATTGTTTCCGGTGAGAGTGATCCTTACAACGCCTGTGATAACCTGGTACTCTCCAGACTTCACGTTTCTTCGGAAGATTGATGGCGCTGCTCGACTCAAACACAGGCCTCAGGGCCGGGATGGGAAAGAGGCAATGTCACCATTAATCTGGTGGGCAAGACAGATTCTGTTCATTTTGGCGGCCCTTTTTTTCCTTATTTTCGGAATTCACCTGCTCATTTCCGCCTATTCCCTGGATGACCCATTCTACTTTATCATGACTTTCTTTGCCTCCAACCTCATTATCCTGATCAGCCTGGTCATGCTGGTGGCGTTCTTTTTTCAAATAGGAAAAGTCGTAAAAAAGGATAGCAATTTACCTGCTATTTCTGATGAATAGGATAATTAGTTAATGTAATAAGGAGGAAGAGGATGCCCGCAACCAAAGCCGCAAAACCCATTGGGAAAAAACTCCTGAAACTGAGAAGAGCGAAAAAACTGACCCTCAAACATATGGCCAACGAAACCGGGTTGGCGTCCCAGTACATCTCGAAAGTCGAAAAGGGCGAAGTTATCCCGCCCGTTGCAGTACTTCTCCAGTTGTCAAGGGCGCTCGAAATTGATTCCAGTCTCCTGCTGAAGGAAGAAAAGCGCCGGACAAGCAAGAAGCTGGCCGATGACTACCGAAGGAGGACGGAAGACTACACTTATGAAACCCTGACTCCGGAAGCAAGGCACAAACACCTGAAGGCGTTCAAGGTCTTTATCGATCCGAAAACACAGCACAAGGGCGTCAGTTACCAGCACGTGGGCGAGGAATTCATCTACGTCCTTACCGGGAAGATCGAGGTCACAGTGGGAGAAAACAAGAACCAATTGGAGCCCGGCCAGAGTATTCATTTCAATTCCTCGATTGTACACAAATTGAAAAATATCAGCGCCCAGAAGGCTGAGCTAATCGTGGTATTATACACACCCGAGTTGTGATCCGGAGAACCCAGATATGGCATACCACCTGACAGAAGAACAGAAGATGATACGGAGCATGGTCAGGGATTTCTCGCGAGAAGTCCTGATGCCGACAGCGGCCGAGAGGGATATCACCAAAGAGTTTCCCGCGGAAAACCTTAAGCAGATGGGGGAACTGGGTCTCTTGGGAATGAATGTTCCCTCGGAATACAACGGCGCCGGTGTGGATACGGTGAGCTATTCCGTAGCGCTCCAGGAGGTGGCCTATGCCTGCGCCTCCACGGCGGTTATCATGTCCGTTCACAATTCCGTAGCCTGTGGTCCCATCTTCCTCTTCGGTTCCGATTATTTAAAGGAAAACTATCTGAAACCCCTTGCGGCCGGGAAAAAACTGGGATGCTTCGCCCTCACGGAACCAAGTGCAGGATCGGATCCCGCAGGCCAGCGTTCCCGGGCGGTAAGAGATGGAGACAGCTACGTCATTAACGGCACCAAGATGTTTATTACCAGCGGAAGACATGCAGACGCCGTTGTGGTTACCGCTTACACGGACAAAGACAAGAAACACCGGGGGATCAGCGCGTTTGTGGTGGAAAAAGGCACCCCCGGGTTCAAGGTGGGAAAAGAAGAGGACAAGATGGGGCTTCGGGCTTCCGATACGGTGGAACTGATCTTTGAGGACTGCAGGGTACCAGCGGAAAATCTGCTCGGACAGGAGGGGGATGGTTTCCTGATCGCCATGGCTTCCCTGGACGGCGGAAGGATCGGAATCGCCTCCCAATCCGTGGGGCTTGCCCAGGCGTGCCTGGACGCAGCCGTGGGCTATGCCCGTGAACGGGTCCAATTCAACAGACCCATATCGCAATTTCAGGGGCTCCGGTGGATGATCGCCGATATGGCCACCCAGATTGAGGCGGCAAAACTCCTGACCTTTAACGCCGCAGCCATGAAAGACAGGGGCGAAAATTTCTCCACTGCCGCTTCCATGGCCAAGGTATTTGCCTCGGAAATGGCCAACAGGGTGGCCTACCAGGCCCTCCAGATCCACGGGGGTTACGGGTATATCAAGGAATACCCTGTCGAGCGTTTCTACCGGGACGCAAGGGTTTTCACGATCTACGAGGGCACTTCCGAAATCCAGAGAAAAGTCATTGCCAAGAACATCATCGGGAAATAAAAGTGCTTGGTGACGTGTTATTTGAAACCTACAGTGAATTTATCCCTGATTTTCCGCTTTTTCAGCAGTCCCTCTTGAGGCCGATTCCCACCCATCTTAGAATCAATACGCTGAAGGCAAGGGCTGGAGAGGTTGTCTCCGTCCTCAGGGAGAGGGGTGTTCTGCTTCGCAAAAGCCTGAAAGCAGACGAAACCTTATACACGACACCCGGTCTGGTTTCTCCAGGAAATCTCCTGGAATACTTTATGGGCCATATCCATCCCCAGGCCCTCACCTCCTGTCTTGCCACCCTGGCCTTGTCGCCAACGAGAGAGGCCCTTGTACTGGACTTGTGTGCTTCTCCCGGGGGAAAGACGTCGCACCTGGCACAATTGATGAGAAACACCGGCCTGGTGGTTGCCAATGAACTTTACGCCAGCCGCCGCATCCCGCTCGGCAACACGCTCACGAGACTCGGGGTTCTCAACACCGCAGTTACTGAATACCAGGCCCAGGAGTTTCCCCTGAAGCAGAAATTCGATTATATCCTGGCGGATGTGCCCTGTTCGGGCGAGGGACGTTTCAGGAAAATCAGGCCGGAGTTCACCTATTCTGAGACCAAAGAAAAGGCCTTGCTTCCCGCACTCCAGAAAAAAATCATTCAACGGGGGTTTGAATTGCTGAAACCCGGGGGAAAGATGATTTATGCGACCTGCACCTACAACCCTGCGGAGAATGAAGAAGTGGTCGATTGGTTGTTGAGTGAACAGGACGTGAAGATGTTCTCCATCCAACTTGACGTAAAACACTTATCCGGTATCACGCATTGGAGAAACAGGACCTATGCAAGAGAGCTTGAAGGGGCAGTCAGATGCTACCCCCATTACTGCGATTCAGTGGGATTCTTCCTGGCCGGAATCGGCAAGCCGGGATGACCGTCTTGCCCTTCTGACATACCTTGAAACCCGCTTCGGTCTAGGATCGGGGCTGTTTGAAGACTATCTGTTTTTCAGAAAGCAGAAAAGCTGGTGGATTTTCCGCAGGACCTCTCTGCTGGCGGATGTCTCCCGATTCAAGATCTCGAGGATGGGAATAAAGGCCTTTCAGCAGGTGGGGCAATTTCTGAAGCCCACGACTCGTTTTATCCAGCTTTTCGGGGCTCGAGCCACCAACGCGAAAATTGTGATTTCGGAGGACAACCTCCTGGATCTTCAGGAAGGGAAACACATTGACTTGCCTCTCGGTATAGATCATGGATACGTGATCCTGTGCCTGGATGAAGACCGGGTGTTGGGCCTGGGACTTTACATAAACGGGAGAATCAGCACTCAGATCTCAAGGAAGGCATTGAGAAGAGAAATGATAGGAGAATAAACCATGCTTACCAGGGAAAAGCTCGAAAAATATGCGGATGTGCTCCTGTGGGGTATCAAGATGGCCAGGAGGGAAAAGTACAAACGGGGGGACATCCTGCTGATCCGCTACGACCGGCCGGCTTTCCGGCTTGCGGAAATCCTCCAGGGAAGGCTCCTGGATCAAGGCTTGAACCCTGTCATACGGGGGGGACTCACGCCCCTGATGGAGCACAATTTCTACGGAAAATCCAATGGAAAGCAACTTGCCTTTACAGCACCGGGAGAAAAGACCCTGTGTGAAAACCTCAACGGCACCATGTCTCTTCTTGCTCCCGAGTCATTGACGCACCTGAGTGACATTGATCCAAGGAAGATCGGGAAGGCTGCGGTGGCCAGGAAGTTCCTTCGGGATATTCTTCAGGATCGAGAGGACAGGGGCGTTTTCGGCTGGACCCTTTGCATAACACCCACCGAGGAGCTGGCGAAACAGGCAAAATTGACCATGCGCCAGTACACCAATCAGATTGTGAAGGCCTGTTACCTGGACAAGCCGGACCCGGTCAGGGAGTGGAAGACCATCTACAGAAAAGCCACGACCATCAAGCAATGGATCAACGGCCTGGACGTCAAACACCTCCACCTAGAATCCCGGAATGTGGACCTTGTCATCACACCGGGTGAGAAGAGGAAATGGATCGGCATTTCCGGGCACAACATTCCCAGCTTTGAGATTTTTCTCTCTCCCGACTGGCGTGGCACACGGGGTGTCTATTTTGCCAACCAACCGTCATTCCGGAGCGGCAACTATGTTGAAGGGGTGAAATTGACCTTCAGCAGGGGGTCCGTGACAAGAGTCGATGCGCGGAAAGGCGGTGTCTTTGTGGAGAAACAGATTTCCATGGATCCCGGGGCAAAGCGCGTTGGGGAATTTTCCTTGACTGACAAGCGGTTTTCCAGGATCGACCGGTTTATGGCCAACACCCTTTTTGATGAAAATTTCGGCGGCCGATACGGGAACTGCCATCTTGCCTTGGGCGCATCCTATTCCGACACCTTTGACGGCGATCCCAAAGATCTCACCCGGGAAAGCAAGAAAACCTTGGGTTTCAACGATTCCGCACTGCACTGGGACCTGGTCAACACGGAGCAGAAACGGGTGACTGCCGTCCTGCGTTCCGGGAAGAGGCAGGCCATCTATGAGGATGGCATGTTTAAGCTCTGAGCGCTTTCGGCATCATTGTTAAAAAAATATCAATCCCTTCAGACTCCTGCTCGCCCCAACATCTTCCGGGGCTTTTCCTTTCGATGATTCATGCCTTTGTCTAGCTTAACTATCCGTAATTACATTAAGTTTTATAAGGAGAACAGGCGTTTTGGAAAACCGACGGGAAGAGTTCATACCAACAAAATAAAGCACAGCCATAGATTTATCATATCCATTTTATTGTGATTTTTCTTGACATTATATTTGTTTAAGTATAAGCATTATCTCCGCAAATGGGCATAGTAATAGAAAGATTATCTAAGTGAAAAGTAGTAGTATAAGATGAACGGAAATTGTATTTTGTAGCTATATTATAATGCTGTTATCCAAAGCTAATTTCAGGCGTCTTTTTCATGCAAATTTTCCCATTTTACCCGCACCCGTGAAAAGCTAATGAGGAACAGAGCATGAGCAGATCTCCACTGAAAGCAGAGTTCGACAGGGCGAATCCACCGGTTCCCAGCAAACCCGGCAAACCCTTTATGCCATTCTGGCTCCCGGGGCAGGCGGTAGATACCGATCTGCCGGAACACGTGCGGCCCATGGACCGGAAGGCCTTGGTCAATATTCTCAACTACCTCCATTTTTCAGACCGGTCTTTGTTCGCCCATGTCCAGGAAAACGGTAATCACGACGGGTACCTTTTGCCCGTCTATCCAGAACCATGCCTGGACGGGGAGATCGCCTGCAGATGGCCGGAGCCGACCTCTTTGGATGACGTTGATGAAATGGTTCGGAACCTTGTCATCGACGACGGCAAAGCCATGATTGTTGTCCCTGTCATGGCAACAAAAAGAAATGAAAAGACATTTGCCTCCCGCCTGCCCGATAAAAGCTACGTCATTTCCAGACGACAGGAAAAACGGTATCCCTGCTCTGAAATCACTGTTGAAATCCTGACAAAGGGGCAGACTCTCCGGGGAGGACTCAGAGATTTCAGTTCGAGCGCCTTTGGAGTGGACCTGGATGGGGATTACATCTTCAACAAACCCCTCCTCAAAACCCAGAACAGTGTCAAGGTGGAACTGAGGAGAGGGGAGACGCTCTGTTTTTCCGGGACCTGCGCCTGCCTGCGGTTCAAAAAGAACGCAGGGAATTGGGAAGCGGTTCTTCTGCCTGACGTCGAATCGGTTCAGGTGTTTAAGAAAAGAACCATACGTAATCCTCGCGTTCAATTGACACCCTCCCCGATCGTCTCTTTTGTGCACCCGTTGCTGCAAACGCGTGTCCAGAGAGAAGTGTCCGACATCTGCAGTTCGGGCTTTTCTATTTCTGAGGACAGAAAAACGTGTCTTCTTTTTCCAGGGTTGCTAATTCCCGACCTCAGTTTCCAGTACGCCGGTTCTTCTGTTGTTGAACACAGCTCGGCGACGGTGGTGTATCGAAATGATGAGAGCGAAAATGCGCATTGTGGCATAGCCATCCTGGATGTGGGGATAGATGGGTATACGAGACTTAACCAGCTCGTTGAAAACGCATTGGACCCATGTGCGCAGACTTTGGGAAAAATCGACCCTGATGCTCTCTGGGAATTCTTTTTTTCCACCGGATTCATCTATCCGAAAAAATACCGCGCCATACAGATAGCAAAACAGGAGTTTAAGGAAAATTGCAGAAAGCACTACCAGGGTAACTCCGAAATCGCTCAGCACTTTTTGTATCAAAACAACGGCCGGATTTACGGCCACCTCTCTATTTCAAGGGCTTATGAACGTGCCTGGATCATCCATCACCACGCAGGGAGAACGTTGAACAGGCGAAAAAGCGGCTTGATGGTACTGAGCCAGGTTATGCATTATTTCAATGATTATTCCAGGATGCCCTCTCACGACATAGACTACGCCATGTGTTTTTTTCGGCCCGAAAACCGTTTCCCTGCACTGGTTTTTGGCGGGCTCACCAGAAAACTGAAAAACAAACAGATCTGCTCCATGGATCTGTTTACTTATCTACCACTGACGAAATTTTCAGTTGCGAGAGAATTCGAGGATGGCTGGCATGTGGGAGAAATCACGCGTTCAGACCGAGAAGTCCTTGAGCGGTTTTACGCTGAGCATTCCGGCGGCTTGCTCCTTGAAGCCATGTCGATTGCCGGCACTGAAGAGAGTAATGCCCGCCTGGAAGCAATGTACTCACAAATCGATCTGATGCGTAAGACAAAAGTCTATACCCTCAAACGAGGGAATGAGGTAGTGGCCGTCTTTATCGCAGACCATTCCAGCAGAGGGCTGAATTTCTCTGAACTGATGAACTGTATCAAAGTCATTGTCCTCCGGGAAAAGGAACTGCCGTGGGAAGTACTTCATAGAGCTATATCCCAAGTTTCAAGGGAATACGATATGAAAAAAGTACCGATCATGTGCTATCCGTCAAAATACCTTGAGATTGAAGGAATAGCTTCAGATAAATCTTATCAGGTTTGGGTTTTCAGGCTCAGCTGCGTTGACGTTTTCATGGAATATATGCGGCAACGGTTCAGGCTTTCCTGAATGAAACAAAAGAGGGGTGGATTTCAGGCGGGCTTTATGCCCTTGCAGATAATTAAGGGTGTATAGGTAAATCTTCTCGGGTTATTGAAGAAGTTCTCGAATTCATCAGCAAAACCTTCATATCCTCTTTCATATTCTTCAAATTTGTAGCCGGATTTTTTGCCGGCGATTTCCACTTTTTTAGTCCAGTTGAAATCGTCAATTTCATTTGTTTTTCCATATATTAAATGATGCGCTTCAAGATTTATGTCAATATCTTGAAATCCAAGATCAAACATAAAAGAATAGAGCTTTCTTCCTGCATAAGGATCAAAATCGGCTTTTGTTTCTACAAATTTGATTATTCCTTGAATTGTTCTTTCAAGTCGAGGAGAAAGCCCAAAATGGCTCAAGCAATTGTTGTCCAGATCGATCAGGCAGAGAATTCCCCCCGGCTTTAGTATGGTTGATATGTTATCAACAATATCAAAGGCGGTTGAACGGTAATGCTCAAGGACAAATCGTACCCATATGAAATCAAACAGCCCTAAATTTTCCAAGGGATCCCTGATGTCTCCGAGTATGAAATCCAGCCCTTTGTCTTTGTAATTCGTTGCCGCATAATTGAGTCGTTCTTTTGAAATATCAACACCAACGGCTGAGCCATTGGGTTGAATCCGTTTGTTCAAGTGAAAAGTAGTTTTTCCAGGCCCACATCCCAAATCAGCAATTCGCATTCCAGGTTTTATTCCGGCCCAAATTGCTTGTCTCTTGATCGTCTCAGGTTCTGTTTTGAAATCCAAACGAATTGATTCGTCCTTATCTTCCATAACGTAGGAAATGTGTGACATGTTTTAGCCTTTCAATCTGAAAATATTAGGGCACTATTTTATATCATTTTATTCAGAAAGTCTTTCATTCCAATTTGTTCATAGTAAGAAATATCAGGTAGATTAAGCGCTTTTTTTGCAAATTCAAATACCTTGTCATATTCAAATTTCAGACCCAGTTTTTCGTAGTACGTCGCGAAAAGTCTCTTCGGACGGAATTCTTCATATCTGCACGGTGTCAATACCAAGGGAATTTGAACCTCTGAAACCGCATCTAATATATCCTGATCATTATATTTTATTAAAGGTTTAAATATGGTAAGACCATTTTGTAGCTTGAGTAAAGGATAAAAACGCTGCGATGTTTCGATAAATCTTTCTTCAGGCTTTTTCCCTCGTAACAAATTGGAATGACCGGGAATAGAATAAATTGTCCCCAATGTATGTTCTATTGTTGCGCTTACAATATCCCAGAGGGAATAACTCATTATTATTACATCCGGTTTCCAATCCGTTATGGAATTCTTGAGGTAATTAATGAAAAAGTTCCTCTTAATTTGGCTACATGTTGAACATGGATTGAACTCTTTTTTAAGTGCATCATCCAAATATCGATCTGTTTCCGATATTTCATGCCATACTATACTCACACCTCTTTCGCCCCAATAGGAATCAAGCCTGTTCTTATCTATATCCGTAAATACATGGTGAGGAAAAAGCACCGCATATGTTCGAAAATCGAATCCGAATTCTTTTCCAGCCCTCAAAATAAAATCCAGGATAATTGAAGAATCTTTACCCCCTGTATAGGACGTAACGATTTTTTTGCCAGGTAAACTTTCTAATATTGATTTGTGATCCTTTTTCCAATTAGAATAATTTAGTTTTGGATCCATATAAATCTCCTCTTTCCAATAAGTTGTATGCCTAACCCATATGATCTCTCCGGCCAAGATATGGTAATAGTATTAGAATCTAAACAGGTTTTTCATCTCGGTTTTAAAATTACTAAAACATCGATCAAAGAAATCAAACCCCGGCGAAAGCTCTCAGTTAATTATCAATGCCAACACTATTCGAAATTTTATCCCATCATTTAAGAAATACAAGCTTTGAAGTAACCTACAGGGCTTCTTATCCACGAAGAGAGTTCACCGTCTATAAAGCATGTCCCAATTTTTCCCGATTTTTCCTTGTAGGGTACCTGCGTATATGACATATTGTGCAGAAAATGAGAACAAAAAATGAGAACAACCCTTAACCCGATGGGTTTTGCGGCCGATAAGGATTTAAGGAACATATTTTTTGGAATGCGATGAACGATACAAAGCCACTCTACAACAGCCGCATCATCAAAGTCTACCTGGATTACCTCGGAAAATATTATTCAGATATTGATGTGGAGTCTCTATTGCAGGCTTCCGACATGACCCTGTACGAAGTAGAGGACCAAGCACATTGGTTCAGTCAAAAACAAATTGATGCGTTTCAATCTAATCTCATAGAATCCACAGGTGACTCCAGCATTCCCAGAAATGCCGGGCGATACGCTACATCCGCCGAGTCGATAGGAGCCTTGAAACAATACTCACTCGGACTCATGAACTTACCTGCCATTTATCGCATCATGGGCAGAGTTTACAAGGTGATGTCCAGAGGAGCAAAGGTCAGTGCAGTCAAAGTGGGCCCCAGGAGGGTTGAAATCATTGCTACTCCTGAGCCAGGCGTACATGAAAAGCCGTACCAATGCCAAAATCGTATGGGGATGTTCGAGTCTGCGGCGAAACTCTTTACAAGACAATTTGCCCACATTGAACATCCTGAATGTTTTCACGAAGGCCATAAGCATTGCAGATACATTGTTTCCTGGGATAGCACCCCGTTTGCCCGCTGGCGAATCATTCGCAACTATGCCCTTATTGTGACCGCAGTTGTTACAGCGGCCTTTATATTCATTGACTCCATGAAAGTCTGGCCTGAGATCTTGATCTCCAGTGTCATCGTCAACTTCCTGTTGTTTTTTGTCTCCGAACGGCTGGAGAACCGGGGCCTGAAAAAAACCCTTGAGATGCAGGGGGATGCTGCAAAAGAGCACATGGAGGAAATCAACAACCGTTACAACAATGCCTTGCTGGTGCAGGAAATCGGACAGGCCACCTCAACAATCCTGAACCCCAGGAGTCTGATCGAGACCATGAGTGGGATCATGGAAAAGCACCTTGACTTTGATCGCGGGGCCATCTGGCTCGCCAGCAAGGACAGGTTGCGTCTCATTTTTCAATTCGGTTACGGCTACAACCATGACCAGGAAATGCTTCTTCGAAGGACTCAGTTTCACCTGGACAACCCGCAATCAAAAGGGCCTTTTGTCACTTCCTTCAGGGAACAAAAGCCTGTGCTGCTGAATGATATTCATGAAAACAGGGAAAAGCTTTCCGAGAGGAGCCTTTTTCTTGCAAAGGAACTGAAGGTTCAATCCCTCGTCTGTGTCCCCATCGTCTACGAAAAAGAGGCGCTGGGGGTCTTGACCGTAGACAATATGCATTCAAAACGGCCCCTTACCAAGACCGACATGAGCCTTCTTATCGGTGTGGCATCCCAGGCCGCCATGAGCCTGGTCAATGCGCGCTCTTTTCAAAATATGCAGGACAATGAAAAGAAATACCGTGAACTTGTTGAAAATGCCAACAGCATCATCCTTCGTGTGGACACGGAAGGGAAGGTGATCTTTTTCAATGAATTCGCCCAGCATTTCTTTGGGTACAAGGAAAATGAAATCCTGGGGAAAAATGTCATCTCCACCATATTGCGTTCCACGGCAACGGTTAAACAAGAAGTTGAGCGTTTGTTAAACAAGATCAGGACCCAACCGGATAAAAGATGGACCACAGAGAGCAAAACTGAACGTAAGAGCGGGGAAAGCGTCTGGATCGCCTGGACATTTAAGCCCACAATGGACAGTGAAGGCGTTGTTCAGGAAATCCTCTGCATCGGCAATGACATTACGGAGCTTAAGGGGGCTGAAAGAGAACGCCATGAACTGGAGATGCGATTGCAGCGTGCACAGAAGATGGAAGCTATCGGGACCCTGGCTGGTGGTGTGGCCCACGATCTCAATAACATCCTGGCCGGGTTGGTGAGCTATCCTGAACTGCTGCTTATGCAGATCCCTGAAGACAGCAAGCTCAGGAAACCCATATCCACCATTCAAAAGGCCGGGGAAAAGGCTGCCAGCATCGTCCAGGACCTGCTGACGCTGGCAAGAAGGGGGGTTTCCTCATCAGAGGTCCTCAGCCTGAATCAGGTCGTTTCCGACTATCTTAAGAGCCCGGAGTTCGAAACGCTGAGATCCCACCACCCGGAGGTTGAAGTAAAAGCCGAATTGGAGAGGGATGTCTTGAACATCATCGGTTCCCCCGTCCATATTTCAAAAACCGTGATGAATCTCATCTCCAACGCTGCCGAGGCCATGCCCGATGGTGGAAGAATTACCATATCGACCCTAAACATGTATCTGGACCGACCCATAGGCGGATTCACTCAGGTGGAGGAGGGAGACTATGCGGTCCTGACCGTTTCCGACAATGGGGTTGGGATCGCCGCAGAGGACCTGGATCGCATATTTGAGCCCTTCTATACGAAAAAGAAGATGGGAAGGAGTGGAACGGGGCTCGGTATGGCAGTCGTCTGGGGGACCGTCAAGGATCATAATGGATACATAGATGTGAAAAGCCGGGAAGGGAAGGGGACCACGTTCAAGCTCTATTTCCCCATCACCCGGAAAACTCTTGCCGGAGATAAGTCAAAACCCGTTTTGGAAGACTACAGAGGCAGGGGTGAATCGATTCTGGTAGTGGATGACATTCTGGAACAGAGGGAGGTGGCCAAAGGCATCCTGGAACAGCTTGGCTATGCGGTCTCCTGTGTGTCAAGCGGCGAAAAAGCCGTGGAATTCATGAAATCCGGTTCTGCCGACCTCCTTGTCCTGGACATGATCATGGCCCCCGGCATGGACGGCCTGGAGACCTACAGAGAAATATTGGAGATCCATCCAGGTCAGAAGGCCATTATCGCCAGCGGCTTTTCCGAATCGGACAGAGTCAAGGAGGCCCAGAAACTGGGAGCGGGGTCGTATGTCAAAAAGCCTTACCTGATGGAAAAGATCGGCGTGATCGTGAGGGAAGAACTGGACCGGTAGTTCCGGTGTTTTCAAAGCTTGCCCAATGCCTCTTCCACGCTTTCCAGATTTCGCCTTACAGTTGCATATGAGGGCGAGGAAGGGAATTTATAAAGCAGTTGTTGAAGTAATTTCCTTGACATATTGAGAAATCGTTCTTTTTCCGTAGGGATTTCAGTATTTTTTGCCTTGAGAAAAAAACCTGCTGCCCGTTTTCTGTCCCGGTTTATGAGCTTTTCCGTGGCTTCAAGCTCAAGGGTTTTGAGATCCACACTCTGAATCCCTTCGGATTTCAGCTCTTCAATTCCTGAAAACGCTTCATCATACTTCTCATCCTCCATTAACTTGCGGATATTTTTCAGGGCCTTTTTCTCCTTGGAGAGTGAAGCGATCCTTTCACCCAGGTAAACATCCTCAGCCCTGTCAACGCTCTTCAAGGCCTGATCGATGGTTTCAATTTCAGAAGGTGAGAGCGCTCCCTGCCTTTTCTTAGATAGCAGCTCCTTTGCCCCGTCAAAATCATGTGCCCGGATGCGTTCTTCCACCTGCTTCATCAGGGGGTTGAAGGCCTTATTGGCTTTACCGATGGCAGCGATTTCGTTTTTTTCAGCTACGCCCTGTTCAGATGGCCGGCCAGACTTCACGGAAGATCGGGTCAGTTCCTTTTTGAGGCCGCCCAGCATGTCCATTTTGTCATCCATGACATCCGTCAGTCTCTCGTACCTGAGCATGGCTGCATCTTCCCGGCCGAGTCGGGAGTACCACTCTGCAATTCTCGTTTCAAGGACGATGAGCCCTGGACGCTGTTCAAGCTCCCCGGCGACCCGCTCCCCCACGTCGACCGCCTCGTCCAGCAGCCCTTCGTGCGCCAGAGAAAGGGCAAAGAGCAGACCCACCTGGGGTGTAAGCGCATCGGAACCGAACGTCTTTTCAATTTCAAGGACCTTGTTGATGACCGCCCTATGATCGCCTGACAGATAGGTGTCAACGATGTCCCGCTGCTTTTTCGAAAAGAGCCTGACCGCATAGATATCCGGAGATAGTGTCTTTTTCCGGTCAGGAAGAAAAACAGAATCGAGGCGGGTGGTCCTTTCATAAATCCGGTTGATCAATTCCCGGTAATCTTTCTGATCCAAAGGAAGAGTGGCGGCTTCTCTCAACAACCGGTAGATTCCAAGAAGTTCGCGGGTCGCGGCCCGATCTTTCACGGACAATTCGCTTTTCTCAATCCGTTCTTGGAGGGTGATTATCTTTCTCTCAAGATCCTGTCGGCTGGTCATCAGGGGAGCGGTGGGTTCCGGGCCCGGGATGACTTTCTTCTCCTGCGCCGTGAACTGGGCGCACCCCGCAACCAAGATGATCAAGAGAAAAACAGAACAATGTATTAAATGGCCTCTCATTATCCAACTCCCAGACATTTTTTCTTGTAGTTTATTGATTTTTTTCACCCAGGTCAAATTCCCTCAACAATTTAAGACCGTTTCCCGAGAAATCCGCCGGCGTGCAGAACAGAATAAAAGATGTATCACCGGACGCCACATTGGTCAGTTGAGCCGGCAGCCCTGTAAGTTCCGAGACGGGAACGACAGACAGGCCGGGAGGACATTTTCTCGAGTCGGCTACCGCGTCTAAAAGAATCTCCTCTTCCAGTTCAGGCGAACTTTTGAAATTCTCGCCGTTGGCGATGGCATTCACGGTATCAACCCACAGGGGAAGGGCCCCTGAAGAACCATAAACGGCAAAATGCTTTCCCTTCATAGGCCTGTTGTTATCGTATCCGACGTAGCTGGCCACCACGTAGCCGCTGTCCAGACTCAATAATCCGGACGGGTTGTCAATGCCGGGGATGAAGCCCACAAAGCTTGAGTTGGTAAACCGATTGGCAGTCCCTGTCTTGCCATAGGAGGGAAGGGGCGTTGACTGGACACGAACGGCATTTCCCGCTTTTCGACCCGTTCCGATTTCCATGACCTTTTTCAGGATTTCCGTAATGGAATGGGATACTCTTTCCGAAAGTACCCGGTTCGGCCTGGGTTCGTAGGACCAGATCGTTTCACCGTCACGATCAACAATTTTGGTGATAACAGGCACAAACGGCTCCTGGATATTCCCGACCGTCATGGGATAGACCTTGCCCGTCATCATGGTCTGAAAGGTGTTTGCAGCCTCGAGTATACTGATGGCATTGGCTCCGAGGGGAAAGGAAAGGACCGGGTCAAGGGGGGTATAAATCCCCATCTTTCGGCCAAGGTCAACAACATATGACAAATTGGTGAGCGTTTTGAAGTCTCGAATCCAGTAAAGGACATCCAGGTCGTAACGGTTCTTTCGAAGAAAATCCCTATAGTTGCCCTTCAGATACTCTTGGAGTTGATCTATCAGGATAGAGGGTGCCAGGTCATCGATCCAAATGTCCTGCATCTGTTGGGAAAAATCGGTATTTTCCAACTCCCCGGACATGAGTGGTTGCAATATGGTTCCCGGGATCGCTTTCGTATTTTCCGAATAGACGATTCTTTTTTTGGCCTGGTCATCCCCGACAACCCTGTAAAAGTTTTGGAAAAGAAAGGTCTTTTCGTCCTCCGGCGTCACGCCGGTTGGATTCTGAAACATGCTGCCCAATTTCCTGAAAACTTCTTTCATTTTCATGTTGAGGCGGCTGAGTCTGATGAAATCATATCTGAGTATCTGTTCTCTTTCAATGCCCAGGTCTTTTCTGGCCCCTCCGGGAATTTGGTAATGGATCCGTCTCAGTGCCCCCATCACACGCTCGTTTCCGCTGAAAATGACATCGGGCTCTAAATCCTTCTTGGCCTTTTCAAATGCGGCTTCAATCAGGGCGTCTCGATTGACCACCACACCTTTCTTGTCCCTGATCCGCTCCTTGTATTCCTGGTAGCTTTCATTTTTTCCACGTCCCAGTCCAAGAAGGTTCACAATCTGTCTGAATTCGCTCATTTTCAGGTGATCGGTAAGGTGATAAAGGAGCCAGACCGTGGCCAGATTTTCAGATTTGGCCCCGGCCCAGGCCATTGAAACGATCTTGCTCTCGGGATGATGGTCCGGCCTTGGCGTATAGTAGGTCTTTTCGAAAGGGAAGAGATCATACTGATTAAAGAGGGGATCAAGCGGGTTCCATTTGAGTTGCAGGGCCGCCGTATACACAATGGGCTTGAAAATAGAGCCCAGTTGTCTTTTGGCATCGGCCCTGTTGAAATAGCGATTGGAGAAACCTCCCACCATGGCCTTGATCATGCCCTTGTGCAGGGCTACGATTCCGCCTTCCAACTCAGGAAAGACTGCCAGCCTCATATGCCGTTTCAGAGCGTCTTCAGAACCGGATGTCCACTGTACGGGAACCAGGTCTCCCACCCTGAAACGCTTTAAGAAAGAAGGTACATGACTCTTGCTGAACATGGCCCACTGACCGAGTTTCTCTTTCAGCCAAGCCTCACCCAACGGCTTCAACCCCTGAAAGTCAATACTATCATCTCCGCCCTCCCAGGACACACGCAAATAGGCCTTCTCGTCCTGTTCATCGATGTGTGCAATTTTGACCAGAAAAGGGAACCCTTGATCATGATCTCCGATCAAGCCCATTTTTTTGAGGTTTGCGTATTCGAGGCGTTGTTTTTTCGGGTCGTATCCGGCCAGTTGTACGTCCAGGAGGGGGAGATTATTCCTTAGGCTCCGCAGGGCCGCTTCCTGCATTTTCTTGTTGATGGAGGTGTAGACCCTGATACCGGAAGTGGCGACATTTTCAATACCCTGGTCACTGAGGACCTTTCTGAAAAAACCCGATTCAAGCTCATCACGAACATAATCGAGAAGGATATTGAGCCTGTAGGTGATCCGCCCCTCTTTGAACGGGATTTCTCTGGACTTTGCCTTCAAAAACGCCTTTTTCCCGATAAAATGGAGCTTCAACATATTGGCCAGGACGTAGTCTTTCCTGAGCTTTGCCAATCGACGCGCCTCCTGTTTTGCCTCATCATCTTTTTTGATAAAGGGATTGTACCGATTTGGAGACTTGACGAGTCCGGCGATAAACGCGGCTTCCACCAGGTCCAGGTCTTTGGCGTCCTTTTCAAAAAAATACTGGGAGGCAATCTGGAGCCCCTTCCCAAAACCAATCACGAAAAACTGGTTCGCATACATTTCCAGGATTTCCTGCTTGCTGTATCTCCTTTCAAGTAGAAATGCTTGGATCAATTCCTTTAACTTGGCCTTGTAGGATCTTTTTTGCCGTTTAAAGATATTTTTTGCGGTCTGTTGGGTGAGGGTACTTCCCCCCTGAACCACTTTTCCCGCTCTCAGATTGGCAAAAAGGGCTCTTAGAATTCCCTTGAATTCAAACCCTCCGTGTTCAAAAAAGTGTTGGTCCTCGGCGGCAACAATGGCTTTGACAAAGGTCTTGGGGATTTCAGCATAAGGCACATACTGACGGTGGGTCGTCTTAAAAAAGACACCTATGGGTGTCTTTTCATCATCATAGAATACCGGGCTTTCAGAGGCAATGACCTCCTGAATGGCCCCTTTCTGGATCCGTTTCGCCGTATCACGCGTCACCTGGTAATAGAAGAACGCCAACGCACCACAGAAAAGAAACAGGAGGAGGAGCAGGGTAATCAGGGCAATCTTGGTCTTTCTTTTCTTTTTCATTTCGTTAAGGTCGCCGGCGGGGCGAGCAATTCTCCTGAGAGGAGTTTTTTCCGAATCAACTGCTTCAGGTCCATGTTTTTCATTTTCAGCCCCTTTCGGCCGTATTTCATATTGGCCTCAATGACGTACCAGTTGCCGTTGCTGAAAATGAGATCCATGCCCACATCGTCCCATCTGCAGCTCAGGGCGGCTTTTTTCCCGACCTCGATACCTTCTTGAGGGATTCCTTTGAAACGAATCGTACCCCCCTGGTACAGATTGGTTCGAAAATTGTCGGATGTTCGTTCCCTCCAGTAGGCCAGAACAGGGTCATAATTGATCAGTATAACCCTCAGGTCCCTTTCGTGGGGCAGGTATTCCTGAATGTAGGCAACGGAGGTCACATTGAGATAACGGGCCAGATCACGGGCGTGGCGGATCAGGAACACCCCCCTGCCCCTGGCCGAACATCGGGGTATTTTTGCCACAAAGGGAAAGGGGAATTCCTGCAAAATGTCTCCGTGATGACGGGCATAGAAGAATTTTGTGCGGGGGTGTGGTATTCCAAGCATGTAGAAAAGGGTCGTTTGTTTGATCTTTTCGTCTGCATACAGGTGGTTCTCCAGGCTCGGAAAGATTCTTTTTCCCATTGTTGATAGAAACTGCGCATAGTTGGCGGTGGGAAAGAGGACTATGGGAGCCTCGCTGATCATCCATCTCTCCCGGGGCGAGTAATGCAGAAAATTGGGTTTTACCCCCAGAGTTCTGACCTCCGGCACCCCCAGAAGACGACTCCCAAGAGCAATAAATCGTTTTTCCATTCGCCTGGTCATCCAGTGGCTAGCCAGGATTTTACGCGGGCCGCCTGCACATTCACCATGCCGAAAATTTCCTGCAGGTCCAGGGTCATCAAGCGGCGCTCCTTCATGACCATTCTGCCGTTTATAATGGTGTGGGTAACGTCGTTTCCCCTGGCTGCATAAACCGCATGGGAATAGGGGTTGTACAGGGGGGTCAGGTGCGGTTTGTTCAGGCCGAGGATGATGATATCCGCCTTTTTCCCTTTTTCGAGCGAGCCGACTTCCTTTTCGAGCCCCAGTGCCCGGGCACACTCTATGGTTGCCATGCGGAGGACTGTAAGTGCATCCATTACCGTTGTGTCCATGGTCTGTACCTTGTGCAGCTTGGCAGCCATATCCATTTCAGTGAAGAGGTCCAGATTGTTGTTGGATGCACATCCGTCCGTTCCGAGCCCCACGTTTATCCCCATGTTCAGCATTTCGGGTATGGGAGCGACACCGGAAGCAAGCTTCATATTGCTTTCCGGGTTGTGAATGACGCTCACGCCTCTTTTGTGTATTAAAGCCATTTCTTCGGGTCCGACGTGAACGCAATGGTCCGCCACCAGGCGAGGACCCATCAGGCCGAGGGAGTCCAGGTGATGGAAAGGGGCCCGACCATATTTCTCCTTGACTTCCCTGACTTCGGCAAGGGTTTCGGCAACATGGATGATAAGTGGGACCCCGTGCTTGACGGCAAGTTCATTGGCCGCGGTCAGCAGGTCCGGGCCGCAGGTAAAGACGGAATGGGGCTCCACTGCTATGGATACGAGCGGGTCGTCCTTCCAGGACCGGATCAATTCCTCCGTATACTGGAGCCCCTCTTTGACGGACCCGTAATTGGGGGAGTCGAAATCGTAGAGTACTTCTCCCACGATACAGCGCATCCCGGCTTTCCGTGCTGCCAGCGCCACCTCTTCTTCAAAAAGATACATGTCGCAAAAGGTTGTGGTCCCGGACAAGATCATCTCGGCGCAGGCAAGGAGGCTCCCGGTAGACACGAAGTCCCCGTCCATCCGACTTTCAACTGGAAAAATATAATGATTGAGCCACTCCATGAGGGGGAGATCGTCGGCAAGCCCCCTGAAAAGGGTCATGGCCGCATGGGTGTGGCCATTGATCAACCCAGGCAAAACGAGTCCACCGGCCGCATCGATAACCTCTTTTGCTTGGTGTACGCCGAGCTTATGATCGGCTACAAAGGAGATAGTATCCCCCTTTACTCCCAGGATCCCATTTTCGTAGAGACGGTTCTCGGAATCCATGGTGAGGATGGTTCCGTTTTTAATCAGGATATCGAATGGTTCCATTTCTTACCCAAATGAATGTCAAGTCCGGGGCAGATTTCGTACAATGTCCGCCCAGAGCCCGGAAAGGATCGGTCCGGCAGCGTTCGCAGCCGCGATGACTTCATCAATGGATGTCTCTTCCATGTTTTCAGGGATGTTGACATTGGTAATCACCACGATGGCCATGACCCTCAGGCCGCAATGGACACCCGCAATGGCCTCATAAACCGTTGACATCCCCACGGCATCGGCCCCAGCCATCCTCAGAAACCTGGTCTCTGCAGGCGTCTCCATGCTGGGACCTGTAATACCCACATAGACGCCTTCTCTCAAAGGAAGGCCACCCTTTCGGCCTTGCGCTCTTGCCAGGTCCAACAGTTCATCGGGGTAGGCATGACTCATGTCCGGAAACCTGGGACCAAAGCTCTCTAGATTCGGGCCAACCAGAGGATTGTTTCCCGTCAGATTAATATGATCGGTCACGAGCATCAGGTCGCCCCGTTTGAACTGCGGATTCAAGCCTCCGGCGGCGCTGGAGATCAAGAGGAACCTGACTCCCAGGTCAGCCATGACACGAACCGGAAAGACGACCTCTCCGGGCGTATAGCCTTCGTAGAAATGAAAGCGCCCCTGCATGGCTAGGATGGGTCTGCCCGATAAACTGCCGGCAGCTAAAATTCCTCGGTGGCCCTTGGCAGTGGATTTCGGGAAATTCGGGATCTCACCATAGGGGATTCGGAGGTCGATGTCCATGGAATCGGTCAGCCCACCCAACCCGGTTCCCGTAATCATTCCGATCTCGGGAATGATTTTCAATGAAGGCCTCAGGTATTCAGCCGCCCGCTTGATCCTGTCCAGCATTGCTCTATCCTCTCTTTATTTGAACCTTCCCCTTAAGCCAGATGAACAAAAAAGTCAACCACGGGTCATGGCCGGTTGCGAAATTTCAAAATTCTTGACATACTTATTTGCACTGACTAAATACCATTGGATTGCCCTTAGGCTGTTCGGAAGGTTTTGCGATACGACCATCATTGACTAACACGAACGGCTCGTTTGTCCACGCGATGCGTTCGAAAAAAAACAAAAACCTCTAAAAGAAGCTGGATGAAGCATGAAATCTGTAAACCCGAAGGGCCAGAAAACGCTTATTGAAGACGTCCTGGATCAAGGCATCTGTGTCAAGTGCGGGGCTTGTGTGGGCCTCTGCCCCTATTTCAGTTATCGGGACGGTCAGGTAGTGGCCCTCGATGCCTGTGCGGCCGAAACCTGGAGATGCCTTCAGGTCTGCCCGCGTGCAGATTATGAAGGCACTTCACTTGAAAGGGAGATCAAAGACACCCGTGGAGACCGAGAGATTGGACCTTACAGTGAGATTCGGGCTGCAAGGGCCAAAGACAGAAAGACCCGTAACGGCGGCCAATACGGCGGTATCGTCTCAGCACTTTTGATCCGCGCCCTGGAAAAGGGATTCATCAAATCAGCCGTTGTCACGGATTCCGGCAACGGCTTGTCTCCTTCGGGAAAGCTGGTCAGATCTCCATCCGAAATCCTGGAATGTGCAGGGTCCAGGTATTCTGCATCAGGGTGTCTGGCCGCCCTGAATACGGCCATCAGCGCCGGTGAGGACCATATCGGTGTGGTGGGATTGCCCTGCCAAATGGAAGCCTTGGCGAAAACGGCCGGATCGACACCGGATGGTGAGGAAAGGATTCGCCGGGTGACCGTCAGGATCGGTCTTTTCTGCACATGGGCACTGGACTATAGAAAGCTCAGGACCTACCTCAAGGAAAAAAATATCAGAGGGCCTGTCAAAAAGTATGATATTCCACCGCCGCCGTCCGAGGTCTTCAGGCTCTTGACGGACGACGGATGGTCTGATTTTCCCCTGGGGGAAATACGTTTTCTCGTTCAAAAAGGCTGCAGTCTTTGCTCTGACATGACGGCGGAATGGGCGGATATCTCGGTGGGGACCCTTGAAGGACAGGATGACTGGAATACCGTCGTCGTTCGAACGGAGAGGGGAGCGGAGTTCTTTCACGAGGCCGTCCATGCCGGGTTTGTGGAGGCCGAGGAACTCCCCGGAAAAAACCTGGATCATCTTGAGGAAGCGGCAGCAAACAAGCGGGCAAGAGCCGGGGCCGCCAGACAGGAAAGAACCGATCAGAGGACATGATGAATGAAATAAGCCGGAAGCGTGGAAACACATTGCTACTCCAGGGCAACGAAGCCATCGCCAGGGGCGCACTGGAGGCGGGTGTTCATTTCTCTGCAGGATATCCGGGAAATCCCTCTTCAGAGATCGTAGAGACCCTTGCCAAGGCCTCTAAGGATCTTCCCCTTTACGTGGAATGGTCCACCAACGAGAAGGTTGCCCTCGAAGCTGCGACGGCTGCCTCCTTTTCGGGATGCAGGGCTATTGCCAGTATGAAACAGAATGGGGTGAACGTGGCTTCGGATTTTCTCACGAATTTGACCCTTTCCGGGACCAAGGGCGGAATCGTCCTGGTATCCTGTGATGATCCCGGAGGCATTTCAAGTACAAATGAAGAAGACGCAAGGGTCTTTGCGCAGATTTCCGATATCCCGCTCCTTGAACCTGCCACCCCGCAGGAGGCCCTTGATATGACGAGATGGGCCTTTGAGCTCTCTGAACACATCCAGAATATTGTCATGATCAGGAGCGTTTCCAGGCTTTCCCACACCCGTTCCACCGTAAAGACTGGAGAAATTTTTGAAAACCCCGGAATTCCCTATTATGATGTTAATGGGCCGCCCTTTAATACCTTTCCCATCCTTTTGAAGCATCGGAAGAGGCATGAAAAGCTGGCACAGGCCATGGCCCTTTTCGAGCAGTCCCCGTTCAACAGATACGATGGACCGGATGCTCCCCAACTGCTCATCATCGCCTCAGGATGCTGCTGGAACTATGCCTCGGAGGCGGTTGATATCCTGGGTCTCGAGGATCAGGTCGGTATTCTAAAATTGGGTACTATCTGGCCCTTACCGCAGGGGCTCTTGAAAAACTTTCTCAAAAGAGCCGAAAGAATTCTTTTTGTGGAGGATGTGGAACCCTTTGTGGAAGATGGTGTCATGTCATTCGCCGCTCGCCTGGGAGAGGAGATCGGCATAAAGACATGGCTTGGTAAGGGTTCGGGTCATATGCCGGACACTGGCGAGACAAGTCCGAGGTTGCTTCTCGAAACCCTTGCAGGCTTGTTCGATCTGGATCCTCCCACTGGGAGCGAGGTCGTTGCGGGGCCCGCCCGCTCAGAACTGCAACAAAACATCCCGCCGAGAGAGTTTGGCTTTTGCCCGGGGTGCCCCCACAGGGCCTCTTTTAACGCCATAAAGACGGCACTGGCATGGGACAACCGTGAAGGGTTCGTGTCCGGAGACATAGGCTGCTATTCCATGGGGATGTGGCCCACCGGTTTCAACCAGGTAAAATCCGTCCATGCAATGGGATCGGGCGTGGGTCTGGCCAGCGGTTATGGAAAGCTCGAAAAATTTGGATTTGATCAACCCGTAATCACCGTCGTGGGCGACTCCACGTTTTTTCACGCGAGCATCCCCGCACTCATTAATGCCAGTTTCAACCGGGCCGATCTTTTCCTGGTGATACTTGACAATAGCGCCACCGCCATGACTGGCTTCCAACCGCATCCCGGCACAGGGAAGACGGCCATGGGTGAAGAGACAATGATCGTGGAGATGGAAGACCTTTGCAGTTCCCTCGGGGCGGAAGTTCAGATCGCAGATCCTTATGAGATGAGCCGGACCGCACAGACCATTTACGACCTGCTGCAAAAAAGGGGACAGCGGGTGCTTATCCTTCGAAGGAAATGCGCGCTCGTGCAAGAAAGGGAAGAAGGGGGCTTTCCTTTTCACATGGAAGTTCAACAGGAGAAGTGCCTGGGAGAAGCGTGCGGCTGCGGCAGGTATTGCGCACGCATCTTCCGTTGCCCGGGAATTTTCTTCAACAAGGAAAAAGGCAAGGCCGAGATCGATCAGGTCATATGCGTGGGCTGCGGCGTCTGCTCGGAGATCTGCCCCCAGAAAGCCATTGAAAAGACCCCGAAAGGAGTTCACGATGTTGCTTAACCTTATCATAACGGGTGTCGGTGGACAGGGCAACGTGCTGGCCTCTCAGATACTCGGGCGGGCCGCCGTCAACAAGGGGTTTCAGGTGACCATCGGCGAAACTTTCGGGTTGTCCCAGAGGGGAGGGGCCGTCATGAGCCATGTCCGACTCTCGGATGGAAAAAGCTATGGTCCCGTTATACCGCCCAACATGGCCGACATTATTGTGGGTCTTGAACCTCTTGAAACCCTTAGGGTTTTCCCCGAATATGCCAATAGAACCTCCACGCTGATAGTCAATGCGCGGCCCATCTACCCCCTGAACGTCATTGCCGGTGATGTTGAATATCCGGAACTTCTTTGGATTCGAGATGCGTTGGAGCGTCCGGGGAACAGGCTGTTCTGGTTGAAAGCCACCCAACTGGCAGTTGAGCTTGGCGGTCCCATCATGTTGAATATGATTATGCTGGGCGCCCTGTGCGAGCTTCCCGGGGTGCCCCTGAAGAAAGAGGATATCCAGAAGATTCTCAGTAGCGTTTTCCCGGAGTCGAGGCTCAAGGGCAATTTCAGGGCCCTTGAAATCGGAGGAGGACTCATTCGAAACTATGAAAATTGATCTCCACATCCACTCCAGGGATTGCTCAGATGGAAAAATGACGCTTCCCGAGATCTTTGGTGAGGCACAGAAACGAGGAATCAGGCTTCTTTCCATTACAGACCACGATGCGGTTCAATGCCAGAAATCCGCTTTTTCACTCGCCGGGGAATTCGATTTACACTATATCTCAGGTGTCGAATTGAATATCTCCTTTGCCCATCCCCGCTACAGAAAAGGCAAACCCATCTCCCTGGACGTACTGGGGTACAACTACGACATCCACAACAGACCGCTCCTTGAAAAGACCCGGCAATTGCGAGAGTACCGCACCACGCGTGCACAGAGCATCCTTGCAAAAATAAATCAGGAGCTTAGGAAAGAGCATCTGAGTCCCATGACCCCGGATGATTTCAAGACCATCGAGGATTCAGTGGACGGTGCCATCGGCAGACCCCATATCGCCGATTACATGGTCAGGAAGAGAATGGTTTCCACGCGGCAGGAGGCCTTTGACAAGTATCTTGTCAAATGCAATGTCCCCAAGCTTCCCCTATCCCTCGAAGAGGCCTCTATATTGGTTCGAACCGCGGGAGGTAAACTGGTCCTTGCCCATCCCGGCGACCCCAACGGCACGTCTCTGGTCTCTTTCACTGACGCTATTCCAGAGCATCTGGAAATCATCAAGGAATCGATGCTGCCCTTTCTGGACGGGCTGGAGTGTTTTCACTCGAGGCTGAATGAGCACGCCACGGCATCCTATCTCGCCTTTGCCCGGCAGGAAGGGATGATGGTCACGGGTGGGTCCGACTGTCATCAGCAGCCGGTCATCATGGGAACCGTTGACGTGCCGGCCTTTGTGGGACGCCAGTTCAACGTGGAGGTGGAAAATGAACCGTCTCATTCATGACCTCTCTGATCCCCGAGCCCTCCCTGACAGCACAATGCATGTTTCGGTGGTCCAGACGCACATCTCCTTGGTGTTTGTGGCGGACAGCTTTGTTTACAAGATCAAAAAACCGGTCAATTTCGGTTTTCTCGATTTTTCCACGCTGGAAAAACGCGAATTCTACTGTCACCAGGAAGTCCTCCTGAACAGTCGCCTCTCCAGAGATCTCTACCTGGGCGTCCTCCCTGTTTACCATGATGGAAAGAGCTATTCTCTCAGCAGTGAGCAGGGAGACATTGTCGAATATGCCGTCAAAATGAAGCGGCTTTCCGAAGAAAGTATCATGATCCACATTTTCCAAAAGGGGACTCTGACGGAAAGACATCTTGAAGACATCGCAAGGGTTCTTGCCCGTTTCCACACCAACGCCGAGAGTTCCCCCGAGATCGAACAATTCGGAAGACCCGAATCTTTCAAAGTCAACACCGATGAGAATTTCATGCAGGTGGAGAAATACCAGGGTTTGACCATCGAAAAAGAGGCCTTTGCAGCCCTCAAAAAATGGACGAACGGCTTCTATGAGGAAAATGAGGACCTGTTTCTCCAGCGTATAACCGACGGTCGAATCAGGGACTGCCATGGGGACCTCCATATGGAACATGTCTGTCTGACTCACGGGATACCCATCTTCGACTGCATTGAATTCAACGAGCGATTCCGATATAGTGACACCATTGCCGATATAGCCTTTCTCATTATGGATCTGGAGTACCATGGTGGGAAACGAGAGGCTGAAACGCTCCGGCGCTTTTACATGGCCTTTACAAACGAGGAAGAAGGGGTCGCTTCTCTTCTCACCTTCTACAAGGTCTACCGCGCCTTTGTACGCGGAAAAGTCAATAGTTTCCAATTGGATGACAGCAACATCAGTCCCGAAGAAAGGGAAAGTGCCATAGCAACCGCCGGAAAATATTTTGAGCTGGCTTACGCTTATATCGGGAAATAATCGGAGCGATAAATGAAAGAACCTTTTAGAGATTTCATAACAAGGGAACTGGATTTCAGGACCCTGCTCATCGCCTGTGGTCTTCCGGCCTCCTACAAGACCGAGACCACGGAAGTCATTGCAGCGCTCAAGGGATACAGGATTCTGCGAACCGACATGATTCGGCTTGAAGTCCTGAAAAACGATGACATATTCGATGAAAAAGTGGCCGCCAATATGAACAAACGCACCCTGGTCTATGACGAGATGTTCAGACTGGCTGATGAACTGGCGAGCAAAGGAGAAGGGGTCATTCTTGATGCCACATTTGTTACCCAGGCCCTGCGACGCAGAGCGGCTGAGATCGCAGCCAACCACGGATTGACCTTTGTCATCCAGCAGACCCAATGTGCCAAAGAGGTATCCCTGAGACGTATCTCCCTTCGAACCAAGGAGAATTATGAATCCAACGCCCTAACTGAACAGGCCTATACAAACAATCTGAAGAAATTCGAACCCGTAGATCTGAAGGACCTCAAAGATCTCAACCCTTCCCTGAATCTCATTCATCTTCTCGTGGACACCTCATCGGACAAGACAGACGAATGGTTCGTTATTCAAAGGGCCACAGAATAGGGGGAATTCTGTCATGGCCTCGCAATCCATCGGCATTATTTATAAACATCGTCATAAACCGGCCAGGGCTCAGGCAAAAAAGCTTGAGAAGTGGTTGAAGGAACGTGGAATTACGGTTTTTTCGGAGGAAATGGAATTTCTGGATACCCTGGAGGATTCCTGCGAAGAGCAATCCTGCATACCCAAAACCGTTGATTGGGTTGTCGTTTTGGGAGGAGATGGGACATTGCTTGGTGCCGTGCGCCGCGTAGGCCGTTTTGGTGTACCCATCCTGGGTGTGAATCTCGGTGGAATGGGATTTCTTACCGGCATCCCGTTGAACAGGCTCTACCCGGTGATTGAACTCCTCATGGAGGATGGCCTGGAGCAGGAGGGCAGGGTACTCCTGGAGGCAAATATTCTTCGGAAAGGCAAAGAATTCAGACGCTTCCAGGTCTTGAACGATATGGTGATCAATAAAGGGACATTGGCGCGAATCATCGACCTGGACGTCACCATAAACGGGGAATTCCTGACTACCTTCAGGGCGGATGGACTGATCGTCTCAACACCCACCGGTTCAACGGCCTACAACCTGTCCGCCGGGGGTCCCATACTGTATCCCACCATGGAGGCCTTCGTCCTGACGCCGATCTGCCCTTTTACCCTAACCAATCGACCCATTCTTCTCCCTGACACTTCGGTCATCGAGATTCGACTGGGAAAAGAGAGCGAAGAACAGGTTGTGCTCACATTCGATGGGCAGGTTGGTTTTGATTTTCATTACGGAGATCTTGTGATCATCAGTAAATCAAAAAAAAGTATCCATCTCTTCACCCCGCCCGACTACAACTACTTTGAGGTATTACGGACAAAACTGATGTGGGGTGGAACCACTTACGAGCATGGAAAGCGTTAAACTGGTATTCAGAATCAACCGTAAAGACATCAGTTATTTGAGATATACTGTCGAATCCTATGACGGAATGGGGATCGTCAAAACTCTCGACCCGAAAGGGGGTCTGATCGAAGTCGGAAGCGCCCCCGGATGCGAAGAAACGGTCAGACAACTGATGAAGGCCTTGCATCGAGAAGATGGTATACCCGTAAAGGAGATCAGGAGCGAGCTTCAATTGTCCAAAGGTTTTTACATTGCCACCATGGGCTGCCAGATGAATGAATATGATTCTGAATATCTGGGCCGCAAGCTGACAGAAATGGGATTCACGCCGGTGGATGTTCCGGAAAAGGCTGATGTTGTCATCATCAACAGCTGTACGGTCCGCGAAAAGGCGGACCAGAAGGCCTTCAGTCTTCTCGGAAGGGTATCACGAATCAAGCTCAGGCGGCCTGAAATGATTCTTGGGATGGCGGGATGCCTCGCCCAGAAGGAGGGGAACCGGTTGTTCAAGCGATTTCCCCAGCTCGATTTTGTCATAGGCCCGAGGGAACTGGGAAATATCGGAACCGTGCTCGACGATGTGTCCATATACATGAAAAAGCGGGCAGCCACCCGTCTTGATCATCCCCCCCTGACATCCTGCACCCGTCCACCGAGGGATGGAAAAATAACGGCCTACATTTCCATCATGCAGGGATGCAACAACTTCTGCTCCTACTGCATCGTGCCCTACGTGAGGGGCAGGGAGATTTCGCGATCGCCGGATGACATTGTTGCAGAGGCCCGGCAGCTCATTGCCAGTGGAACGAAGGAGATTACACTGCTCGGGCAAAACGTCAATTCCTATTTCTGGAAGGGCGATAAGAGCTTTGATTTTTCTTACCTTCTGCATGAATTGAATGGGCTGAAGGGGCTGCTCCGGCTCCGTTTCACAACCTCAC
>CAYOIU010000003.1:0-1682 GCA_964404085.1 uncultured Desulfobacteraceae bacterium | reverse complement strand
CAAAGGACCTCAGCGACGACCTGATTCGTTGTTTCGGGAATCTGGATAAATTGTGCCCGCATATCCATTTACCTTTCCAGGCCGGTTCAGATGAAGTCCTCCACCACATGAAAAGGGGCTATACCCGTGAACATTACATGTCCCTGGTGGGAAAGCTGAGGGATGCGGTCCCTGAAATAGGCATCACCAGTGACGTCATGGTCGGATTTCCAGGAGAATCCCGGAAAGATTTTGACCAAACTTTTGATCTTGTTGAACAAATGCAATTCGATTCACTTTTTTCCTTTAAATATTCAGACAGAGAAGGTACATTAGCTTCACACATGAAAAACAAGGTCAGCGAGGAGGAAAAATCAAGCAGGCTCGCTGTTCTCCAGAATCTTCAGAAGGCGATTACACTCAAAAAGAACAAATCCCTTGAAAAACGCGTACTCCCTGTGCTGATCGAGGGCAACAATAAAAAACACACGCAGCTCATGGGACGCACAGGATCGAACAAGATTGTTAACTTAACCTTAGATAGCAGGTATATAGGTTGTATCGTTAATGTATCTATTCAACGTGGATATCTTCACTCCATGCTTGGAAACCACGTAGATTTCCGCGATTCCATCACTGCTTGACTGGAGAGACATGCCTACTGACCAGATAATGATTCTGCCTGCCATCAACTATGAGACCATAGATTATCGCAAAGAGAGATGCCTGATTGTTGATGATGAGAATTCCATAAGAGAAACGCTTGTGGAAAGCCTCCAGCTTCTCGAATTTCAGGCCCATGCCGCACTTGACGCGCAAAAAGCGCTCGATGAACTGAAAAAGAAGAACTGCACCTTCCTTATCACCGATATGAAGATGCCCGGGATGGACGGTCTTGAGTTGATCAAGAAAGCGAGGGCCCAATATCCTGAAATATGCATTATCGCCATGACCGGTCACGCCAAGGGTTACAAATATATTGACGTCATTAATGCAGGAGCCACGGATTTTATCAACAAGCCTTTCAGCACCGATGAACTGGAGGCCAAAATCAAGCGCGCCATTGTCGAGAGAAACACCAAATTGGAACTCAACCGCCTCTCCATAACAGACTCCCTGACAGGCCTCTACAACCAGAGGCACTTTTATCTGCGGCTTCGGGAAGAAATCACCCGTGCCAGGAGACAAAAACAGAACCTTTCCCTGATACTTCTCGACCTCGACAACTTCAAGTGGTTCAACGACACACACGGCCATCTGGCCGGTGATGAGCTGCTCCAGAAGACCGGGACCATCATTCGCGCCAGCATCCGTGTCGACGTGGATTCGGGGTACAGATATGGCGGTGACGAATTTGCCGTCATCCTCATCGATGCTGATGAAACGGTAGCCAGCGATATCGGGAAGCGAATTGCCGCGGTCCTGAAGACGGTTTGCGGCATAGGGGCAAGCATGGGTTTGGCCCAGTATTCAGGTGACATGGAAGCTGAAGAATTGATGAATGTGGCCGACAAGAACCTCTACAAGGCCAAAGGGATCCGCTAGATCGCTTAATTCCAGCTTTTTCGTAACGTCCGATAATATATATTATGTAAACCAACGTGTCATACCGTTTTGATTCCTCCTACAGAGGAGCATCAAACCACAGCGGGAGGGCCAGTGCAGTCCTTTCCGGCGGGAATATATCTTTCCTCAGCTTTTAT
>CAYOIU010000002.1:0-46782 GCA_964404085.1 uncultured Desulfobacteraceae bacterium | reverse complement strand
GGGCGCATAGGGCGGACTGGGTCCCCTCAGAAGCTCTATGCGCCATGTGTTTCGACGAGAGAAAGCCTCTATCAATGACGGAATACAAGACGCTGCCTCAGCTTCTCAAGCAAAACGCACTCAGGTTCGGCGACAGCAAGGTTGCCATCCGGGAGAAGGAATTCGGCATCTGGCAGCCGGTTACCTGGAAGGCCTATTATGAGAATGTGCGGGATTTCGCCCTCGGCCTTCATGAACTTGGTTTCAAGGCCGGTGACAAACTGGCCTATGCAGGGGACAACCGGCCGGAAGGTCTGTTTTCCGAGTTGGCGGTTCAGGTCCTTGGTGGGGCCATCGTGGGGATCTATCCGGACAGCCACCTGGACCAGGTGACCTATATCATCAACCATTCGGATTCGGTTTTTGTGGTTGCAGGGGACCAGGAACAGGCGGATAAGGTTCTGGAGATCAAGGATAAATGTCCTTTAGTCAGGAAAGTGATCGTGGATGACCCCAAGGGAATGAGGCACTATGACGATCCCCTCCTCACTTACTTCAGGGATATACAGAATCTGGGTCGGGAATGGGCGGAAAAAGAACCCCGTCTCTTTGACGAAATGATCGAAAAGCTCCTTCCTGATGACGTGGGCATGATCAATTATACATCGGGGACCACCGGCCTGCCGAAAGGGAGTATGATTACCCACCGGAATATGTTCAGCGTGGCCAGGGCCCAGGATGAGGTGGATGAAGCGAGCGAGGATTTCGAATATGTCTCTTTCCTCCCCTTTCCCTGGATCGGTGAGCAGGAGTTCGGCGTTTACTGGTCCCTTTACAAGGGGTTTACGGTCAATTTTCCGGAGAAGGTGGAAACGGTCCAGGTGAATATCCGGGAGATCGGTCCCCATATCATGCTGGCGCCCCCCAGGATATGGGAGCGGATGTGTTCCGATATCCAGGTGAAAATACAGGATGCGGCTTGGATTAAAAGGATCTTCTACAAGTTCTTCCTCCATGTGGGATACCGGACGGCGGATTTCAAGCTGCAGAAAAGAAGACCGTCGGCCGGATGGAAGATCCTGGGCTGGGGTGCCTATTTTTTCCTGTTCAGGTCCCTCAGGAACTATCTGGGCCTTTCCCGGCTTCGCCATGTCTATACGGGCGGGGCTCCCTTGGGTCCGGAGATTTTTCACATGTTTCAGGCCCTGGGCGTCAACATCAAGCAAGCCTATGGCATGACCGAACAGACGGCTGCGTCCATTATCCACCGGACGGATGACATTCGCCTGGATACGGTGGGAAAGCCCCTCCCGGGAGTCGAGTTTCGGATCTCCGATTCAGGGGAACTGTTGTCTCGGGGCGATACCATATTCAAGGGATACTACAAGGACCCGGAAGCCACGGAGGAGGCGTTGCGGGACGGTTGGTTCCACTCGGGAGATGCCGCCCTCATGGAGGACGATGGGCATATTATCATCATCGATCGCATGTCCGATGTAATGAAACTGACCGATGGCAGCAAGTTTTCCCCACAACTCATCGAAAACAAACTGCGGTTTAGTCCATACATAATCGACGCCGTGGTGATCGGGCAGGAAAGACCTTTTATCACGGCCATGATCGCCATTGATATGGCAAACGTTGGCAAGTGGGCGGAAAACAACCAGATCGCCTACACCACCTTTACGGATATATCCCAAAAGGAAGAGACCTACGATCTGATTGCGGGGGAAGTGGCCAGGACCAATGAATCTCTGCCCAAGGTGGCAAAAATCAGGAAGTTTGTGCTTCTCTACAAGGAACTGGACGCCGATGATGATGAACTCACCAGGACCAGAAAAGTGAGGAGGAAATTTGTGGCTGAAAGATACAGGGACCTCATTGATGCCCTGTATGGCGACCAGGAAAAGCTCCATGTGGAGGCGGATATCCGGTATCAGGACGGGAAGGGTTTTCGCATGAAGACCCTCGTCAGGGTAAGACAGGTCGAATCCGTGGAATGAAAGTGAAATGGAAGAGAAAGACTACCAGCTTAGCGTAGAAGACATCCACCTGAGTTTCGGGGGGCTCCAGGCGTTGAACGGCGTGAGCACGGGGGTCAAGAAAGGGGAGATTTTTTCCATCATCGGTCCCAACGGGGCGGGAAAGACCTGCCTCTTGAACTGCATCAACCGGTTCTACCATCCCCAGAGAGGAAGCATTGTCTTCGAAGGGAAGGATATCTCACACGTTCGACCCCACAGGATAGCAGGCTTGGGTATCGCCCGGACCTTCCAGAATGTGGAACTCTTCGGCCACATGACCGCCCTGGACAATATCAAGCTGGGCGCACACATTCACCTCAAGTCAGGTTCCTTTTCAGGTGGGCTCTACTACGGCAAGTGCCGGAATGAGGAGATGGTCCTTCGAAGGGACATAGAGGAAAAGATCATAGACCTCCTGGAAATTGAGCCTATCAGAAAACAGGTGGTGCACTCCCTGCCCTACGGCCTCCAGAAACGTGTGGAGCTGGCCCGAGCCCTGGCCATGCGACCCAGAATACTCCTGCTGGACGAACCTGCGACGGGTATGAACTTGGAAGAAACAGAAGATATCGCCCGCTTCATCCTTGACATAAACGAAGAATGGGGCGTGACCATCATCCTGATTGAACACGATATGGGTGTGGTCATGGATATCTCGGACCGCATCTGTGTCCTAGACTTCGGGCAGAAGATCGCTGAGGGAAAACCTGAAGAGATCAGGCATGATGAAAATGTCATCAAGGCCTATCTAGGTGAGGAGGACATCACCTTTTCGCGCCTCGGCGCCTGACCCGGATTTGGGGAACGGGGTATCCATCTGGATAACTTAGTGGAACCGAACCTGACAATCTTTTTCAGACGCTTTCTAAACACTTCAGAGGGGATGGACGGTTATTTGGTGTTTAGTGGTTCGCAATAGCGAGCGCGGGGTTTAGAAGGCATAAACCCCAAATAGCCGTCCATGTCGGAGTAGGGTGCCAAGTGCACTATGAGAAAGCATCCGAAAAAGATTCTCAGATTCGCTTGCTGAACCCGTGAGAAAGAATTTAGAGAAAACCAATTGGAACCACTACTGATCGTTAACAACATCGAGGTTATTTATCATAACGTCATCCTCGTCCTGAAGGGAATGTCGCTTCAGGTGAATGAGGGCCAGATGGTTGCCGTCCTCGGGAACAACGGCGCCGGCAAGACCACCACGCTCAAGGCTGTCTCGGGACTGTTGAAATCCGAAGACGGTGAGGTGACTGACGGCTCCATCACCTTCAGAGGGCAACGGGTGGACAGGAAGTACCCGGAACAGATCGTGCGGATGGGCATGTTTCAGGTCATGGAGGGGAGGCGGGTATTCGAAGACTTGACCGTGGATGAAAATCTTATTGCCGGCGGCCATACCAACAAGAGCCGGGCAAGGCTGAAAGCGGACATGCGCATGGTCTATGATTATTTCCCAAGGCTGAAGGCCAGAAAAAGTGTGCTTGCCGGATATATCAGTGGAGGCGAGCAGCAGATGCTGGTGATTGGCCGGGGCCTCATGTCTTCGCCCAAGTTAATGCTGCTGGATGAACCGTCCATGGGTCTCTCCCCGCTCCTGGTCTCCGAGATATTCAGGATCATTCAACAGATCAACAAGGAGGGGAGGGTCAGCATACTCCTGGTGGAGCAAAACGCCCGGCTGGCATTGAGCATTGCCGATCACGGGTACGTGATGGAAAACGGTCGGATCGTTCTGGACGATACGGTGGAGAAACTCAGGGAAAATGCCGATGTGAGGGAATTCTACCTCGGGCTCAGCGATTTGGGCAAGAAGAAGAGCTACCGGGACGTGAAGCACTACAAGAGACGGAAGCGGTGGTTGACCTAGTCCTCCGTGAACTTGGGTGGAAGGTCTTTCTGGCCGTTGAGCTTCATGGATTCCAGGACCATCAGGGTGGAAGTGCCGTGGGCCACAAGCTTTCCTTTTCCGTCGTGGACGGAGGCATCGGCCAGACAGATGGTCTTCCCCGCCTTGATGCATTTTCCCCTGGCAATGAGACGTCCTTCACTTATCGGGGCCAGGTAATTGACCTTGATCTCCACCGTGGTCAACCCCACCACCTTTTCAAAGCCTGCATAGACGGCCCAGAAGGCGGCCGCGTCGATGATGGAGGCGCAGACACCGCCATGGACGAGCCCGTACGGCTGCAAGTGCTTCCTCTGAATCTCCAGTTCCAGGTGGGATTCTCCCCACCCGAGGGACTTGAGTTCTGCGGAAAGGAGCTTGAAATAGGGGCAGTTGTTGACAGTGGCCGCAATGGCCTGGATGTGCTCAGGATTGAATTTTTTCATGTCTTCTTCTTTCATTCACAGTTGCTAACCCGGGTTTCTCAACGACCTTCGTCGCGAGACGGCGGAGAAGCCCATGAATATAAGGCGCGCGAAGGAAAATGGCCACAGGCATACTTGTAAAGTACGTCGAGGTCATTTTTCAAGCACAACGCAATAGGCATGGGTTATCCACCGTCACAGTCCCGCGCGTCGCGGGATTGGTGAGAAATCCGGGCTAAGAAAGATACGGTTCCCATTGGCGTGCCGTTTCCCGGATATATCCGTCAGGGACTTGTTCCATAATTCGGTTGTGCCCCGGGAGAAGAACGCTCACGTCCATCTCGGCCAGGGTTTTGAGGGAGTCCCTGAGCTGGGGCCCGCCGGCGCCGTGGAGGTCAAACCGTCCGATGGCGTAATCGGCATAGACGGTGTCACCGGGGATGAGAATCCCGTCTTCGGAATGGTAGAGGGCGATGCTGCCGCTGGAATGCCCGGGGATGTGGATCACATCCCAGGTCATGCCGCCGATTTCAAGGCTTACCCCGCCTTCCAGTTTGCAGTCCACCTGAAATTGAAAGAGGCCGGGCTTGGTTCCGTACTGGGCCTGGCACATCTGTTGAAACATGTCCATCCCATAGACCGTTCGCTCATCACCCTGTTCCAGGGGTATGGCCTCTTCCCTGTGGACCCAGAGCTCCGCCCGGGGGATGGATTCCAGGATCTCGGGCAGGCAGCCGATGTGGTCCAGGTGGGTATGGGTCATGATGATCCGTTTGATGGAGGAGAGGACAATGCCGTCGCTTTTTATGGCCTCAATCTTATACTGTCCTTTGCCCATGAGGCCGGGGTCGATCAGGGTGAGATCATTGCTGGACGGCAGACCGATCACGTAGGAGTGGGAATCGGGAATCATTTCGTCCTGACCTGGTATGAAATAAAGCCCTTCCGTTATCTGCATTTCATTTCGTCTCCTTTTGAGTTTCGGCACACCATATCCTATTTGGTACCATAGTTCAACATCAAGTCCTTCACCTGAAAAGACGAATATCGGCGCCCAATTTCATCCTGAAACCCTGAGGGTGCATGTGTATTGAAGTAGAGGTCACAGAGATAGCGAAATGAAGAAAATGCTTTAGGATTGAGAGAGAGTCCGGACCGGGCAGGCGACCTGGTGATCGTTATCCACCGCAATCAAATCAGGGTCATTAATGCGACACCCGGGTTCGGCGAAATGACAGCGGGGATGAAAGCTGCAGCCGGGAGGGGGATTGATGGCGCTGGGGATCTCCCCCGTCGGGATGGGTTCGGTCCTTCGGAACTTGGGGTCCGGCACAGGGACGGCCGCAAGAAGCGTTGTGGTATAGGGATGGATGGGGTTCTTGAAGACCTTGTCCAGGGGGCCTATTTCGACGATCTTTCCCAGATACATGATGGCCACACGGTCACAGATGTACTTGCATGTGGCCAGGTCGTGGGTGATGAATAGGTAGGTGAGATCGAATTCCTCTTTGAGCTGTCCCATGAGCTCCAAGATGAGGGCCCTGACCGAGACATCCGCCATGGCGATGGGTTCGTCGGCCACCACGAATTCCGGCCGGGTCACCAGGGCCCTGGCGATCACCACGCGCTGCCGCTGGCCTCCCGAAAGCTGGTGGGGGTATTTCCTGTAGAGAAACGAAGCCGGGGTCAGACCCACCTTTTCCATGATCTGGATGCAGATCTTTTTTCGCTCCGCCTTGTCGTAATCACTGTGGATGGCCAGGGGGTGGGAGACGGCCTTGCCGATGGACATGCGGGGGCTGAGAGAGGCATAAGGGTCCTGGAAGATGATCTGCATTTTTTTTCGCATCCCGGCCATTTCGACGGTGGAATAGGAAGACAGGGGTGTGCCATGGTACAGCATCTCGCCGGAAGTCGGCTCCAGAAGCCGCAGGATCAGCCTCCCCGTTGTGGTCTTGCCGCACCCGCTTTCTCCCACGAGTCCCAGGACCTCTCCCTTTTGTATGGTGAAGGACACCCCGTCGACGGCCCTGACAAAGCGCTTTTCCTTGGCAAGAAGATTGTCGATCAGACCCTTCTGGAGGGGGAAGTGTTTCTTGAGGTTTCTAACCGTTATCAGTTCTTCCATTGAGATCGTCGTCCATAGAGCCAGCAGGAAACCAGGTGCCCGTTTTTCGCGATCATCTCAGGTCTCTCGTTTCTGCAGACATCCATCGCGCGGGGACACCGGGGATGAAACACGCAGCCCGCAGGCGGGTCGACCAAATCGGGAGGGCTCCCGGGCATGGTTTCGAGTTTTGGCTGGTCCAGCTTGATATTGGGTATGGAGGCCAGCAGACCCTGGGTGTAAGGGTGGAGGGGCTCTTCGAAGATTTCGTTGGCTCCGCCGACCTCGGCGATACTGCCCCCATACATCACCGTGATCCTGTCCGCCAGTTGCGCAACGTTTCCGAGGTTATGGGTAATGAGAATAATGGTCAGGTTAAACTGCTTCCGAAGGTCATTCAGCAGGTCGAGGAACTGGGCCTCCACGATCACGTCGAGGGCTGTTGTCGGTTCGTCTGCAATCAGGAAATCCGGGTTTAGGATGAGTCCCATGCCGATCATGATGCGCTGTCGCATGCCGCCAGACATCTGGTGCGGGTATTCCAGAAGCCTCTCCGGGGAGATTCCCAGGCTCTCCAGCATGTTTTCGGCCCGCTTGAAGGCCTCCTTTCTGCCTATGCCCTTTTCATGGGTCTCAAGGGTCTCGATGAATTGTTGATCAATGCGAAAAAGGGGGTTCAGGGACGTCAAGGGGTCCTGGAAAATCATGGCAATTCTTTTGCCCCTAAGGGAAAGGAGTTCATTCTTCTTCATCTGGACGATATCGTGGCCATGATAGAGGATCTTGCCGTCCACGATCTGCCCGGGGGGTCTGAGAAGTCTGAGAATGGAGAACCCGAGGGTGGATTTGCCACACCCGCTTTCACCCACGAGGCCCATCACCTCTCCTTGCTTTATTTTCAGGCTCACACGGTTCACGGCCCGGACCGTTCCTATATTGATAGGGAAGTGAACCGATAGGTTTTCTATTTCCAGGATGTTTTCCACCCGTCTATCGCTCCAGCAGCCTGGGATTCAGGATCTCCGCAAGCCCCTCTCCCAGCATGGTAAACCCCAGGGCCAGGAGGGAGATCATCACCCCGGGGAACGTGATGAGCCACCACTGACCCGAGGGCAGGAACTTCTTACCCATGGCCAGGTCCATACCCCAATCCACAATAGAGGGGGGCAGTCCCAGGCCGAGATAGGTCAGCGCCGCCTCGGTCATGATGGCGTCAGCCACATTCAGGGTGAATACCACCGCCGTCGTGGCAATGACATTGGGAAAGATGTACTGCCACAATATGGTAAAGCGGGACGCGCCGATGGCCTTGGCCGCCTCCACATAGAGCTCTTCTTTGATAGAGAGGGTCTGCCCCCTCACCAACCGAAAATAGGTGGGTATGTAGATGACTGCCACGGCCAGCATGATGTTGATGACACCCGGCCCCAGCATGGCGGCGAAGGCAATGGCCAGGATCAGGCCTGGAAAAGAATAGAGGGAATCCATGATCAAGGATAAGACCTTGTCGAACCAGCCCCCTGAAAAACCGGAAATCAGCCCCATGGTAATGCCGAAAAAGGAGGAAACCAGTGCGGCCAGGATCGCCACCCTTAGGATGGTCTGTGAACCAAAGACGATCCTGGACCAGACGTCCCGCTGGAGAATGTCGGTTCCCATAAAATGTACCGCGCCCGGCGGGGCGAGTTGGGGTCCCGTCTCCTGGTCATAGGGACTGAAGGGTGCAATGGTACCGGGAAAGGCAGCCATGTACACGATGGCAAGGATGATCAAGGCGCCTATGACCAGGATCCACCACTCGAGCCCGTACTTCTTCCCGAGCCCGGTGAACCCGGAGATCAATCTGGCCATTCCCGTTGCTGGTGAATATTTCATCATTACTCCTAATACCTTACCCTTGGGTCCACCATGGCATAGACCACGTCCACCACAAGGGAAGCCATGGCCACACCCAGGGCCACAACGATAATAACTCCCTGAATGGTGGGGTAGTCCCTCAGGTAGATGCGTTCCAGGAGAAGCCGCCCCATGCCCGGCCAGGAAAACGTGGTCTCTGTGAGGACGGCCCCTGCCATGAGGAGGGCGAACTGGAGACCCATCATGGTCAAAATGGGGATGAAGGCGTTTTTCAGGGCGTGTTTGTAGACGATCTTGCGATGTTGGATCCCCCTCGCCTCCGCCGCAAGGATATAATCTGATTTCAAGACATCCAGCATATTGGCCCGGGTCAGACGCACGAAGATTCCTGAAAGCACGATCCCAAGCGTAAATGCGGGCAGGACCAGGTGGAGCAGGACATCCCCCAGGGAAGCAAAGTCCCCCGCCATGAGGGTGTCCAGTACATAGAACCCGGTCTTCTCAAAGTCCGAAGTAAAAATCCTGGCGCCGACCCTGCCGGCGATGGGGAGCACATCGAGCCAGATCCCGAAGATGAGCTGCAACATGAGACCCATCCAGTAGACAGGGATGCAATAGACCACAATACCGTAGAGCCGTATGGAGTAGTCCTGGGTTGTTCGTCTCTTGTCCGCGGCATAGGCCCCCATGAAGACGCCCATGAAGAGGGTAATGATCATCCCGAAAAACGTCAATTCGATGGTCGCCGGCAGTTTGTCGGAAATGGCCCGGGTCACCTTTTCCTTGAATACCATGGATTCACCCAGGTCGAGGTGACACACCTTCCAGAGGTACTGGACGTATTGGACAGGCAAAGACCGGTTCAGACCGAGCTCTTCTTTTTTCTGTTCGATGACCTTTTCCGGTGCGTGGCCTCCGAGCATGGAAGATACAGGGTCCCCGGGCATGACCCGCAGGACTACGAAAACGATACTCAGGAGGATGAAGACCATGGGGATGGTCAACAGAAGCCTGATAATGATGTACCGGGCGAGACTCTTCTTCATGGATCCTCGAAAAACAAAGGGCCGGGCTGGCGCCCGGCCCTCAAAGACTATTTGACCCGGTGTATGGGGCCGTAGTTGAATTGCAGGGTGGGCGACACCATGATGCCCTTGATTCCCTTCTGTGAAAAGAGATAGAGCGACCCCTGGAAGATAGGGGCTGTGGGCACGTCATCCGCCCACATAGACTGGATCTGCTTGTAAACAGCCAGTCTTTTCCTTTCCTTGGTGATGGTTTGACCGTCCACGAACAACTTGTCCCAGAGCGGGCTGGAAAAATGGATGCCCATACCGATGGACCCGGCGGTACCCGCAAATGCGTTCGTGTAGTTGTCCGGGTCGATGTAGTCGGGATACCAGCCCAGGAGCCAGACCGGCATGACCTTGTTCTTCCAGTTATCCTTGTAGGCTGCCCATTCCGCGGATTTGACGTTGACCTTCATGACGCCGGTGGCTTCGAACTGGGCCTTGAGAACGGCGGCCATATCCACTTCCGTGTCACCGTAGTGGCTGGGTGTGTACCAGAGGTCAAAGGTCAGCTTGTTGCTTTCGTTATAACCCTTTGAGGCCAGCAGTTTCTTGGCCAGAGCCACGTTCCCGTCACCCATGGCTGTCTTGAAGGCATCGACGTGGGACCACATGCCCATGGGGACCATGGAATAGAGCGGTGCATTCTGTCCGAGAAAGACCTTTTTCAGCAACGCCTTTCTGTTGACCGTGGCGGCAAGCGCTTGTCTTAGGACCCTGTCGTTAAAGGGCGGTGTATTGGTCAGAAAGCATAGATAGCGGATGTAGGGGCCTTGTCCCTTGATGGTATTGAGGGTCTTGGACTTCTGCAGATCATTGATGTCCGAGGGGTTGAGGGTCTTGAAGGCGAAATCCAGTTCCCCTTTTTCAAGGGCCAGGCGCATCGTCGTTGCGTCCGCAAAATACCGGATCACGATCCGATCGTTCATAGGCTTATCCCCGTAATAAGTGGTGTTTGCTTCGAGGACGATCTCCTGATCCCTCTTGAAGGAGGCCACTTTGTAAGGACCCAGGCCTACGAGCTTTCCCCCTTTCAGCTCCGAGGGGTCGCGGACGATTTTGTCCTTGGGGTAGACATTGGGGTTTACCGGGTAATAAGGCGGCGAGGCCACAAGAGACGGGAAGTAGGCGACGGCATTCTTCAGCACGAACTTGACCGCGTACTTGCCCATGACCTCCACGTGGTCCACAAAATCGGTAACCAGCCACGACGGGTCTCCCTTCAAAGCCATGACCCGGTCGATGGACCACTTAACCGCATTGGCGTCAAAAGGCGTCCCGTCCGTAAATTTCACCCCTTGCCTGAGCTGGAAGGTGTATTCCTTTCCATCCTTGCTGATGGTGTAGGACTTGGCCAGGCCCGGGACCAGGTTGGTCTTTCCGGCGGGGTATTTCATAAGTCCCTGGTAGATGTTGTAGAAGATCTCCCATGTGTGAAAATCATAGGCATGGGCGGGGTCCATGTCGGTGACTTTCTCGGTCGTCCCGTAAACCAGGGTCTGTTTTGCAAAACTCTGGGCAGGCAGGAAAGCCAGGGAAGCGACAATCACAACAAACAAGATGACTTTCAAAAATTTCATGGCTCGTACCTCCTTTTGCGATGAAAAAAGTTAGTGGTTAATGCAAGGCTGTGGTGCACGCGTATCAACCTCTCTCCCGACTCAACACGAAATATGACAATATTTCCCGATTATGGTTTGAGAGTCAAGAATATTCTGTCTAATCCTGCTAAACCCCGCGTTTTTTGATCATAGCGGGTGCCAGTTCGTCATGTTCCTTTTCCCACTGAATGAGGACCACGGCGATCAGGACGGCCAGGCCGCCAACGATCTGGAGTGAGAGGAGTCGCTCGCCGAGAAAAAGGAAGGCCATGAGCCCTGCGGCGATGGGCTCAAAGGTGGAGACGATGGTGGCCCTTGTGGATCGAAGGAGTTCAACACCATGGGCGAAAAGTCCCATTGGTACGACAGTTCCGAGGCTGGCGGAAAGAAAAATGAGTGTCCATGATGTCTTGTCCCAGCCCATGGTCAAAAGATTTTTCGGACTCAGGACCACATTGTAAGCGATGGTGGCGACAACGAGAGCATAGCACACCAGTGTCCAGGGAGAATAGGTTCGCAGCGAATACTCTGAATAGATGATATAAAAGGAATATGTCAGGGCAGCGCCAAGCCCCCAGAACAGGCCGCCGAGATTCAGAGAAAGGAGATCCACGTTGTAGCCTCCTACCACCAGATAACAGCCCCCCAGGGCCAGAAAAAGGGCCATGAATTTTACGTATCCCATCCTCTGGTGCATGAAGGCCCAAGCAAAAACAGCTATCAATGCCGGGGCCAGGTATTCAATAAGGATTGCGGCTGCAGTGGGGATCTTGGAAATGGCGGTAAAATAGCAGGCGTTCACCCCGGCCATGCCAATGGAGCCAAGCAGGGTAAAGTGAATAATATCAAAGGGTTTGAGTCTGAAGGCATTTGGTTTTCTCAAGCCTAACCAGAGTATGATCAAAATAGCGGCAAAACTGACACGTCCTTGCGACAGAACAAGAGGAGAGAGGCCTGCACTCATCAAATACTTGGAGGCAACGGCATTCGTTCCAAACAGCACCGCTGCCACCAGGCAGGAAAGGATACCTCTTGTGGTTGGTGAAATGGGCATCGTTTCGATCTTTCCGGATGCTTGATTGATGAAATCGCAAAAAGCTAACTTATGTCGCAACGGCAGCCTATGAGCAACGAAGTGGAGGAGCGCCTGACACTCTTTTTCAGACCCTTTCTAAACACTCCGAAGGGGATGGGCGCCCATTTGGGGTTTGAGGGTACCTATTAGCGAGCGCCAGGGCTTCAGGAGGCGTAAACCCCAAATAGTCGCCCATGTCGGAGTCCCGTGCCAAGTGCACTATGAGAAAGTGTCCAAAAAAGACCCTAAGGCCTCCTCCTGAGTTGCGGTGAATGAGGCGACTTCCTTAAAAGTCATGCGTCCATGGACACAGTAAATGACTGCGGATCAACAGAATAGGCATCTTAGTAAAAGGTCGGGAGAGAAGCAATCATAAACGCCGCTTCAGGAACATACTTTTCGCCTGCTTTCCTTAGAAGCACTGATTATTTTTATGATTTGTAATGGTTTTCCGGACGATTTTACTTGGCATGTGCTTTTTTTCCATGTAAAAGTAAGCGGAAATTACTCGGAGGATGAATTTTACCTATGAGATGTGCAATCTGTGGAATGGAAATTGACTCGCCCGACAAGGCCATCTTGGAGGACTGGGTCCCCTATGTCATGATAGGGGAGGAGGATGAGCAGGAAGGTCCTTTCTGTGCGTCCTGCGCCGAGGTCCTGTTTGTCTTGAACGAAGACGGGGAATTTGTCTTGAAGGAAGAATATTTGACAAAGGTCGTCTTCCTGGACGGGGAATTCGAGTATATGGATGAGGACGACTTTGATATTGCCGGGATTGTCCTGGAGTATTGTGATAATTGAGACAATGAGCCTTCACTAAGCAATAAGCGGACCCGAGTCGGCACACTTCAAAAGCTGTGCCGCCGCCCCACTTGACATTTTCTGAATTCTCTTCTATTTTTTCTGCAAAACCCGTCAACAGCTTCACAACCTATGAAGGCGATAACGCCTCGCTTTTTTCTCGCAACAATTACGCATTGCTAAAACCTTCCTGGGACCAAAAGGAGAAAGACCATGACACCTTGCAGGGACAAGGATGAGCTGGTCACGATTCTTTCAAACCTTTGGGACGAAATCTTTGCCACACCCGCCGTTGTAAAGAAGGTGGCGGGTGAAAAACTGGTGGTGAAATTCCGGTACACGGATTTCAAGACAGCTCTGTTCATCGATATCAGCGGTGAGACCCCCCGGTATTACTGGGATCCCGAAGAAGGCACGCCCTTTGATGTGGAGATGATCCAGAACTCTGAGACCAGCCACAAATTCTGGATGGAGCAGCTGAATGTCCCCATCGCCATTGCCACCAGGAAGGTGGTGGCAAAGGGCTCGGTGCAGAAGGCCCTCAAACTCCTGCCCGCCTTGAAGCCCGCCTTTGCCCTCTACCCTCCGCTTCTCAGACGGATGGGAAGGGAAGATCTCCTGCAAGCGGACCTTGCAAAAAAGAAGAAGAGAAGACTTGCTTTCAGGTTATTCAGACGAAAGGGCCCCTCCACGTACAACCTGGAGATCATCCCCCGCTTCCCTTTGGACTTTTCACTATCACGAGAGGAACCGCCGGCCGAGAAAAATGGCCTTAAGAAACCGGTATCCCCCTTTGATCTCCTGAAAACCATGTACACCATACGTGCATTCGAGACCCATCTTGAGTGAAACGGATCCTGAAAAGATCAGGAAAGAGACGGAGTTCAATTACCGGGAATACGTGAACCCCTTCGCCCTCAGGATGTTCAAAAACGCCAGCCTTGACATCATCGAGGGAAAGCGGGAAGGGGCCTGTGTCTGGGATGTCTCGGGAGAGAAGTACATAGATTGTGTGACGGGCGCGGGCATTTTCAACGTGGGGCGTCACAATAGAGAGATCGTGGCGGCCCTCAAGAAAGCCCTGGATGTTTATGACATGGGGGGCTGGATCAGCATCCTGCGGGAGAGGGGGCTTGTGGCCAGGAAGCTTGCCGAGATCACGCCCGGTGACTTGAAATATTCTCTGTTCTGCTGTGGGGGCGGAGAGGCCATAGAGGTGGCGGTGAAGCTTGCGCGTGGTCACACGGGGAAGAGCGAGATCATCTGTATGGAAAACGGATATCACGGGGTCACGGGATTCGCCCTCCCCGCCACCGGGAGAGATGTCTACAAGGCGCCCTTCGCGCCCCTGGCGCCGGGATACCTCCATGTGCCCTTCAATCATATCGAGGCGGTGAAAGAGGCCATCACGGAAGACACCGCCGCCGTGCTGCTGGAACCGGTGCAGGGTGAAGGGGGCATTATCCCCGCCGATGACGACTACCTCAGGGAACTGCGGGACCTCTGCGATGAGCACGGGATTCTCTTCATCTTAGATGAGGTCCAGACCGGGTTCGGGCGCACGGGAAAGATGTTCTGTGCGGAACACAGTGGTGTGGTGCCGGACATCATGGTCCTTGCCAAGTCCCTCTCAGGAGGGCTCTACCCCATCTCGTGCGCTGTTTTTACGGAAGAGATCAGTGATTTCCTCATGACCCATCCCTTCGTCATCATCAATTCCTTCGGGGGCACCTCGTTGGCGTGCCTGAGACTCTTTTTCAGACCCTTTCTAAACACTCCGGAGGGGATGGACGCCGATTTGGGGTTCAGAGTTACGCCATGAAAACGCGTAGGGTTTGGGAGGCGTAAACCCCAAATAGCCGTCCATGTCGAAGCCTTGTGCCAAGTGCACTATGAGAAAGGGCCTGAAAAAGAGTCTCAGGCCCTCCTCCTGGACTCTGGAGAATAAGACGACTTCGTTGGAAGGTTTGAGGAGGTTTCATGACGGAACTGCGAAGAGCCCTGGGATTGAGGACCGTTGTTTCCACCGGTGCCGGCATGGCCCTTGCCACGGTCAACTACATAGCGTTCATTGAACTGACCAGCTATCTCACAGGTAATTCCGCGTGGATCGCCATTCTGACCTCCGGAATCATGGCGGTCCTTGCGGGCTCCTGTTTCTCGGAACTCAATTCCATGTATCCGTCGGCCGCCGGCATAAAGCTCTACATTGCAAAGGCCTTCGGGGAAAGGGCGGCCATTATCATTGCCGGCGTATATGTCATGGGACAGCTTTACATCGTAGGGGCAGAAATATACGTCCTGTCTCAGGCACTTGGGCAGGGTTTTACGTTTATGCCGCCCGTGGTATGGGCGATCGGTTTCGGCGTGGTCCTGCTCTATCTGAATTACCGCGGTATACGAATTGCCGGGACCACCCAGGACATCATTGCCTACGCCATGTTTTTCGGGCTGATCCTCATATCGGTTTATGGGTTCTACAGGATCGATTTCCACATAACCATGCCCTTTGAAGTCGGGAGCCTGGACGGCTTTATTCAGGCGGTGGCCATCGGCATTGCCTGTTTTATCGCTTTCGAATGGGTGGTTACCATCTCCGAAGAAGTCACCGATGTCAGGATCATCCCCAAAGGCATGATGCTTTCCCTTGGGCTTCTGGCCATTACCTATGCCCTGTTTTCGACGGCCATGACCTCCATATTGGGGAAAGAGGAACTGGCCTGGGTCCTCAAGCCGGAAGGGCTTCTCATTCCACACCTCCTTTACGGCAAAAAGCTGCTGGGAGAGTTCGGCCTCTATTTCATGATCGTCATGGCCCTGCTGGCTTCTCTCACCTCCCTGAACGCCGGCGTCATGACCGCCTCCCGGTTTCTTTACGCCATGGCCAGGGACTGGTCCATTCCCCGATTCATTGCCAGGCTTCATCCCAAGTATGCGACGCCGTGGGTAGCGATGCTCGTCGTATGTTCCTACGCGGTCCTCGTCACGATCTACGGGTTTATCACCCATTTTGTCCTGTCCATGATCCTGATCATCGCCGCCACCGAGTGCATGATTTACATGGTCATGGCCGTTTCCGTCATTCGTCTCAGATATAAGGAAAGGGACGCTGAGAGGTCATTCAGGATAAAGGGGGGAATCACCATCCCCGTCGTGGTCATTCTGGTGTACGGGATCGTGGCGGGTTCCATCCTTTTCGGTCCGGTCAAGCCCGAGGATGAGGTGGACCAGCGGATTGCTCTCTTCTTTATTGTGGGGCTTTTCATTCTAAACACGGTATATGTGTATACCGTGTGGCCGCGATTGAGGGCCAAATACCGGAAAATGGCCGAGGCAAGAAGACCGAGAAGGCGGCGTAGAAGGCCGTAGGCTTCCCCTGCGGCTAGGCGGTTTTGTACCAGGTAAAAGCTGGTTGAGACTGCAGACTTGAGACCGGGTAACCGGCCCACGGGCAAACCGGCCAACGGGTTAGCTTTGGGTCCTTCTCTCCTCCTCGCTGCGTATTTCCCGCCTGAGGAGCTTCCCTACCTTGGATTTTGGCAGCATGTCCCTGAATTCGATATACTGGGGGACCTTGTAAGAGACGAGTATCTCCCGGCACCATTTGATCAGGTCGTACCCCGTAATGCCTTTTACGTCTTCCTTCAACACCACATAGGCCTTGATCCTTTGCCCCGTCTTCGGATCGGGCACCCCCACGACACAGGAACCGATCACGGCCGGGTGTTCCTGGAGGACCGCTTCGATTTCCGAGGCTGATACGCGGTATCCCTTGTGCTTGATGGTATCGACGGTCCTGTCCACGAAATAGTAGTTCCCTTCATCGTCCGTGGTCATGATGTCCGCCGTTCGGTACCACTTGGCGCCGTCCAATTCTATGAATGAATCTGCGCTTTCTTCGGGTTTGTTCAAATAGTGGGTCACCATGTGGGGAGAGGAGACGAGCAATTCGCCCGGCTCCCCCTGCTGCACAGTTTCCAGGGTAACAGGGTCCACGAGCTTGACCTTCTTGCTTTTGACCACTTTGCCCACACTCTTGGAGGGATTCTCCCTATCCACGGGGCACATGGTCACGCCGCCGCAGGTCTCTGTCGCGCCATACCCCTGATAGATCCGTTTTCCGAATCTTTCATGCCACCTCCGCCCCACCTCCACAGGGAGTACATCCCCCGCGCTGTACCAGTATTCCACCGAACTGAGGTCATATTGATCGACCCGGTCATGTTCGAGCATCATCCGGTAAAGCATAGGCACCCCGATCATTGTCCTCGCCCTGAAGCGCCTGATGGCTTCAAAGGTGGCATCGAGGTTAACTTTCGGTTGAACCATCAGAGAGCCTCCCACCAGGAGGGTGGCCAGGCTGCAAGTCTGCCCGAGGATATGAAAGAGCGGGGCGTTGCCGAGGATAATATTTTCTTCGGCAGGAAAGAGCGGTTCACTGACCCTGATCTGTTCATCGGCGGATACCAGGAACAGGTCGTGCGTAAAAGGAACGCCCTTGGGGTATTTGGTGGTCCCGCCGGTGTAGAGGATCTCCGCGGTGTCCAGACTGTCTCCGATCCATTCAGGGAGCCGGGGGTTCCGGTATTCGGACAGCAGCCTATTCAGGGAATGACTGTCTCTGCCAAGGGAGATCTTGCCTTTCGGTATAACGTCGAAGAGGTGGCCGAACTGCCTCTTCCACCAGGGCAGGAGATCCGCCATATTGCTGACGATGACCCGTTTGATCTTTGTTTCCGGCAGGATTTTGGTGACATACCCAAAGTTTGTGTCCGCGCAGACGATGGTCTCCGTCTCGCTGTCATTTGCAAGGTATCTCAAGTCATGGGGAGTGTATATGGGGGTTATGGGGACGCACACCGCCCCTATTCTCTGAATTCCGAGCCAAACCACAATCCACTGAATGCTGTTGGGGAGGTAGATAAGCACTCTTCCTCCAGGTCCTACCCCCATATCGGTGAGGGCGGCGGCAAAACGCTCGGCCAGTGTCTTCACCCTGGTATAGGAATATCTCGTTCCCAGATAAATCACGGCCGTTCTTCCTCTTTGCTTCCGGGCAACGGCATCAAAAGTAGAGAATATGGTATGGATTTTCCTGTCCTGCATGAAATCAAACCCCGAAGTACGCTGCTTTTATCTCCGAATTATCCATAAGCTCTGCCCCGCTTCCCTTCATGGAGAGCATGCCGTTCTCAATGATGTAGCCCCTGTCGATCATGGGCAGGACAGGCCTTGCGAACTGCTCGCTGAGCAGGACCGTAATGCCGGCGGCCTTTTTGAGATCCGATATGGCTTCCAAAAGGGTCTTCTGCATGATGGGGCTGAGACCCAGAAGCGGTTCGTCCAGAAGAAGAAGCCTCGGCCTGACGACGAGCGCCATACTGACGGCCAACATCTGCTGTTCCCCCCCACTCAGGAAACCGGCCTTTCTGGATCCGAGGCGAGCCAAGGGAGGAAAGAGGTCGAAAACATAGTGAATGGTTTCCCGGATCTCCGACTTTTTTTTGAGATAACCGGCTATCTTCAGGTTTTCCACAACGCTGCTCTCCGGGAAAACCGGGTGTCTCTCGCGGGAAAGGACAATGCCCTTTCTTACCCGCTCACTGGGGCTGGCGCCGGTGATGTCTTCTCCTTCGAAAACTATTTTTCCGTAAACGGTAATGCGTTCTCCTCCCTTTCTCTTCTCTTTGATCAGCATATCTATGATGAGTCCCGAAAGGGTGTTCATAAGAGTGGTCTTCCCGGCACTGTTGGACCCGACCACACCGACGATTTCTTTCTCTTTGACCCGCATGCTGAAGTCATTCAGTGCCAGGGCGTTCTCAAAGAAAACCATCAAGTTCGTCACTTCAAGCATATCCAATCCCGTCAGGCCTCCGTACCCAAATAGGCCTTCTTGACATCTTCGCTCTCCATCACCTGCTCCGCAGGTCCATCCGCGATCTTGGTTCCGAAGTTCAGAACGAGGACCCGATCCGCTATCCTGAACAGCTCCTTCAACCGGTGTTCGATCATGATAATGGTTTTGCCCTCCTGGCGCAGCTTCTCGATGATGGGGACTATACTGGCCACCTCTGCCAGGCTCAGCCCGGAAAAGAGTTCGTCCAGGATCAGCAGGTCCGGTTGCAGGGCCATCGCTTTGGCCAGCTCGAGTCTCTTGAGATAACCCTGCGGCAGCACGCTGGCAACTTTGTAAGCGACAAAGGAATCTCTTTCAAAACCCACGTCTTCCAGTAGGTCCAAGGCCACCGCGTCTCTGTCGCCGTATTTACCACCGGCGAGGTCCTTCACCCTCGGGGAATAGAGGGGAATGATCATGTTCTTGTAAGCGGGCAGTTGATAGAAGGGCTTAACCATCTGAAAGGTCCTTGCGATCCCGAGCCTCACGATTCTGTGGGGCGCCCAATTGGTGATGTTCTTGCCCCTGTAAAAGACTTCTCCGGAAGTCGGTTTCACAAAGCCCGTGATGAGATTGACGATGGTGGTTTTGCCGGACCCGTTGGGACCAATAATCCCCAGTAATTCGCCGGAGGAGACGTCAAAACTGACCCGGTTGATCGCCTGGACGCCGCCGAAGGCTTTTCTGACCTGGGAGACCTGGAGCAGAGGTCCGGCATTCATTTTTCGACCTCCGCCAATCTCTCGAATTGGAAATACTTCCTTTGAATGTAATGGAAGAGGCCTTCGGGCAACGCAACGATAAAGACGACCAGAAACAGGCCGTAAAATACGATACGAAGCCCGCCGATTCCGCGCAGGAGTTCGGAGAGGGGGACGAGGATAAAGGCGCCCAGCATGGCGCCGGCAAGCGTCCCGGGACCTCCGACCACCGCGGCGGCAATGGGCAATATGGAATAGTCAAGAGCGAAAACCGGCATTCCGACAAACATATAAACGTGGGTCATGAGCGCGCCTGCGAAGGCGCCGATGGCGCTGGCAATAAAGAGGGCCTGCACCTTGTACCAGTAGATATTGATCCCGGCATTCATGACCGACCGATCATTGTCGTTGATGGCCTTGAGAACCAGGCCATAATCCGAGTCCATCATCCGTCTGAATCCGAAAAGGGCGGCCAGCAAAGCGATCAGAGCCAGATACACTTCAACCCATGCCGATGGCAGCGGGCTCAACCCACTGATGCCCTCGGTTCCTCCGAAAATCTTGCTTGCCTCGATGACCCTTACCAACATCAGCGGGATGATGAGCGTGACCATGGCGAAGTATATGCCACGCAACCTCAACACCGGCAAGAGCAGGAGGGTGCAGAAAGCCCCGCCGAGGACCGTAGCCAAGGGAATCGTCGCGAAAGGGGACCATCCGAAGTAATGATTGAATATCCCTGCCACGTAGGCGCCCATGCCGAAAAAAAGGGCCTGACCCAAAGAGACCATGCCGCTCTGGGCGAGAATGTCCCAGCTGATGGCGAGCAGGGCGAAAACAGCCACGGAAAGCAGTACCTTTTGCCAGTATCCGCTCAGGACCAGCGGCAATACCAGACATCCGACAATGGGAAGCAGCCTGGGAAAGGCCAGGTAAGACATTTCGCGCCACGAGCAGAGGGCGAAGATCGCACCGGACCTCGCCTTTATGCCACGATCGATTCTCTCTTTCCGTCTTTTCATCTACACTCCGGATGGAAGCTGATAGCTGACAGCTCATAGTAGTTGGCCGATGGCGCCGCGCTCCATGCGCCGTGTGTCGCGTTTCTTCTAGATCCTTTCTTCCAGTTCCTTCTGCTTTCCGAACAACCCCGACGGCTTGACAATGAGTACGATGAGCAGTGCGGCCAGGCTCACGAGCATGGTCCAATGGGAACCGATGTACGTGTCCGTGAAACGTTCGGCAAATCCGATCACAAAACTGGCCAGAATGACACCGCCGGTGCTGCCAAGGCCTCCAACAATGCAAACGGCCAACGCTCTGATCAGCACATCGTATCCCTCGCTGACTGAAATGGTTCCGAGCGGAATAATCACCGTGGAGGCGATGGCTGCGAGCCCGGCACCGAAGGAGACGCTGAGGGTGGCGATCCAGTCCGAATCCATGCCGAAGGTGAGCGCGGTGCGTTCATCCTGCGCGATTGCCCTGAAGGCAAGGCCGAGCGACGTGTAGTGTGTAAAAAGCCAAAGCCCGGTCACAAGGGCTGCGCCGATGATCACAATCAAAATGCGCTGCATATCAACAAAGGCCCCTGCGATCATGAAGCTTTTGTCCACAAAGACCGGAAGGGTATACTCAAAACCAATAAAACCCAGGTATCTGAAAAGCTCCAGGATGGCCAAGCCGATGCCGAATGTGACAATTACCTCGGAGAGGGCCTGCCCCCGCACCCGCACCAAAACGGTGCGGTAGATCAAGGCGCCAAAACCGGTCGTAGTCAGCACGGCGATTATGACGGACAGCAGATAAGGCAGGCTCAGCGTGTTGAGAAAGATCCAGCAGAGAAAGGCCGCCCCTATGTAAAAGGCACCATAGGCGAAATTGGCAACCCCACTGATACCGAACGTAAGGTTGAATCCCAGCGCGACGAGCGTAAGACTCGCCGAGTTGACCACTGCATAGACAACGGTGCCCCAGAACATTGGTATTGCTGACCCTTATGCGTTGGATGGGATTGGTTGAACGGGGGATGATGGCCCCAAACATCATCCCCCATATGTCACACTACTTGGCCGACTTCATCCATGGAGGGAGTTGGATCTCACCTTCGGCAATAGCGTGTGGATAAACGATGATCCGCTGTCCCTTTTGATTCCATTGAAAGAAACAGCCTGTCGCCGTCTCAGCCGGGTCTACACCAAAGATCACCTGGTGGCCCGGTGAGAATCTTTCGCGCCCCATGACTCCCTTGCGGTCGGCCTTTTCCAACGCGGCCACAATGGCATCGGCATCCAGGGAATTCGCCTTTTCGATGGCATCTTTGAGCAAATAGACGGATTCATAGCTCGGCGCGGGACCATGGCCGGCCTCGATGTATTTCCCGTACTTCTTTTTGTACGCTTGGTGGAACCGAGTGGCGTGCGGGTATTTGACCGCACCGATATTGCCCAACTCGAAGACGGCATTCAGCAGGCCGCCGATTTTTCCATGGAAGGTCTTCCAGGCCCCCTGTCCGGCCATAGGAGAAATAAAACCCACCATCAGTGCGGGGACTTTCATGGACTTCCACTGGTTCACCAGGATGCCGCTCTGGGGCATATCAAAGCAGGTAAACAGGATCTGTGCCCCCGAGGCATTGGTTTTCATGAGGCCGCTGGAGAAATCCGCGGAACCCGTGGGGAACTCGTCATGCCCGAGCACCTCCCAGCCGCTTTTCTTAAACCAGCCTTCCATGGCTTTGGCCGTGCCGCGGGCCCAGAGGACATCCTGGTTCATGAGATAGAACTTCTTGAAACCAAACTTCTGGTTGAGCGTCTTCATGGTGCCCACGAGCAGGCCCACCCAGCCCGTTACATTGAGGGAACTCCGGAATACGTATTTGAACTTCTCGGGATTTTCCTTAATCTTTTTCTCGGAGGCCGGGGTCATGGCGATGCTGCCGATAAGGGGGATCTTGTACTTGGCAATCAGATCCATGCCGGCCAGGAGGGCTTCCGAGCGGAATGGCCCTACCAACAGGGCGGTCGGCTTCTTTTCTAGGATGAGCTTTTCTATGCCCAGGAGGGCCTCAGGCACGGGCACACCCGGAGCAGCGTCGCGGATGTCGATGGATTCAACCTTGAAGGGTCTCTTCTCTCTGCCCACCATCACGCCGCCCTTTGCGTTGATCTCCCCCACAGCCATCTCCACCGCTCTGAGGCCTTCCTTCCCTTCCAGGAATCCGAGGGAGGTCGGAACCCCCACAATTATCGGTTGAGCCGCACGGACGGCCCGGACCTGAGGCCCTGTCAATAGCCCGAAAAACAACAAGAAGATGAAAAAAATCCAGGTGTACCTTTTCATGTTTTGCCCTCCTTCTTCTGGACATTGGTTAAAAGGTTTTCGCCAGGAATGTTATGGTTTCCTCTACTCAACGTTATGAATCAAATGGAAAAACGGATGAAATTGACGGATTCGCACCCCATTACAAGGGAGGTGATGGCTGACGTGAACCGGGACCGACTTCCCGCCGTTGACATTGGAGAAAAAAAAGATTGTACTTTGCTAATATCAAAATATTTCCTTTTTTTCAATCCTTTCTTTCGTCTCGTGTTTGTTCCTATTGTGTGAGACCGTTGAGGCCTTTAACCCTGATTTTTTATCCCCGATGGGTGGAATTGTGACCAGAGATGGGATGGCCAAATGGCTGGCGTTGCTTCGATCCGACAAGGACTTCATTGACTTCCAGGTTGTCTTCTGCTAATTTTCCGAAACCAAAGACCGAGATAAAAACTGCATTGCAACAATCTTGAACTTATGGAGGTTTCAAATGTCAAACCAGACACGCAAGAATCTGAAGGAAGCATTTGCCGGAGAATCCCAGGCGAACCGGAAATATCTGGCTTATTCGAAAAAGGCCGATGAAGAGGGTTTTGCAAATATCGCGAGGCTTTTCCGGGTCATAGCGGAATCCGAGACCATTCACGCCCTCAATCACCTCGATGCACTGGGTGACGTCAAAACAACTGAAGAGAACGCGCGGGAAGCTCTGAAAGGGGAGTCAGATGAATACACCGGCATGTATCCCATGTTTATCAACCAGGCGGAGAGGGATGCCGATAATGCTGCCTTGAACAGCTTTTTCTGGGCCGGTGAGGCGGAGAGGACCCATGCGGATTTCTACGAGAAGGCGGTGAATGCACTAAGGGAAGGAAAGGACCTGGAGTTGGGGAATCTCCACATATGTAAAGTCTGCGGGTACACCGTGGAAGGGGAGCCTCCGGAGAAATGCCCCACCTGCGGGAAAGGGAAAGAGGAATTCGTGCCGGCCGCGTGAAGGGACGTAAAGAGGAAATCAGGGGGTCCGGAATGACGCGTCCGGGCCTCGATCTTCCCTGCCGTCGAGAGGCGCATATTCACATCCCATGAGCCCACAGTATTCTCCAACGTATTCCGCCTTCGGTCGGTAGAGAGCGGGTTTTTCCTGCGCTTCCCCGAATTTTTCTTCAATGATGTGGGCCGTCCATCCGGCAACACGGGACATGGCAAAAATGGGGGTCATGAGGTCCAGTGGAATCCCCATCATGTAGTAAACAGGTGCACTGTAGAAATCCACGTTGGGTCTGATCTCTTTTTTTCCTCTTTTCTCGAATTCTTCCAAGGCAGCCCGCTCCACGTCAAGGGAACGCTGATAAAGGCTCTTCTCGCCCGTTTCCTCTGCCAGTCTTGCTCCCATTTCTTTGAGATACCCGGCCCTCGGGTCCATGGTCTTGTAAACCGCGTGACCCATTCCCATGATCCTCTCGCCGCTTTCCAGCCTTCTCTTCACCCAGGAAGGGATATCCTCCTCCGAGGACAACTCCAGGAGCATCTTCATGACCCGCGTGTTGGCCCCTCCGTGCAGACTGCCTGAAAGGGCACCGATCCCGGCGGCAACGCCGGCATAGAGATGAGCACGGGTGGAAGCCACCTGCCTGCAGGCAAATGTGGAAGCGTTGAAGGTGTGGTCGGCATGCAGCACCAGGCAGGTATCCAGGTCCTTTGCCATTGAAGGGGAAGGGCACTTGCCGCTAAGAAGCCAGAGGAAGTTTGCGGCGTGGGAGAGAGAATCATCCGGTGTCAAAGGGTCAAGTCCTTTCCTGATTCTGTCCCAGGCGGCCATGAGCAGGGGAAGGCGGGCTATGAGTCTCGTGGCCATACGCACGTTTGCATTCCTGTCTTCTCCGAGAAGATCCGGGTCCCACATTGCCAGGGCCGGGACTGTCGCCTGGAGAACGTCCATGGGATCCGCATTTTTCGGGAAGGTCTTCAGGACATCATACAGCGGGTCCGGCAGGTTCCTCGATGCCAGGACTTCTGATTCGAGTCTGGCCAGTTCTTTTTTGGAGGGGAGGGTTCCGTTCAGGAGGAGCGAGGCCACCTCCATGTAAGAGGCCTTTTCGGCCAGGTCTTCAATGCGGTAACCCCTGTAGATGAGAATGCCCTGGTTACCATCAATGAAACTGATCTTGGTGTCTGCAACGGTGACACCCCTGAGGCCTGTGTTCTTGATGTTTACATTTTCCGCCATGATGTTCCCTTTCATTTTGAGGGATTATCGGCTTTTATCCGAAACTTTTCCTTTCCGGTTTTTCAATCTCTCTTGTAAATGATGCCCATTGCGAACGGATCGTCAAGGGCAAGCGACAGGCCTTTTTTCAGGTCATGGGCATCATGGCTCGCGGGCAGGGGGTGTACCCATTCTTTCAGATGGTCCCAGGTCTTGAAGATCTTGTCAAAGGTGACGCAGGGAGAGTAGATATGAAAGAAGGCAAACCCTTCATGGCGCACGCCTTCCATTAGGGTCTCGGAGATGGTTTCAGGGTCACCGGCGAACAGCCGTGCAACAAAAGAGGCCCCGTAGGAGAGGGCCATCAGGCTGGCGTTCAGGGGTTCGTCTTTGGTGCCATCCGGAGACATCTTGCTCTTGAACCCGAGCGGAGAGCTGGGGGAGGGCTGTCCCTTGGTGAGGCCATAGATGGAATTGTCGAACAGGAGGTAATTGACATCCACATCCCTTCTCGCGATGTGCGGCAGATGCCCTCCGCCGATGCCCAGTCCGTCGCCGTCGCCACCCACGGCGAAGACGGTCAGCTCGGGCCGGGCGAGCTTGACGCCGGTGGAAACCGGAAGGGCCCGGCCGTGTACCGTGTGAAGTCCATAGGTATTGGAAAAAAAGGGATACCGACCGGCGCAGCCGATTCCTGACACCACCACAACACGGTGATGCTCAAGTCCCAGCTGCTGAATGGCAGTATTCAGACCATGGTGGATTCCGAAATATCCGCAGCCCGGGCACCACGTGGGGAGGTTCTCGGAACGGATGGAAAAAAGCCCGGAATCCGCGATGTTCTGTACCTGGGCTTCTGTTGTTTTTCCTGAAGTTTTCATTTCCTACCAGAATGAGACCCTTTTCTTTAATTCCTCAATTCCTCAATTCCTGAATTCGCAATTCCGGTTTATCCGGTTTAGCCGATAATGGACCGGATTTTGTCGAGGATCGTCCCCACTCCCATGGGCGACCCCGTCACCTGATTGAGGCGGATGACCTCCTTCCTGTGAAGATGTCCGATCAAGTCTGCCAGTTGCCCCTGAAAATTGAGTTCAGGGATCAGGATGTCCTTGCAACGCTGCATGAATCGGCCGATGGCCTCAGCATGGTATGGGAAGAGAGAAGTGATCTTCAGGGCTGTAACGTTAAAGCCCTGTTCCCGAGCCTTTTCAACGGCCTCGAGGGTCGTACCAAAGGTAGGTCCCCAGCTGATCACACCCAGAGCCGGTTTTTCGCTCTTCAGGAATTCCTGGGGAGGAGCCAGATCACGAAGGGCTCCCGCGATCTTCCTGTGCCGCTTATCGCTCATCTGCATATGGTTGTCGGCACCGTAATCCGGGATACCCTTTTCGGAATGCTCAAGCCCGGTGGTGGTGAAGACAAAGCCCTCGGCTCCCGGCAATGCGCGCGGCGAGATACCTGATTCGGTGATTTTGAATCTCCGGTAGTTTCCCTTTGAACCCTCATCCGGATAGACATTCCAGTCCTCCGTATCCCTTTCGTTCCTGGAAGGGAGCCGAAGGGTCTCCACGCGGTTGTCCAGATAGAAACTGGTCAGCAGGATAACGGGGGTCTGGTATTTTTCAGCCAATTGAAAGCTCTTCAGGGTGAACTGATAACATTCCAGGACATTGGAAGGCGCAAGAACGATCCTGGGGGAATCTCCCGGCCCCCCATAAACGGCCGCGTGAAGATCCGATTGCTCCGTCTTGGTGGGCAGACCCGTGGCCGGTCCGCCCCTCTGGGCATCCAGGATGACCGCCGGAATTTCCGCCATGACCCCATGGGTGATGAGCTCGGTCATAAGCGCGAGGCCGGGTCCGGATGTGGCGGTCATGGCCCTTTTCCCGGCGTAAAAACTGCCCAACACCGCTCCGATGGAGGCTATTTCATCTTCCATCTGGACCACTTTCCCCCCCGTTTTCGGCAGCTCCTTTGCCAGGTATTCCATGATGGGCGTGGCGGGGGTGATGGGATAACCGAAATAGAGGCTGATTCCCGCATCGAGGGCAGCGCGTGCAATGGCCACATTTCCGGAAAGAAGAGAGGCTTCAGTGGGTCCTGCCTGTCCGACCAGTTTTGGAAGTCCGTCACTTCCATCGTCGAGGTCCTTGAGCCCGTACTCAAACCCTGCATCAAAACACTTTAGGTTTGCGTCAAGGATCGCTTCTCCCTTGGACTCGAATTTTCTCTGGATGGCTTGGTGGAAGCTCTCCGCCGGGACCCCGAAGAGGGAGGCGAATGCCCCGAGCGCTGCCAGGTTCCTGCCCCTGAGGCTGCCGGAGGCCCCTGATGCCAGGTCCCCGAAGGGCGCACCGAAAAGGTGCATCTCCGTGCCCACGTGAGCCGCTATGGATTCGCCTTCAGGTACAAAAGCGGGAGGATGGTTGTCAAAGAGGACCGCTCCGTTTTCTCGAAGGATGGGAATCCTGGATAAGGATTGTTTGTCGTCGAGGGAGATGAGGACGTCGGTCCTGTCACTCAGGGCAAGGGCCTCGGTCCCGGTGATTCTGGAACGGGTGATACACCGGCCGAAGCCTCTGATTTCGGCGGGATAGGAATCAAAGGCAAGGATGGAGAATCCTGCTTCGGCCAGGGCGTCATTCAGAAGTCCCCCTGCAGCGATGGTTCCGTCGCCTGACATTCCACAGATCTCGACTGTTATATCCGTGATTGACATCCTAGAATTCCGCCCACCACGACGTGTTCACGTTCACCTCTCTCACCTTGAATATGGATTCACCGGAAACCTTCGCCTGGACACGGCAGCCGGCCAGGTTGAAAGCGGCGATTCGGCCAAGGGTCACGGCGTTTTCGTACCCGATGGAGACCCAGTAGTCGCGCAGCTCGGGATGATAGACCTGGGCACAATCGCCCGTGGCATAGATGCCCTCAAACCCGGTATTGAGGTATTCGTCCACGAGTATGCCCCGATCCATGGAAAAACCGCTTCGGGTCAGAAAGCGGATGTCGGGTGCCAATCCAAGAAAGGCACCGACCATTCCCACCTGCAGGCTTCGATTGTCTATTTGGCATCCTATCTTTCCGTTCACCTCGCGGAATAGACTTTTCAGCCTGCCGGAAGGAATGACTTCCACACCTCTTTCAGAAAGGCGGTTGGAGAATTCCTCCATCAACTCCTTATCATAGCGGAGGGGCCAGAAGGCGTCTTTGTTTATGAGAAAAAACACCCTTTTCTCAAGATGCAGGATCGCCTTTGTTACGGCCAGGGAGGTGAGATCTCCCCCGATCACCAGGACGGAATCGACCTCCCTAAGCTTCCGGGTCCACCTCTTGGCGTCCTGGACAGTCTTCAACGTGAACATCAGATTCTGATAGGGAAGAAAGGGTTCCGGGATTTGGGGCCGCCCTCCCACTGCAAGGATGAGTCCGGCAAAGCGGAGGACTTCCCGGTGATCCAGAAGCAGGTAGCCATTGGCCGGATTGACATCCGTGACCCTCTGGCCGCGCCTCACATGAATATCCAGTTCATCCCAGGTCGATGGGTCGTAAGGGTAGAGATCCTCTTCTGAAATCTTACCCGCGATGTAGTCGGGAAGCATGTGGGGCGTAAAGGCACGCTCCGCATCTTTGCTCATGACGGTGATACGGGCATCCGGTGCCTGTTTCCGCAGCGTAAAGGCGGCCTGGGTACCTGAAGGCCCCATTCCTATGATGATAAAGTGCTCTTCCTTCATGGTTCTTCCGATTTCCCGATGGTGCGCTCCGTCAGCTGGACTTTCGAAACGCTTATGCACTCAACCGGGCAGATCTCCATGCACGCTCCACAACGGATGCAACGGGAGTTGTCGATGATGATACCGTTGACCTCTTTCCAGACGGTAGTCTCTTCAAAGCCCGAGATTGCACCGTTTTCATTCGTCATGATCTTCTTGACCAGCTTGATGCAATCCCTCGGTGCCACATCGATGCAGTATCGGCAATAGATACACCGCTTGATGTCGATTTCATAGTGCAGGTAACAGAGGTAGCAACGTTTGGATTCTGTTTCGGCCTGCTCCCCGGGGTAACCCAGTTCAACTTCCTTCGGTTTCTTGCCGAAACGATCCCGGATCGGCTCCAAGGTGGGAATTTCCCGGGCCGGCAGAAAGTCCCAGGCCCTGGGCCGGTCGGTGGTCACTGCGTCTTCTATCGTAACGACCCGCTCAAGAAAATCCCTGCCGGTCATATCCCTGAAAATGGCGGCAGCGGCGTTTCTCCCCGCTGCAATGGCCTGAATCACCGTGGAAGGGCCGGTCACGTAGTCCCCGGTGGCATAAAGCCCGGACACAGGGCTCCTGAATGATCCCTTGTCCACTGTCACCATCCCTTCCCCGGCGCGCTTATCCTTTAGAGCCAAGGGTTCGGGTCCCTGTCCGGTGGCCACGATGACCGTGTCGGCGTCAAGAATGAATTCACTGCCCTCGATGGGGGTGATCTCTCTTTTTCCGCCGTGTCCGGGGAGACCCGGCCGGGTTCGTATGAATTCGACACCCCTTATGTTTCCGTTCCCCAGGATGGTCTTGGCCACCATCAGGCTTTCGATCCTGACACCCTCCCTTTTGGCCTCCAGGACCTCTTCCCGGGTTACGGAAAGGTCTTCCTCGGTGCGCCTGAGGCAGATCGAAACATCAGGAGCGCCGAGGCGCAATGCTGAGCGGGCACAGTCAAACGCCGTGAATCCCGCTCCAAGTACCAGAACCTTCTTTCCGACGCGAGGCGGCTGGCCTGCGTTGAGATCCATCATGAATCGGAGTCCGGAAAAAACACTGTCGAATCGTTCGCCGGGGATGTTCAATTGTCGGGGAACGTAACATCCGGTTGCCAGTAGCACGGCGTTGAAATCCCCCAGGAGACCATCGAGGGTGATCTCTTCCCCCAGCCTAACCCCGGTCGTGAGTTCGATGCCCAGACTCAGGATGCGTTCAATTTCCTCTTTTAGGATGGTCCGGGGCAGCCTGAAAGCAGGTATGCCATAGCGCAGCATACCGCCGGGCTTTTCCATGGCTTCGAGCACGGAGACGGAAAGCCCTGAGAGTGCCAGATCGCGGGCCGCGGCAAGTCCCGCGGGCCCCGCGCCCACGATGGCCACCTTCCGGGACACACTCTGGTGAATGGGATTTTCCAGGGGGACATGCCTGCCCCTGAAATCGGCGGCCGCCCGCTTCAGATAACAGATGTTGACCGGTTTTCCGAGCTCCTTCTCTCCGTGACGGCATTTGGACTCGCAGGGGCGGGAACAGATGCGCCCGAGGACGCCCGGAAAGAGATTCGCTTCCAGGTTGATGTTGTAGGAAAGATTGAAATCGTTTTTGTATACAGCGCGGATGTAAGCCGGTACATTTGTGAGGGCGGGGCAACCCTCCTGGCACGGCACGTTCACCTTCATATAATCGAAGTCTTCAGCACGCGTGGATTGTATGGGGTCGGCCTTTTTGAACATCCGCTGCTCACTCTGTTTTGGGGTCTTGACAGACCCATTTGAGGATAACACTTCGGCGCGTTCTTAAAAGAAAGCAATCAAAGGAAAAACGCTCGAATACCGGAAGAATTGTTTCTCAACGTGGCGGACGACATTTCTATTTTATCCAAAATCATCCGGAAATCAAGACAATTCAAATATCGGCGCGCGTTGACTTGGACCCAGGTCCCTGTTAGAATCAAAAAATTGCTTTTCCAAAGTAGGGTTTACAGGGAAACCAAAACCTATCTTGAGAAGACGATGGAGGAAAGAATGAATGAAGAATTCGCAAGGACGTGCAAGCTTTTCCCATACCGAAAGGAAAGGAATAAGGTGGGTGTCTGGGGCTTCGGAAACGTGTCCAGGGATGTGGTCCTCTCCCTCCTGAGTGAAGGCCTTGGAAAGGAGATCGTTTTCTACGGGAGACCGAAAGGCGACTATCCCAACCGGGCCGGCGCCTGGATAGAGGATCTCAAGGCGAATCTTTCCCGTGGGCCGCGCTTGATGGGTACCAACAGCATAGAGGATATGGCAGGCCTGGACGTGATCTTTATCGGGGTCGGGGCCCCGAGGCGCGAAGGTCAGACACGCAGTGACTTGCTTTCGGGCAACGTCGATGTATTGGCAAAAACCACCCTGCAGATCCGAGAGCTCTACGAAAGCTGCGGAGGCAAAGACAAGCCGATCCTGATCTATATGGGAAATCCCGTGACCGCCATGACCTGGGTGGGTTACAAAATGAGCGGCTTTCCCCGTGAAAACGTCATGGGCCAGGCAGGGAATCTGGATTCACGACGGATCTGTTATGCCATATCCAAGGTCCTGGATGTCTCTGTAAAGGATGTTCAGGGCATCGTCTTTGGTGAACACGGGGACTCGATGGTGGCCGCATTGCGTTATTTTTCGGTCCGTGGCATTCCTCTGGAGGCCTTTCTCGAAATGGAAGGGATGGATCGCAAGGTGATCGATGATATTATTGAACAGGCCAAAAAGGGAGGCACTCACTTTGTCAATGAGACCGGCCAGAGTGCCTCTGCAGGTCCTGCCCGTGCGGCGGGCGAAATGCTTCGCGCCATCATCAGCGGGGAATCGGAGGTGCAACCCGTTGTGGCGATTCTAAATGAAGAATATGGACTTCTAAAGGAGGAGGAAGATCTGGATTCCATTGGTTTCGGTGTCCCGGCGAGGATAGGCCCTTACGGTGTCGAGAGGATCTATGAGCTGAATGTGGATTCCATACAGGAGGAACTGGAGAACTCGGCAGCCCTCGTCAAGCAGGACATTCGCGCGGCGGCAGATATCCTCAAACAGCAGTACGCACAGTACCTTTGAAAAGTATGGCGCAGAACAGTCATGCCCACATGATGACGAGGCTGAAGCTTTATTTCGCCCTCTCCAGGACGCCCCACGGCCTTCTGGATTTGGCTACACCGGCCCTGGCGGCCCTGATCTGGTTAGGCCGTTTTCCCCCTTTGCAGGTGGCCTTGCTGGGGCTCCTGACCGCCTTTGCAGGCTATACGGCAGTCTATGCCCTCAACGACCTGGTCGACGTGAGGACGGACAAGCTGAAACTCCGGATGGGGGGATTCGAGAACGCTGAAGGCTACCTGGACGGCGTCATGATCCGACACCCCGTGGCACGGGGCCTCCTCAGCCTGTGGGAGGGCATGGCTTGGGCGGCGGCATGGGCGGTGGTTGCAATAGTGGGAGCCTATATGCTGAATCCCGTCTGCGTGCTCATCTTCCTGGGCGGTAGTTTCCTGGAGCTGATCTACTGCCTCATGCTGAAGGTCAGCTCCATGAGGAGCATTATCAGCGGGGCGGTAAAGACCTCCGGGGGGATAGCCGCCGTCTTCGCGGTTGATCCCCACCCGTCCCCTGCGTTTCTGGCCGTGCTTTTTCTCTTTCTCTTTTTCTGGGAGATCGGGGGGCAGAATATCCCGGCCGACTGGACCGATATGGAAGAAGACACGCATTTGAAATCACGCACATTCCCCGTGGAGTTCGGGCCGGACCGTTCCAGCCGGGTGATTCTCGGATCCCTTCTCCTCGCTATAGGGGCAAACCTGGTTCTCTTACGTATTGCGCCGGTGAAAATCGGACCCGTCTTCGGGGCTGCTTTTCTGCTGGCAGGTGTGTTGCTCCTCCTTCTTCCCGCCTTGGCACTTTTGAGAAAACGGGACCGGGAACAGGCCATGACCCTCTTCAATCGGGCCAGTTACTACCCCATGGCCCTGCTTCTACTGGTGACCCTCAAGTACCTCACCTGAAAGCCGGGCCCGAATCCATGTGGACCTGAGACCAGGGTCATTTCTGTTTGATGGCCACTCCCAGTATCCCCATCTTACTGAATTCGAACACCTCTTTGAGGTCCATTCCTTCCTTTGTCATCGCCTCCTTCAAATCCAGGCTCTCGAATCGGTTCTCCGGCGGATGGCGGAGGATTCTTTTGGTCAGCCAGTTCTGGTAGAGGGAAGGATAGAGCTCCTCCATGAAATAGGTTCCTCCCGACTTAAGCACCCTGGCGATTTCGCCAACGGCTGCCTGCCATACGGGGACGTGATGAAGAAAACCGAACCCGAAAAGGGCGTCCACGGAACCGGAACGAAAGGGCAGATGGGTCGCATCGGCCACCTGACAGAAGATGTTCTTTTCGTCCTCCCCGGAAAAGAGTTTCATGGCTTTTTCAACCATGCGCGGATCCAGATCCAGGAGATGGAGTTGCCCTGGTTGAAGGGCCTTCAAAATGAGCCGACCTCCTGCACCCCGGCCGCATCCCACCTCCAGAATCGTTGCGCCCGGATGAAGCGGGGCCATACGGAGAAATCGCTTCATTTCAAAACTTTGTGCCATGACGCGGAGGGAGTTGTTGACCACCCACTTTTCAACCCGGTTGAGTTTCATCTTCCTCCTCCACGTCCTTCACCTTTCTTGCCAGGTAGAGAAAGGCAATGCCGTTGGTCAGTCTTCGAAAGGTCACATCAGAGAATCCCACGTTCTTCATGAGGGCCGCCACGCGACCCGGAGGGGGAAAAGTCCGGATGGACTCGGGGAGATAGGTGTAGGCCTGCCGGGAACCGCCGATGAGCCGGCCCAGAAGCGGCATGATTTGGAAGGAGTAGAAGTCGTAAAGGCGGCGAAAGAGGAACGCGGTGGGTATGGAGAATTCAAGGCACATGAATTTTCCTCCCGGCCTCAGGACCCGATGCATCTCCCTCAGACCCTCTTCCAGGTGGGTCAGATTCCTGACCCCGAATCCCACCATGGCAGCGTGAAAGGTCCGGTCGGGAAATGCGATCTGTTCCGCATCGCCCTGGACAAAATGGATTCTATGCCCCAAGGGTGATCGCACGACCTTGGGTCGGCCCCTTTCCATCATGGCTCTGTTGATATCATATAAGACCACCCCGCCGGCAGTGCCCATATCCCTGGCCGCGAGGAGGGCAAGGTCCCCTGTTCCGCCACACACATCGATGACCCGGTCACCCGGTTGCAAATTGAGTCCCTTGACGGCGGTTCGTTTCCAGAGAAGATGGATACCAAAGCTCAGGAGGGTATTCATGAAATCGTATTTTTCGGCCACCGTGTTGAAGTGGTTGAGAACCCATCCGGCCTTCTCTTTCTCTGGGATCTGCCGGTACCCGAAGGGGACCATTTTCCGCGGAGGGGATTCGCCGGACGTCGGCGGAATGGCTGCATTTTGCTCATTGAACCGGTGCAGGTTTTTCCTATTTTTCAATAGGGTGTCTCCTGAATGGCGATGGATTTACCGGAAGCACTATAACAGAGTGGAAGGGGATGATCCACCCTGATCCATCCTCAAGGCATCACCTTCCCGCCGGGCCGGCTCCAGGGGCCGTGTTTTAAGAATTAGCGAAAGCCCAAATCCACCGTCTAATTTCGCATAGTGAGTAGCATCGGGTGATACGTCGAAATTCCTGATCACCATCAAGGTGTTCTCATTGACAAGTCTCGAAAGATTTGTGTAACCTGAAGGGCAACGGCCTTCCACGTCCACGAAAGGAGAAGGCGTATGACAGCGACGGCGGTGAACAGCGGCTTTTCCCCATGGGAACCGGGCGTATTTAGCCTGGTGGTCTATGGAGTGCTGGTCCTGGTGCTCATTGGAGTCATCCTTTTTCTCGCCCGCTGGGTGGGGGAGCAAAAAAAGACCATTGAAAAGTCCAGGCCTTATGAGTGCGGGATTATTCCAACGGGAATGGCCGGGTATCGCCCTTCCGTCCCCTTTTACCTGGTTGCCGTCTTTTTTGTTATCTTTGATGTGGAGGCTGCATTTATTTTTTCATGGGCTGTTGCCATGATGGACCTCGGCTGGGCCGGATGGCTTCGGATTTCCTTCTTTATCGTGCTTCTTCTGCTCACCCTGATTTACGTGTGGAAAAAAGGAGGTCTTGATTGGGGACCCGGAACAACGGAGAAGACCGGAATCTGATAGTCCGCAACATAGACGCTCTGATCAACTGGTCTCGGCAATACAGCCTGTGGCCCCTTTTTTTCGGGCTCTCCTGCTGTTTTATCGAGGAATCCGTCTCCTTCACCTCCCGCTACGACATCTCCCGTTTCGGCGCCGAGGTCCTGCGCGGCAGCCCGCGGCAGGCCGACCTCCTCATCATTTCCGGGACGGTCTTCAAGAAGATCGCCCCGGTGGTGCTCAGGCTCTACGAACAGATGGCGGAACCCAAGTGGGTCATTTCCATGGGGTCCTGCGCCAACTGCGGGGGCATGTACGATGTCTACAGTGTCGTACAGGGTGTGGACCAGTTTCTGCCGGTGGATGTCTATATCCCCGGGTGCCCTCCAAGACCTGAAGCGGTCCTGCAGGGCCTGATCAAACTGCAGGAGAAGATACAATCCGAGAGGCCCACGCGTTCCATACTGCACCTTCCAGGCGGTTCCCAGGGGACGGAAAGGCCGATTCTCGAGGACGGTCAGACCAAGTCCAGAGATCCGCGCGGTCCCGGTTACAATGGCACACTTGTCAGGGGAACATCGGTCACCCCTCCGGACTTCCGTGAAAGCCGATCCGCATTGATGTGGGGCCCGCCGGCTCATCGGACGGTATTGGGTGAGCGGGACATGACCCTTGCCCGGACCCTGCGCGATCGGTTTGGAAAATCCGTCAAAGAATCGGCCGGGACCTCGGACATGCTGACTTTCCACGTGGAGGAAGGAAGTATCAAAGAGGTCTTGCGCTTTTTCAAAAGAGAGGCCAGTCCCAGGTTTCGCCGTCTCGACGACCTGACCGCGCTGGATGAATCCGCCCGGCGGGAGCGGGGAGCCTTTTCCGACTACACCCTGGTCTATCAACTGCTTTCCTACGAATCCGCGAGTCGGGTCCGTTTGAAAGTGGCCCTGAACGGTACGGACCCCGCTACAGAAACCATTACCGATGTGTGGGCATCGGCAAACTGGTATGAGAGGGAAATTTTTGATCTCTTCGGCATCCGGTTTGAGGGACATCCCCATCTCCGGCGGCTCATCATGCCCCACGACTGGGAAGGGTACCCCTTGCGGAAAAGCTACCCGGGCCGTGCAACGGAAATGGAACCCTATTCCCTGGAGCATGCCCGAAAACAACAGCCCCTCGACGGCGGTATCTACCTGAAAAAGGACGGAGGAGGGGAACAACTCCTGCTGAATATGGGCCCCCATCACCCCAGCACGCACGGGCTCCTGCGTTTTATCGTCTCTCTCAAGGGGGAGGTGATCACGGATATGGATATGGATATCGGTTACCATCACCGGGGTGTGGAAAAAATTGGGGAGCGGCAGTCCTGGCACCAGTTCATTCCCTACACGGACCGGGTGGATTATTTGAGCGGCGTGGCCAACAACCTCTCGTACCTCACCGCTGTGGAAACCCTTGCAGGGATAAAGGTCCCTGACCGGGCCCAGTTCATCCGGGTCATGCTCAGTGAGTTGTTCCGCCTCTCCAACCATCTCATGTTTTTCGGAACCATGGCCATGGATGTGGGAGCCATGACGCCCGCCTTCTACACGGTCAGTGACCGAGAGAGAATCATGGATATCGTGGAACTGATCACCGGCGGACGGCTGCACCCGGCGTGGTTCCGGCTGGGGGGTGTCGCGGCGGACCTTCCCAAAGGATGGAAAGAGCCCCTGGAGGCCTTTATCAGGTATCTTCCGGACCGCCTCAAGGAGTACGAGGCCATCATCACGAAGAATCCTATATTCGAGGCGAGGACCCGCGGGGTCGGTCATCTTTCTCTGGAGGATGCCATCGAATGGGGGGTGACCGGGCCCAACCTGAGGGCCTGTGGGATGGAGTGGGACCTTCGGAAAGCAATGCCTTACTCGGCGTATGAGACCTTTGACTTCGATATTCCAACCAGGTCGGAGGGGGACAGCTACGCCCGCTACCTGGTGCGCGTGGAAGAGATGCGTCAAAGCCTGAGGATTATCGAACAGGCGGCCCATCAGATGCCCCCCGGGCGATATGTCACGGATGACTATCGCTACGCAGTTCCTGAAAAGGGCGACACGCTCAAGGATATCGAAAGCCTCATCCACCATTTCATCAATGTGACCCGGGGGCCCAGGATTCCAAAAGGTGAGGCCTATGCGGCAACGGAGATGGCAAGGGGGGAGCAGGGCTACTACGTGGTGAGCGACGGCCTCAACATGGCCTATCGCATGCGCATCCGAACCCCTGATTTCGCCAATGTGCAGGCCATCCCGTTGATGGCCCTGGGAGGGTCCATCCCGGACCTCGTAGCCATCGTGGGGTCTCTGGATTACATCCTGCCTGATCTGGATCGGTAGTCGGACTGATGATGAGGACTCAAGACCTTTTGGAAAAACTTCGGAAAAGAATCCCGCAAGCCGAGCATCCCCGCGAGCTGGCAATCGAAGTGATGTACGCCCTGCAGACCCGCGACGGCTACCTGACGGACGAGGGTCTTGTGGAAGGGGCTGAACTCCTGGGCATGACCCCCCTGGAAATGGAAGAACTGGCGACTTTCTATGACTTTATCTATCGCCGGCCTGTGGGCAAGTTTGTGATCCATGCCTGTGACGGGGTCGTCTGCTGGATGTTCGGCGAGGAATCGCTGGTGGAATACCTCTGCAGGAAGCTGCGAGTAAAAGTGGGGGAGCAAAGCAAAGACGGCCTTTTCACCGTATTGCCTTCGGCGTGCATGGGCCAATGCGATCGAGCACCGGCCATGATCATCCGTGATATGACTTACGGGCCATTGACCCCTGATAAGATCGATGAAATCCTGGACAGCTTACGAAAAGGGCAGATTCCTCGGCCCGATGAGGGCGGCAGGGATGCTTGAGCAACTACTCTTTAGAAACAGGAAATCGGAAGGACCTGCAACGCTGGATGAATACCGGAGCAGCGGCGGCTACGAAGCCCTGGCCCATGCCCTCCGGAACCTTTCGCCAAAGGATGTTCGGCGGTTGGTGGAAGAATCCGGGCTCAGGGGAAGGGGTGGGGCCGGTTTTCCAACAGCAAAGAAGTGGGAGGGCGTGCCAGATGACGGTACTTTTCCCAGATACATCGTAGCCAACAGCGATGAAATGGAACCGGGGACCTTCAAGGATCGGGTCCTTTTCAATGTGGATCCCCACATGATCCTGGAGGGCATCCTCCTGGCCGGATATGCCGTTTCCGCCCAGAAAGGCATCCTTTTCATACGGCCCTCTTATGAAAGGGAGGCCGCACTCCTGGAGAAGGAAGTGGTGGCGGCCAGGGAGGTCGGTTACCTGGGGGGAAACATCCTGGGTAGCGGATTTGCCTTCGAAATCGAGGTGCACCGGAGCGGAGGCCGCTACATCTGCGGCGAGGCCTCGGCCCAGGTTAACGCCCTCCAGGGGAAAAGACCGCGCCCGGACAAAACAGCGCACATGGCCCAGAAAGGGTTGTGGCAAAGACCCACCGTTGTCAACAACGTGGAAACCCTGGCCTACGTGCCGCATATCGTCAGAAAGGGTCCGGAGTGGTTCCGGGGGCTTGCCCGGGCCGGGGCCGGGACCAAGCTCTACTGCGTCAGCGGAAAGGTGAGAAAACCCGGTTGTTTCGAACTTCCACTGGGTACCCGCCTGAGCGAGATCATCGAGCTGAGCGCAGGCGGCATGCTGCCCGGTTCCGTCTTCAAGGCCTGTCTTCCGGGGGGGGCATCCACCGGATTTCTGCCGGCGGAATTTTATGACATCCAGATGGACTTCGATGTCCTGAAAAAGGCGGGCCAGAGGCTGGGAACAGGGGCCATCATCGTGTTTGACGCAGAGACCTGTCTGGTGGGGGCCACCTTGAACCTGATAACCTATTTCGCGAGGGAGTCCTGCGGATTCTGCACCCCCTGCCGGGAAGGGTTGCCCTTTGTCAGAGACCTGCTGCAGCGCATTGAAGCGGGGGAAGGGGAAGCATCCTTTATTCCCATGCTTAAGGAGATGTGCGAGGCCATGCGCCATGCCTACTGCGCCTTTGCTCCAGGAGCGATAGCCCCGTTGAAGGGTCTCCTGACCTATTTCGAGGACGAGATCCGGGAACACATCAGCCGGCACAAGTGCCCCTACGGTGCCAATGCCTGGCCTCAAGAGACAGTGGACAATTCGTTATGGTCAACCTGATCATCGATAATCGTGCAATCAGCGTTCCCGACGGGACCAAAGTCATCGACGCGGCCGAGCGGTTGGGCATCATAGTTCCACGCTTCTGCTACCATCCCGCCCTGGGGTCCCTGGGCGCCTGCCGCATGTGCGCCGTCAAATTCCTTGAAGGACCGGTAAAGGGCCTGGAAATGAGTTGCATGGTGGAGGCGGAAGAGGGAATGGTGGTATCCACAACAGACCCGGAGGCCGTGGCGTTTCGCCGATGGATTATTGAATGCCTCATGCTCAACCATCCCCATGACTGCCCGGTGTGTGACGAGGGAGGACACTGTCTGCTCCAGGATGAAACAATCTCCGGGGGGCATGGTCTCAGACGGTACGTGGGGAAGAAGCGGACCTATACGGATCAGTATCTTGGGCCTTTCGTGCAGCATGAAATGAACCGGTGTATTCAGTGTTGGCGCTGCAGGCGTTTTTACCAGGAATTTGCCGGCTACCGGGATCTGGGAGCCCTGGGAATAGCCGACCGCACCTATTTCGGAAGGTTCAAAGAGGGTCCTCTGGAAAGTCCCTTTTCAGGGAACCTCATTGATATCTGTCCAACCGGCGTTTTTACGGACAGGCCTTCCCGGTTCAAGGGGAGGCGCTGGGATTTTGAGCGGGGACCGTCCATTTGTCTCCACTGCTCTCTGGGCTGCAGCACTGTGGGCAGTGCCCACTATCGGGAAATAATGCGTATTGAGGCCCGTTTGAACGAAGAAGTGAACGGCTATTTGATCTGCGATCGCGGACGCTATGGATTTCAATATGCCGAGCATCGGGATCGACCGCGCAAGCCAAAGGTAAACGGGAGGGAAGTGGCGCACGAAGAGGCGCTTGGTACCGTGGCGCAGAGGCTGCAGGAGATCCATGAGAGCGACGGTCCCACAGCGGTCGCCTGCCTGGGCTCATCGCGAAACAGTCTGGAGACTATGGCAGAGGTCGCAAGTCTATGCCGCAACCAGGGCTGGACCGGACCCCGCTTCTTCCTGGATGCATGCCTGGAGCATAAGACCCAAACGGCGGTTTGGAGGTTAGAGGACTCTCTGGCCGTCTCCATGAAGGAAGTGGAGGAGGCGGACTTCATTCTGGTGGTGGGTGGTGACCCGCTCAATGAGGCCCCAATGCTGGCACTGGCCATGAGACAGGCCCAGCGGAGGGGAGCGGTCGTGGCGGTCCTGGATCCCAGACCCGTTTCTCTGCCCCTTGATTTTCATCACCTGGCGGTGCGTCCCTCCCGATTGAACCACTGCATTCAAGCCCTCATGACAAGAACCGTCCCCCGAAAAGTGGCTGAGGGGCTGGGCGCGGATGCCTTACAGTATTTTGATGCCTGCGCCGGCGCTCCTGAGCCAGATGGTGGCTTTTTGGAAGAGATCTCAAAGATCCGGCCCGCATTTGAGGAATCCACGAGGCCGGTCATTGTCTGCGGCATGGATATGGTCGAGGCAAACACGCCGGCCCTTGCCGCGGATTATGCCCTCCTGATGCGGGAAATGAAAGGGTGGGCTGGACTTTTTTATGTTCTGCAGGGACCCAATGGTTTTGGTACGGCCCTTTTCTCAAATTCGGGAGGTGCCTCTGAGACGCTGATGGAGGCGGTTGAACAGGGAAAGATCAAGGCTTTGCTGATGATCGAGAATGATCCTTTTGGATCGTTCCCTGACCTTTCCCGCTTGAACCGTGCCCTGGATAAGCTGGATTTTTTGGTGGTGCTGGACTATCTCCCATCCCGTGCCGTAGAAAGGGCCCATGTGGTCCTGCCCACGGCCACGGTATTCGAAACCGATGGCCGCTATATCAATCAGGAAGGGCGGATTCAAAAGGCGTGGGCCGTTCACCGGGCGGGCACGTCCCTATCCCGTACCGGGGAGGGAGGCCATCCTCCCCGTCACCACCTTGATCACGTGCCCGGAGGTGGGGTGATGGCGGCAGGCGAAGTGCTGAAGGATCTGGCAAAAAACCTTTCGATCCGGGAGACTTGTCCGATGCATGGTAATCTCGCAGCAAGTCCGGCGGAAGAGAATCCCTCCCTTGCCAAGCTCCTGGATCAACGGGGTGAAGGTCACGATCGGCGGTGGCTGCCCGATTCGAAGCGGGAAAAGGCGTTTACTGAAGAGGCACTGTTTTCTGAAAACGATCAGGGCGATGGGGAGGGCCTGGAACTCATCCTGGTGGACTGGACGTTCGGTACGGAAGACCTCTCTTCCTGGTCCGCCCACACGCGGGAAGCCGAAACAGTCCCCTACCTAGCGGTGCACCCCAAGGATGCGGCCCGGCTGGGACTTGCCCCAGGGAAAAGGGTCGCCTTGCACCTGGACGGCGGTTGTTTGGAGGTGGACTTCCTGGTGATGGAGAACATGGCCCAGGGGGTCATGGTTCTTCCCAGGCACCGGCAACTGGACTGGCAGAAGGTCTCCGGGTTGAAGAAAACCCTGCCCATGAACCGTATCAAGCGGATATAGGCGAAGATCATGATCGGCTGGATTCTCGGAATCATTTTCCTCCTCATCAAACTCGGGACCGTCCTGGTGGCCCTGCTCCTGGTGGCAGGCTGGCTGGTCTACGTGGAACGGAAACTTCTGGGAAGGCTACAGCTCCGTCTGGGTCCCAACAGGGCCGGTCCCTTTGGACTCCTTCAGCCTGTGGCGGATATCGTCAAACTCCTGACCAAGGAGGATACCGTCCCAGGGGGAGCCGATCGCATGGTCTTTCTCTTTGCGTCTGCCGTGGTGGCCATCACCGCACTCCTTATCTTTGCGGTGGTGCCGTTCGGAAAAGAGTGGGTGATCTGGGGAAGGAGAGTCCCCCTGGTCATATCGGATCTGAATGTGGGATTGCTCTACGTCTTCGCCCTTTCCTCCCTGGGCGTCTACGGCGTCGTCCTCGGGGGCTGGGCGTCCAATTCCAAGTACAGCCTCCTGGGCGGTATCCGCGCGGCTGCACAGATGATCAGCTATGAACTCTCCCTGGGGCTCTCGCTGGTTCCCGTGGTCATGCTCGCCCATTCCTTCAGCCTGGTTGATATTGTAAAGGCCCAGGCCGGAATGCCGTTCATTGTGCTGCAGCCGCTCGCATTCGGCGTGTTCTTCATAAGTGCCGTGGCCGAGATCAAGCGCATCCCCTTTGATCTGCCGGAGGCGGAACATGAACTGGTGGCCGGTTACCATACCGAGTACAGTGGCATGCGTTTCGGGCTCTTCTTCCTGGGGGAGTATATCACCATGATTTCCCTGGGTGCACTGCTTGCCGTGTTTTTTCTCGGGGGCTGGCACGGACCCCTGCTGCCGCCCCTGGTCTGGTTCTGCCTGAAGGTGTCCCTCGTGATCTTTGTCATGATCTGGATCAGGGGAACCCTTCCGAGACTGCGTTATGACCAGTTGATGGACCTGGGGTGGAAGGTGCTGGTCCCTGTCGCCCTGGTCAATATTGCACTTACAGGCGGCCTGATGTTGCTGGTAGCGGGTTGATGAACTGCTTTGGGAAGATTCCTGATCACCAGCAAGGCATTAGATGTTAGGCGCCGAGGAGCGACGACAGAGGCGTATGGAGCAATACGCCGCAGGGAGGAGCGAACGAAGGCAACGCCACAGATGATGCCTTGATGGTGGATCAGGGAGGGTGGAAGAGGATGGTATGACCAACAATGGGATGTCAAACCAGGGGATTGTGGAGATCATAGGGAGTCTGGCAGGTGGCTTCGTCACCGTTCTAAGGCACCTGTTTCGAAGGCCCGTCACCGAGGAATACCCGGAATACAAACGGCCGCTGCCGGAGAGGTCCCGGGCCAGGATCATCCTCACCCGTGACCCGGACGGCGACGAGCGCTGCGTTGCCTGCTACCTCTGCTCCGGAGTGTGCCCGGTGAGCTGTATCTCCATGCAGGCCGCGGAAAGAGAAGACGGTCGGCGCTGGGCCCGCTGGTTTCGGATCAACTTCGCCCGGTGCATCTACTGCGGCCTGTGCGAGGAGGCCTGCCCCACACTGGCCATCCAGTTGACGCCCGATTTCGAACACTGTCAGTACGATATTTTGACCCTGGTGGCGGAAAAAGAGGACCTGCTGGTGGACCATGGAGGCAAGAATACGGATTACAATTTCTACCGATTTGCCGGGGTCGATGTCCTTGGAGAAAAGGGGACCCACGTGGGGGAGAAAAAACCGGTGAATCTCAAAAGCAATCTGCCTTAGTTCCCCAGGTTTTTCTGCATTTGAGGGGCCTCGTTGAGAAAGCGGTTTGGATTGAAGCCGAGGATCTGGAGGATTTTTTCATGACATGGTATGGGGCCGTTTTTTACCTGGTGGGAATCATCATCCTGGGGGCAAGTGTCCTGGCCGTCACCCGCCGAAATACGGTCCACGCGGTGATCTGCCTGATCGTATCGTTCCTCGGAACGGCAGTCCTGTTTTACCTGCTGGGGGCGCCGTTTCTGGCCGCCTTGGAGGTGATCATCTACGCAGGGGCTATTATGGTCCTGTTTCTCTTCGTCATCATGACCCTCAGGATGGAGACCAGCGCGGAGCAGGGCACGTCCGTAGGCAGGTGGGGACCGGGCGTCCTGCTTGGAATCCTTTTTCTCCTATTGATTGTTTTCATGGTCATCCGGGATCCCGCCGGCCGGGTCATACTGGAAATGTCCCTTGCCGAGCCGGCGACATTCGGCCGGTTTGTGTTCCAGAACTACTGGCTCGCCGTGGAGATCATCTCCCTTCTGCTCCTAGTTGCCCTGGTTGCAGTCATCCACCTGGGAAAAGGGAAGGGAGAACAAGTGAAGGAGGATGAACCATGATTGTTCCCTACGGTCACGTCGTTGTTCTGGCAGGTATGATTTTTGCGGTCGGGTTGGTCTGCATGCTGGCACGTCGCAATCTGATCATGCTCCTTATGGGCGTTGAGATCATGATGAATGGAGCCGCCATCGCATTTGTTGGGGCGGCCCTGCGATGGCAGTTGCTTACGGGGCAGGTCTTCGTGCTTTTCCTGATCGGCGTGGCCGCGGCCGAGGTGTCGGTGGGGCTGGTGTTGATTGTGGCGGCCTATCGAAAAACCGAATCGCTGGATCCGGACACCTATAATATCCTGAAATGGTAATTGTCATGGAAGAAGCCGGTCCAAACCATTTTGCATCATCAATCAGAGGTAACTTATGATTCCCGCCCTGACCCGGGAGCCGACCCTGCTCATCACCGTGGTGGCCCTGTCGCTGCCGTTCCTCTCTTTTGGAGGGATTTCGGTCCTCACCCGGTCTCATCCGCGGCTTTCCGCCGGGATCTCGGTGGGAGCTGTTACCGCCTCTCTGATGGCCGTTTTGTGGCTCGTTGTGTTGAACTGGCACACGGGCCACCCCATCGCGTACACCGGACGATGGCTCATGGCCGGCGAGATCGACATTCGTTTCGGGTTTCTCCTGGACCCGACCAGTCTGCTCATGCTCACCCTCGTGGCGCTCATCAGCTGCCTGGTTCAGATCTACTCCCTGGGGTACATGGCCGGTGATCCAGGGTTTTCCCGCTACTATGCCTTTCAATCCCTGTTCGCCTGGGCCATGATGAGCCTGAGTGTCTCGTCTTCCCTGCTGCAGCTTTATGTCTTCTGGGAGCTGGTAGGCCTCTCATCCTACCTCCTCATCGGTTTCTGGTATGCAAAGTTCCGTGCCAGCCAGGCAGGAAAGAAGGCCTTTGTCATGACCCGACTGGGGGACACCGCCTTTCTCATCGGCCTCTTTCTCCTGCTCATCCATTTCGGAAATCTGGATATCCTGGCACTGAACAGCGTGGGGGCGGCGACCCGGATGACGCCCTTACTGATCACGGTTTCGGCCCTTCTCCTGTTCGGGGGAATCATGGGAAAGAGTGCACAGTTTCCCCTTCTGACGTGGCTTCCGGATGCCATGGAAGGACCCACACCGGTGAGTGCCTTGCTCCATTCGGCCACCATGGTGGCAGCGGGCGTCTTTCTCTTTCTCCGCCTCTTTCCTTTTTTCAGCCAGTCGGAAAGCGCCATGACCGTCTTCCTTTGCATCGGCACCATCACGATGCTTATGGCTTCCACCATGGCCATGGTGCAGAGGGACATCAAGCAAGTCCTGGCCTATTCCACCATCAGCCAGCTGGGGTTCATGATCATGGCCCTTGCAGCCGGAGGCACCTTTGCAGGGGCCTTTCATCTCACTACCCACGCTGCATTCAAGGCGCTGCTCTTCCTCTGCGCCGGTGTCTGGATTCACCACTATGGAACCAATGATCTGTTCCACATCGGCAGGCGGGGCGGCCGGGGAGCCGCGATCCCCATGGTCTGCCTGATCGCAGGGGCAGGGGCCCTTGCGGGGCTTCCACCTTTTTCCGGCTTCTTCAGCAAAGAGGCCATTATGGCGACGCTCGCAGGGCTGAAAAACCCCGTCTGGGTATGGGCGGGTCTTGCAGGCGCTTTCCTCACCGCCTACTATGCCTTCAGGCTGGTTTTCATTATTCTGTTTCCAGGGGAAACCGAAAGCGTGCTCGGGAAAGAAGGGGACACCGGACCCTCAGGTCCCATGGCAGCTGCACACAAGAGAACACTTGACCGTGTGATGCATTGGCCGCTCATTATCCTGGCCGGTATCACGCTGGCCCTTGGCTTTTTTGAGGAACCCCTCAAGCTTTTCCTCCTGACCCGGCAGGAAATCCATGGAGGCGGCGCCGCGGCCCACAGTGGAGTGGTCTACGGTTCAATGGTACTGGTTTTTGTGGGTGTTGCTGTGGCGTGGTTCGAGTTCGGCCGCAAGGGCTCTTCCCGTGTGGGATTTGTTGAACGGGTTCCCTGGCTGAAGGCCCTGTTTTCGAATCGTTGGTATCTGGATCATTTTTACAGCAAAATGGTGAAAACTATTCTCGACGGGACCGTTTCCAGACTCTCAGCCGAGAATGAGCGGTTGGCCATCAACGGGAGCCTTGATCGCTTTGCCCGGTTCACCGTGGCCGCAGGGCGGGTCCTCTCGTTCCTGCAGTCGGGAATTCTGAGGTATAACCTGATGGTACTCTTCGCCGTTGTGACCGTCCTGATCCTCTTTTTTTTGATAGGATAGAAGGCCCATGAATTTGACATTTGCCCATTTTCCATTTCTCTCGGCCATCCTCCTCTGCTGCGTGACCGGCCTGCTGCTGATTCTTTTCGTTCCCGGGGACCGCAAAGGGTTGATCAAAGGGATCGGACTTGTCTTTTCAGGGATCACCCTGGTCCTCTCGGTGATCCTTTTTTGCGTCTTTGACCGGACCCGGGGAGGGCTCCAGTTCGTCGAGCAAGTCCCCTGGTTCAAAGCCTTCGGCATCTCCTATTTCAATGCGGTGGACGGCTTCAGTCTCCCGCTGCTGCTTCTCACCGGGATTATCTTTTTTACCGGTGTGCTCACCATGTGGGAACTGGAGGAGCGCGTAAAGGAATTCCTGGCCTTTTTCTTTCTGCTCGTGACCGGGGTCTTCGGCTTTTTCATGAGCATGGATCTCTTTTTCATCTTCGTCTGGTATGACGTGTCTCTCTTTCCCATGTACCCACTCATTGCCATATGGGGCAGCACCCGAAAAGAGTATGGGGCCATGAAGCTGTTCCTCTATCTCCTGGCCGGAAGCGCCCTGATCCTGCCGACCATCATCTTCCTCTTTGTCAAATCAGGACTCAATACCTTCGATGTGGTCAGCCTGATGCAGCCCGG
>CAYOIU010000001.1:28098-47120 GCA_964404085.1 uncultured Desulfobacteraceae bacterium | reverse complement strand
GTCTTTCGATGCGCTTGTCATGGTGGATGACTCCCACGCCACGGGCTTCGTTGGAAAGACCGGGAGGGGGACACCGGAATATCACGGTGTTTCAAACCGCGTCGATATCATCACATCCACGTTCGGAAAGGCCATGGGCGGGGCCTCGGGAGGATTTACCACGGGGCGGAAAGAAATCATTGAAATCTTGCGCCAGCGATCCCGGCCCTATCTCTTTTCCAATACCCTTGCACCGGGAGTGGCGGCGGCGGTCATAAAGGCCATTGAAATGGTCTCGGCTTCAACGGAACTCAGGGACAGGCTGGAACAGAATACCATCTATTTCCGGTCCCGGATGCAGGAGGCGGGATACCGGATTACCCCCGGCGACCACCCCATTGTCCCCATCATGCTGGGGGACGCAAAGGTGGCTGCCCGGATGGCGGACCGGCTGCTTGAAGAAGGCATCTATGTGATCGGCTTTTCTTACCCCGTGGTCCCGAAAGGAAAGGCCCGTATTCGCGTCCAACTCTCTGCGGCATTGACCCGGGAAGACCTGGACAAAGCCATTGGGGCCTTTGTGAAGGTCGGACAGGAGATGAGGGTCATAAATTAAGGGCCTGTCATGAAAAGGGCCTAAGCTGAGGAAGGGGGGTGATTCCAATGAAATGAATGGGGAAACGCCATGAGGATCCGCCGTTCTTTCGTTTCAGGTTGAAAAGGCAGGTTTATTCCGAGAAAAGCGATCGGCTCATGGCCATCGGATCACTATCAACAGAACAAACATGAAAAGGGGGGAAGAACAATGAAAACTCTGTCAAGAATTTGCTTTTGCCTTGTGGCAATGGCCATTGTCACGGGGTTGGTTTTCGTAGCACCAAGCGCTTCTCAGGCCGCCAAATACACCATGGTGCTGGCCCATGTCTATCCGGTGAGCATGACAAACAATGAGGTCCACCCGGCACTGCACCGCTTCGCCGATGTTGTAAAAACACAAACAAACGGTGACGTTGAAGTCAAAATATTCGGGAATATGATCCTGGGAACTGAGATTGAGTATACCCAGAAGGCCCAGAAGGGAAAGACGGTTCAAAGTGCCGTTCTTTCTTCAGGGGCCTTCTCTTCCTTTTTCCCGAAATACCAGGTCATTGCAACACCTTACCTTTTCAAAGATTTCAATGTTGCGTGGGCATTTTTCAACAGCAAATATTACGCGGAATTAATGGAGGAATTGAGGGAAAAAACAGGATTGCGCTATCTCGGCACCATGGATGACGGTGGCGGATTTGTGGCTTTTACCAACAACAAGCGCTTGATCAAGTCCCCAGCAGACATGAAGGGCCTACGCATTCGTGTGGAAGAAAACCCGGCCCACATCGCCATGATCGAAGCAACGGGCGCCAAGGCCGTGCCGCTGGAATGGGGGCAGGTACCCACGGCCTTGCAGACCGGTGTGGCTGATGGGCAATTCAACGCGCCGGGCCTCAACGCGGCCATGAAATTCTGGGACGTCTGCAAATACAGCACTTGGACCGGCCATGTCTATAACAGCCTCAATTGGGTTATTAACGACAAGTGGTTTAAGAGCCTGCCTGAGAAGTACCAGCACGTTATCCTCCGTGCGGCCCGTCAGGCGGTCTTGTACGCCCATGGCCTCTCTGTCCACCTCACCTATCTGGGGTGGAGAGAGGGATGTGAACATTTCAAGGCCTGTTATGTGCCCACATCAGCAGAAAAAGCCGCTTTCCGCGATCTGATGCAGCCTGCCTATTACAAGTGGGTTACGACAAAATTCGGCATGAAGCCTGAATTTGTCCATGGAGTCTGGAACAAAGTCGATGAAATCAGCAAAAACCTTGACAAGGAATACTGGGACAAATGGGGGAAATAGGTCCGAGCTGTTCCTTTAACAACCTGTGTCAGGACAATTGCCGGACCTTCGGGTCTGGTAATTGTCTTGGACAGAAAAGCCAACAGATTAGTATTGTTTTGAAGAATTCTGTAGCTGGATTTTTTACCACTTCATCCAATCTGATGTAACCGTAAAAAGTCCGTCCGTGGACTTTTTACTAGCAGAAACCGAAAAATGCGATTTTCGGTTTCCTTACAAGTCAACGGGTTAAAAAACAACCCATTGATTTGCGTGCCCGTCCATGGGCACGATGATGACTTCGTTGGAAGTCATCAAATCTGCCTTGTGATGAAAGGGCTCATGCATGAAAATCATACTCGCCTTCAGTGACCGGGTAAACTGGGTGGTCCTCAGAATCCTTGGTTTGTTCGTGGTCGCCCTGTTTGCCATAAATATTTACGCTGTTTTTTTCCGCTATGTACTCAACGATCCCCTTCCATGGCCTGTCCCGGTCTCACGGATCCTGTTGGTATGGATCGCCCTGGTGGGAATCAGCATCGGGCTTAAGGAGGGAGAACACGTTGCCGTCGAAGCATTTGTGAACGTTTTACCCCCCAAACTCGATCGGGCGATTCGGCTTTTCGGCGGCGCTGTCATCGGCTTGTGGCTGATCGTTGTCATCTGGCAGGGATGGCTCGCGGCCGCAAGAGCAGATCAGATTATGATGATCACGGCGAACTTTCAAGTCTCTTTCAAGTGGCGCCTAATGGCAGTTCCTGTAAGCGGAGTCATTCAGTTCATCCATATATTGGCTTGGCCTTCTATTGTGGACCGGGCCATTGAGAAAAGAAAAAGAGGGTAGCATGACGATCACATTCATAGTCTTTTTTGCCTTGATGCTCCTCGCTGTTCCCATTGGGTATATCATGGGGTTTTCTTCCATGGTCGGCCTTTTTGCCATGGGAGGGCTGGATTACCTGGAGCCGGTGGCAGTGCGTCTACATGCAGGCAGTGCGGCCTATGTGCTGGTTGCAGTTCCCTTTTTTATCCTGGCGGCCGAACTTCTCAATCGCTCGGGTATGACCGAACAGCTCATCCGCTTTGCCAACAGTCTGATGGGGCACCTGCATGGAGGGCTGTCTCATGTCAATATCTTTGCAAGTATCCTCTTCTCTGGGCTGACCGGCGCGGCCGTAACGGATACGGTGGCCATCGGTGGCATCCTGATTCCAGCCATGAAAAAGCAGGGATATGAACCCGGATACGCGGCCGCCGTGACAGCCACTTCCTCCGTCATCGGACCTATTATTCCGCCCAGCATCGTTATGGTCCTGTATGCCTCCATCATCAGGCTCTCGGTTCCGGCCCTCTTTGCGGCAGCCATCATCCCGGGCCTGCTGTGTGGGGCTGCCCTGTTGGTTATCAGCTTTTTTATGAGCTGGCGTCGCAAATACCCTCGTTTTGAACGTGCCTCTTTCAAAGAAATGTGCAGCGCCGGGTATCAGGCCTTGCTGGCTATGGGCACCGGCCTCATCATCCTGGGAACCATTCTTTTTGGGATTACCACGGTCTCGGAAGCCGCTGCCCTGGGGGCCTTGTACGCCATAATCATTGGGGTGTTTGTCTACAAAAGTCTCACCATCAAAGAGATCTGGGCCGCCATGCTCTCCACCGTCAGGCTTTCCGGAATCGTTTTCCTCCTCATCGCCGCGGCAGCCGCGCTGGGGTGGTTTATCACCCTGTCCGGGATTATTGATGCGACTGCAAAGCTTTCCCTGTCAATCAGCCACAATCCCATGGTCATCCTGACTCTCGTGGATGCGTTCATCCTGATCGTTTGCATGTTCATAGACGTTATACCTGCAGCCTTGATCCTGGGGCCGGTCCTCTCTCCCGCCATGGCAAAAATCGGGGTCAACCCCGTCCATTTCGCCATGATCATGATGCTGGGTCTGAACATCGGCAACGCCACGCCTCCTATGGGCATGACCCTTATGACGGCCTCGCAGATTGCTGATATCCCATACGAAAAATCCATGAAAGACGCCATGTACTTCATTGCCGCGGAAGTTGCTATGCTTTTGGCTGTGACCTACCTCCCCTTCTTCTCTCTGTGGCTGCCCGGGGTTCTGGGATATGCATAAAGACGGCAACGCGGAGACCGGTTGCATGGAAGGAAGGATCGTGGACATACGGCCGACCCGGGCGATTGTGAACCTCGGGGCAATAGCTTTCAACATACAGAGCCTCAAGAGGCATGTGGGGACAGGGCCCGCTTTTATGGCCGTTGTCAAGGCGGACGGTTATGGTCACGGGATTGTGCCCGTGGCCAAAACCGCTCTCTTGGCGGGTGCGGACTGGCTTGGTGTGGCCCTACTGGAAGAAGGGATCATTTTAAGAGAAGCCGGCATCAGGTTACCGATCCTTGTTCTGGGAGAGGCCTTGCCCAATGGCGCTCACCAGTTTTTTCAACATAACATCACTGCGACCGTATGCTCACCCGAAAGCCTCCTCGCCCTTGATCAGGCCGCCGAGATGAGCGATCGGCAGGCCCCGGTTCATATCAAGGTCGACACCGGCATGGGGAGAATCGGACTCTCCCCCAGGGATGTCTTGCCTTTTGTTGAAAGGGCCTTGTCTCTGAAGAATATCCGGGTGGAGGGACTTTTCTCACACTTTTCCTCTGTTGATGAAAAAGATAAATGGTTTTCTTACCATCAACTGGATCAATTCAAGAACGTGGTTGCTGACCTCGAAACACGTGGCATTCAAATCCCGATGAAACACTTTGCAGGCAGTGCGGCCACCATTGATTTTCCGGAAAGCTATTTTGACATGGTAAGGCCCGGCATCAGCCTTTATGGCGTCTACCCATCCTCTGAAGTGGATCACTCTGTTCCTCTCAGACCCGCGATGACCATGAAAACCGCCATTGCCTTTTTGAAGGAAGTAGAAAGCGGGGTAACCGTTTCCTATGGTCGGACCTTTGAAACAGCAAGGAAAAGCCGAATAGCCACCCTGCCCATTGGATACGCAGACGGCTATCCCAGGCTCCTTTCCAATCAGGGAGAAGTGCTGGTATCCGGCCTGCGGGCGCCGGTGGTAGGACGTGTCTGCATGGACATGACCCTGATCGATGTGACGGACGTTCCTGAGGCGAACGTTGGATCCGAGGTCGTTCTTTTCGGAAAGCAAAACAGCGCGGAAATCCTTGTGGATGAAATTGCTGAAAAGGCGGGGACCATCAGCCACGAAATTCTGTGCGGCATCACAAGGAGAGTCCCGAAAGAATATCTGGATGCGTCCTTCTGACCTTTTCATTGAATGGTTGGGATTTCTTTTCAAGGGGATTGACAGATGAAAACCATTGGCCTTATCGGCGGGATGGGTTGGGAATCTTCGGCCGAATATTATCGGTTGATAAACGAGCGGATGAGAGAAAAGCTCGGGGGATTGAATTCTGCAAAAATCCTCATGCACAGCGTAAATCACCATGAAATAAATAGCCTTGAAAGCCGGGACAAATGGCCTGAACTGCTTGAAATCATGATTGACTCTTCCCGCAGGCTGGAAAAGGGGGGCGCTGATTTCCTTCTGATCTGCTGCAACCTCGTCCACAAGATAGCCGACCAGATACAAAACGCGATTCATATTCCACTGGTCCACATAGCCGATGCGGCATCGGAAGCGATCAACGCGGCCGGGTTATCGAGGGTCGGGCTCCTGGGAGCAAGGGTAGTGATGGAAGGTGCATTTTTCAAAGACAAACTCCGTGATGCCGGTCTTGATGTGATTATCCCGGATGAAGGGGCAAAAGAATTCATCAATGACGTTATTTTCAACGAACTGGCCTTTGGAAAAATCATTGAAGAATCCAGGCAAAGAACACTCGAGACAATAGATACACTCAAAAAAGGGGGGGCTCAGGGGGTCATCCTGGCGTGCACGGAGCTTCCCATGCTTGTCGCGAAGGTAGACAATAAACTGCCCCTTTTCGATACCCTCAGGCTTCATGTGGAGAAAGCCGTAAGTATGGCGTTGGAAGGCCATTAGGTTCCAAGAAATAGAAACTCAAACCCAATAGATGGAGTCACTCTTATGTCTTACCATGAGATCAAGAAAGCCGCTAAGCAGGTTGAGAAAGACCAGCAACAAGTCGAAGAAACCGTGCGGTCCATCCTGGAAAAGGTGCGACATGAGGGAGACCGTGCTGTTGCCTATTACGAAAAGAAATTTGACAATTTCGAACCTGAAGCATTTCGTGTTTCAGGGGAAGAAGCCGCTGCTTCGAGGACGAAGTTGCCTGAAAATATCGCAGATGAAATCGATTCTTCGGTTGAAAGGGCCCTGTCATTCGCCCGGATTCAAAAGGAAAGTCTGATCGAATTTGAAAGGGAATTGTCTCCGGGCCGGATTGTCGGGCAAAAGCTCATTCCTCTTGAATCCTGCGGCTGTTATGCCCCTGGCGGCAGGTACCCCTCCATCACTTCAGCCATTCTTACCATTGCCCCGGCCAAGGTCGCAGGTGTGAAACGGGTGGTTGCCTGCTCATCCCCCGGCCCAAAAGGGGAAATGGATGCCGGGGTCCTCTATACCATGTACAAAATGGGTGTGGACGAAATCTACTGTTTTGGCGGCGCACAGGCCATCGGTGCGATTACCTATGGCACCGAAACCATTCGACCGGTGGATTTTGTAGTGGGGCCCGGCAATCAATACGTCAACGAGGCCAAGCGCCAGGTCTTCGGAAAGGTGGGTATCGATCTCCTGGCCGGCCCCAGTGAGTGCATGGTCATTGCCGATGAGAACGGGCGGGCCGACTACATCGCAGCGGATTTGATCGCCCAATGCGAGCACGACCCCAATGTTCGAACGGGTCTGGTGACCACATCGGAATCACTTGCCAGGAAAACCGCTGAAGAGATAGAGCGTCAATTAAAGGAAAGGACCACCCAGGAGGTTGCGCGAAGTTCATGGGAAAAATATGGCGTCATCGCGGTGGTTGAGAGCCTTGAGGATGCGGCTCAATATGCCAATGAATATGCTGCCGAACACATTGAGATTCACACTGCTGAACCACGCGCACTTATTCCCCTGTTGAAAAACTACGGCGCTATTTTTCTGGGCGAAAATACCGCTGAGGTCTATTCCGACAAGGTCGCAGGTCTGAATCATCCCCTTCCCACCGGGGGGAACGCCAGATTTTCCGGTGGGCTTTGGGTTGGCATGTTCTTGAAAGTCGTCACCTACCAGGAGATGGATCAGAACGCTTCAGAGCACTTCGCCCGACTGACTGAGGCTCGATGTCTCTATGAAGGTATGGATGCTCATGGCTATGCGGCCAAAATAAGATTGAAGAACTGAAAAGAGCCTCGTGGAGAAACATATTGAGACCAGCGTGGATTGAAATCAGCCTGGCTGCCATAAAGAGAAATATTGAAGCCTTCCGGCGCATTATTTCCGAAAAGACCCGGATCAAGGGGATCATCAAGGCGGATGGTTATGGTCACGGGGCCGTCAGGGTTGCCGAGGCCCTGCGGGAAGCCGGCATCAAACGTTTCGGGGTGGCGTTGCTTCAAGAAGGAGTGGAACTGAGGGAAAGCGGCTTTGAGGAGCCTGTGCTTGTTCTGGGATACACACCCGAAGAGGATTTCCCCTCTCTTCTGCGTCACAACTTGACTCCGACGATTTATGACTATTTCCAGGCCGCTCTGCTTGACAGGCTTGCCGGGGAAATGGAAAAATCCGCAACAATCCATTTGAAGGTCGACACCGGCATGGGCCGAATCGGATTCCAGCCCGGGAAAGAGGCAATAGAGCAAATAGCCGAGATCGCTAAACTGCCTAACCTGGTCCTGGAAGGCATTTTCAGCCACCAGGCATGGGCCGACAACCCGCAAAGCGATTTCGCGAATGTCCAATTTGACCGTTTCCTCCATTTCCTCGATGATCTGGACCAGGCCGGAATCGAGATTAAACTCAAACACATGGCCAACAGTGCAGCCACCATCAATTTTCCTGCCATGCATATGGACCTGGTGCGAATCGGGATTTCACTCTATGGCCTTTATCCTGATCCGCAGATGGCGATTCATCCCAAGATAATCCTTCACCCCGCCATGGAGATCAAGGCCAGGCTGGTCCATGTCAAGGAGGTCCCGGAAGGGACCCATCTGAGTTATGGCTGCACGTTTACGGCCGGGCGAAAGTCCCGCATCGGCACCGTGCCCATGGGCTATGCCGACGGTATCCCCAGAGCCCTTTCCAATAATGGGGAAGTCTTGGTCAAGGGAAAGCGATGTCCCATCGTGGGTCGCATCTGCATGGACCAGTTCATGGTGGATTTGACCTGTCTGGAAGAGGCAGAAGCGGGCGATGAACTCATCTTCCTGGGAAGGCAGGGGGCTGAAGAAATAACCGCCGATGAGGTGGCGGAAAAGGCGGGGACCATTTCCTATGAAATCGTCTCCCGGATGTCCCGGAGGCTCCCAAGAATTTATTCGGACTTTTAGGATTTCATCAACTATTGGAGGAAGAAATATGGATAAAGAACTGTCTTTAAAGGCTGTATCGACCAAGGCGGCACCGGCCGCCATTGGCCCTTATTCCCAAGGGGTCGTTGCCGACGATCTTCTTTTCATTTCCGGGCAACTGGCCTTGGATCCCCGAACCGGGGATTTTATAGATGGAGATATCGGTGCCATGACCCACCGGGTGATCAGGAACGTTCAGGCAATCGCTGAATCCGCCGGTGGAGGTCTGAACCGAGTGGTCAAGACGACCATCTTCCTGGCCGACATGACGGATTTTGGAGCAGTAAACGAGGTTTATGCCCAGTATTTCAAAGGTGTCCTCCCGGCCCGGGCCGTGGTCCAAGCGGCGGCACTGCCCAAGGGTGGCAGAATTGAAATGGAAGCGATTGTAAGGTTAACTTGAAAGGAGATGAAAGATGAATCTAGCACGTTTTCCCCGGAGGCGATACACGCCGGGATACACACCCATTGAAAAAGTTTCCAGGTTCTCCCAGGCTATTGGGGACACAAACATCTTTCTTAAGCGGGATGACCTGCTCGGGCTGGCCGGAGGCGGCAACAAGACCCGGAAACTGGAATTTCTCTTGGCTGAGGCCCTCGAGCAAGACGCCGACACGCTCATTACCTGCGGGGCGGTTCAGTCCAACCACTGCCGACTCACACTGGCGGCGGCCGTAAAGGAAGGTCTGAAATGCCGCCTGGTCCTGGAAGAGCGCGTGCCCGGCAGCTACAATCCCGATGCGAGCGGGAACAACCTGCTGTTCCAGTTGCTCGGGGTGGAAAGAATAACCGTTGTGCCCGGCGGATCGGACATGATGACGGCCATGGAAGCCGTTGCGGACGAGGTGGCAGCCGAAGGCCGCAAGGCCTATATCATACCGGGCGGCGGCTCAAACCCCGTTGGGGCCACCGGTTACGTAGCCTGCGCAGAGGAAATCCTGACACAGATGTTTGAGACCGGGCTCAGAATTGATCGCGTGGTCTGCGCCAGCGGAAGTGCCGGCACCCATGGGGGCCTGGTGGTTGGGTTTTATGGAAACAACGGCCATATCCCTGTGATCGGGATCGATGTCAGCCGCACAAAAGAAGACCAGGAACCCATGGTCTATGACCTGATCCAAAGGACCGCCGCCCATGTGGGGGTTAAAGCCGAGATTCCCCGGGAAGCCGCTTTGTGCTTCGGTGACTACGTCGGCCCAGGCTATTCTCGCCCTACTCCCGGCATGGCTGAGGCCGTCAAGCTGCTCGCCCGAACCGAAGGAATTCTGCTGGACCCCGTCTATACGGGAAAGGCCATGGCGGGCTTGATCGACCTGGTTCGCAAAGGCTACTTCAACAAAGATGAAAATATCCTGTTCGTCCATACAGGGGGTTCACCCGCCCTCTATGCCTATCTGGATTCGTTCAGGGATTAATCGTAACCTTCAAAAAGAAAGGGGGTGGTGAAGGATTTAGTAATTTCCGGGGATCTTTTCATAACGCCAACCCTAACTTCTCCATTCATATTGGGAGAAAAGATTGAAGGAGGGTAACATGAAAAAAGTTATTGCTATCACAGCGGCACTGTCATTGCTTCTGGGATTCATGGCTGTCCCGGTTTTTGCAGATAAAACCATGGACCAGATTGAGAAGAGCGGCAAGATCAAGCTTGGTTTCAGGGAAGGCTCCATTCCGTTTGCCTTTGTGGATCCCAAAGTAGGCCACCATGTTGGTTTCTCGGTGGATATGGCCGGATTGCTGGCCGAAAACCTGAGCAGGCGCTTCGGGAAAAAGATTCAGATAGTCCCGTTTACCGTGACGCCGAAGACCAGGATCCCCATGGTCGTCAATGGGACCATTGATGTGGAAATGGGCTCAACCACCTATACACAGAAACGGGAAGAAGTGGCGGATTTCGGTATGACCTTCTTTTTCTCCGAGACGACCTTCCTGGTGGCAAAGGACAGCGGCATCAACAAATTGGAAGACCTCAATGGAAAAGCGGTTGGAGCCGCCAGGGGAACAACGAACCTGAGAGCGGTCGAGGCACTTGCCAAGCAAGGTAAATTTACGCCCAGAAATATTGTCGTCACCGAGACCCATCCCCAGGGAATGCTTGCCTTGAAAAGTGGGAAAATCGACGCATACTCCACCGATCGAAGCCTCCTGGAAGGGCTCAAAATGAAAGACCAGCATCCTGAAAAATGGATGACGGTCCCCTTCGCTATCGCCTATGAGCCTTACGGATACATTATGCGGGAAGGTAACTCGGATTTCCGTGATTTTGTAAACAATACCATCAAATGGTCCATCAAGACGGGGAAGTTCTTTGAACTCTACGACAAATGGATGGGACCAAAAGGACTGGTACCCATCCCCATGTCCCAGGCCTACAGGGACTACCTGAACATGATGGTCTATCCCATGTCGGACGGTTGGTGGAAGAAGTAGTCTGTGCACTGGAGGGGGCCTTGCAGGCTCTCTCCTCAACGACTGGAGCGAAGAAACCAGATGGGCTTTGCTTATGATTTTGACTGGGGCGTTCTGTGGCGGGAACCTTATGGGTACTGGTTGCTGAAAGGGGTCTGGCTCACCATTAAGATGGGTTTCCTGGGATGGATCATTGCTCTGTTCCTGGGGATCATCGTGGGGACACTGAGAGTCGCGCCGTGGAAATGGCTTCGCTTCATAACCACCGCCTATACAGAGATCTTTCGTAACATCCCCTTTCTGGTCCAACTGTTTTTCTGGTATTACGCGGGACCCATGATATTCGGGGACAAAATAGGGCACATGATCAACAGGATTATGGGGCTGAACTATTATATGGCCATATTTGCCCTGGGATTGTATACGGCTTCGCGGGTGGCCGAGCACATGCGAGCAGGATTCGCCTCGATCAACAGGGAACAGTATCAGGCGGTCTTGTCAACCGGCATGACACAATACCAGATGTACCGTTTTGTAATCGTACCATACGCCTTGAGGCTCATCCTCCCACCTATAACAACGGAGTTCTTGACGATCTTCAAGAATTCCTCCATCGCCATGACCATCGGAGTTGCGGAACTCACCTTCATGAGTTATCGCATTGACGCCGAGACCTTCCACGGTCTGGAAGCGACCACAGGGGCCATGTTGATCTACCTTGTTCTGGGTCTTGTGGTGGTGCGGGTTATGGGTTTCTTTGAATCCAGATTCAAGATTCCAGGGCTTGTCGGGAGGTAGCCATGTTTTTTGACGCAGTTGCGAGAAACTTCTATTTCTTGATGGGCGGGTTTGGCGTGACGCTCCAACTGACCGCTTTCGCTCTTATCGGCGGTATTGCCCTTGGCATGGTGGTGGGACTGGCACGCATCTCCCGAAACAAGTGGATCTACCGCCCCATAACCCTCTATGTAAACGTTATCCGTAATCTACCCCTCATTTTGGTCATTTTCTGGTTCTATTTTGTCATGCCCGTTATTGTGGGCAGGCCTCTAAACCCCTTTATTTCCGCCGTCATATCGTTCATTATTTTTGAGGCCACCTATTTTGGTGAAATATTCAGGGCCGGTTATCAGTCCATCAGCAAGGACCTGATCAGCGCGGCCTATTCCACAGGCCTTACCTATACACAGACAGCCCGGTACATCCTGATACCCATCGCCTTCAAGCGGATGCTGCCAAGTCTGATTACGCAATCCATCGTGACTTTTCAGGATACCAGTTTGGCCTTTGTCATCGGGCTTCAGGAGTTCGTGCGCAGGACCTCCATTGTGGACAACCTGGAGGTACGTTCCATTCAACTCTTCGGTTTTGTTGCCGTGATCTTTTTTATTTTTTGTTTCATTGGGTCTAAGATATCACGCCATTTTGAGGAAAAAGGCAGGAGCATGGGAGTGTTATGATAGAAATAAACAATATCAGTAAATGGTTTGACGACTTCAAAGTGCTGACCGATGTAAACGAGGTCATTCGCAAGGGTCAGACCGTGGTGGTCTGCGGACCGAGCGGTTCCGGCAAAAGCACGCTTCTTCGCTGCGTGAATGGCCTCGAGCCTTACCAGCAGGGCGAAATCAAGGTGGATGGCATATCTCTGAGCGATTCCAAGACCAACCTGTATCAACTGCGACAGAAGATCGGCATGGTCTTTCAACGATTTGAGCTCTATCCCCATATGCCGGTCATGCGCAACATCGCTCTGGCCCCCATGAAGGTGCTGAAAAAATCGAAGAAAGAGGCCGAAAAAAAGGCCATGGAACTGCTGGAGCGTGTGGGTATTCCCGAGAAGGCCGACGCCTATCCTGCAAATCTTTCAGGGGGCCAGCAGCAGCGCGTGGCCATCGCCCGCAGCCTGGCCATGGAGCCGGGATATATGCTTTTCGACGAGCCCACGTCGGCCCTTGACCCGGAAATGATCAACGAGGTCCTGGAGGTCATGATCGACCTGGCAAAAGAGGGAATGACCATGATCGTGGTGACACATGAAATGGGCTTCGCCAGGGAAGTGGCCGATGAGATCATTTTCATGGACGAGGGCAAGATCGTTGAAAGGGGGACCGGCGAGGAATTTTTTGACCATCCAAAAAATGAACGCACAAAGCTCTTCCTCAGCCAGATACTGGTATGAAAAACGAAAAAACCATCGGAATCCTGGGGGGCATGGGGCCTGAAGCCACCCTCTATTGTTTCAAGAAGATCCTGGAGGCCACGCCCGCTGAAAGGGATCAGGACCACTTTCGGGTCGTGATGGATTCCAATCCCAAGGTGGTTGACAGGACGGCCGCCATACTCGGTAAGGGTCCTTCGCCCATTCCCATGCTCGTGAAAGGCTGCGAGGCCCTTAAACGGGCCGGGGCGGATTTCATCATCATGCCCTGTGTCTCAGCTCACTTCTTTCAGGAGGAACTGCGAAAACACATAAAACTTCCCCTGATCTCCATTTTCGATGCGGTTGTGGAAAATATCCTGGAAACGGATCCCGAGATCAAGACCATCGGACTGATGGGGACCTCCGGGACCATTCAGGGCGGGCTTTTTCAAAAAAGACTCGCCGCGAGCGCGATCGAGACCATCGTTTGCGATGATGATCAGCAGGCCCTTGTCATGGCGGCCATTTATGACATCAAGAACACTCAGCCTGCCAGATCCCGCGCGGAAATTACGGCGGACCTTGTGGCGGCCGCAAAGGCCCTCATCAGCCGGGGAGCACAGGGAATCATAGCTGGCTGCACGGAAATTCCTCTGGCCCTCAAGCAGGAAGACCTGGATGTTCCCTACTTTGACGCCGTTCAGGCCCTCGCCCAGGCGGCAATCCGCCGTGCCGGAAAATGATCGGGGAATCCCTTTCGGGCCCGTTCCACGATCGGCCGGGATTACCGTTGCCGTCCCTCTCGCTGTTGTGATAATCTTTTTCCACCTGCTGACTAAAATAGTGGTCAGTTTCGGGTTGTCCCCATCAGATGAAAAAGGAGAAGTGGGCCAGCGAGGACTATGAACAATACGCCAAAATGAATGAAAATCCGAGAGGAGTCGGGTAAGAGAAAATGGATCACGCGCTGAGCCCAAGGGAATTGAGGAAACGGATAAGGTCCGGACAGTGGACAACGCCCACCAGTGGTGTTGCGACCGGGTATGTGCAAGCCAACCTGGTGATGCTGCCGAAGGAAGCGGCCTTCGAGTTCCTGCTTTTCTGCGTGAGAAATCCCAAACCCTGCCCCATACTGGATGTCCTGGAGCCGGGACAGGTGGAACCTTCCATAGCGCCGGGTGCGGATTTGCGCACAGACCTACCCAAATACCGGGTTTTCAGGAACGGTAAATTGGAAAAAGAAATTGAGGACGTAAAGGATATCTTCGGAAACGACACGGTCAGCTTTCTCCTGGGCTGTAGTTTCTCCTTTGAAAGCGCCCTCCTTGCAGCCGGGGTTCCTGTCAGAAACATAGAAGAAGGAAAAAATGTATCCATGTATGTTACGTCCATGGAATGTCGGCCTGCCGGGCGTTTCACGTCCCCCCTCGTGGTGTCCATGAGGCCCATGACCGCTGAAAAGGCCATCAGGGCAACACAGGTAACCACCAGATTCAACCTTACCCACGGTGCCCCGGTCCATCTTGGCTCCCCGGGGGACATAGGTATCACCGATCTCGGCCGACCCGAATTCGGCGACCCTGTTGAGATCAGGAATGAAGAGATTCCGGTCTTCTGGGCATGCGGTGTCACGTCTACCCTTGCGAGCACTTCAGCGCCTTTGCCGCTGGTCATCACCCACGCCCCCGGCCACATGTTCGTTTCGGATCTGAGAGATGAAGATCTCACGCTCCTCTAACTAACCCGTATCAACGTAACGCGTTTTTCTGGCCATCTTTTTTCTAAACCACGGGCAACTGCCCATAGTACAGGAGGTGTTACGATGAAATCGATGAAAGTTCTATTGGTGTTTCTAGGTGTACTTGCCATCTTTGGCTTGATGATTCCGTCAGGGGCCATGGCCGCAAAAGAGATCAAGATCGGAGTCATCTATCCCCTGACCGGTGGTGCTGCGGCTGCGGGCCGTGAGCTCCGCGCCGGAGCAGAGCTGGCTGCAAGGATTGCCAACAACGCAATGCCGGAACTTCCTATGACGATGGCAAAAAACGCCGGGATCAAAGCACTTGGGGGTGCCAAGATCAAGCTGATCTTCAAAGACCATCAAGGCAATCCCACGATCGGTGCGGACCTGGCCAAGAAACTGATTCTCGATGACAAAGTGGACGGCATATTGGGATGCTACTACAGCTCTGTGACCAAGACGGTCAGTGCCGTGTGCGAGCAGTATGGGGTTCCCATGATCAACGGATCTTCCACCTCTCCGGCCCTGACGACACGGGGTTTCAAGTGGTTCTGGAGAACCACGCCCCATGACAAGTGGTTTACCAAAGACCTGTTCGAATTGCTCAAGGGCCTTACCGAAGGTAAAGTGCGGGGTGTCGCCGCGGTCCCAATGAAGGATCTCATGAACATCGCCTCCGCCTGCGAAAAGACGGAATGGGGTTCTCATGTCTCAGGTCTCATCAAAGACCTTGCCGGTCAATATGGTTTTCGGATTCGTAAATCACTCCTCTACGCCGCCAAATCGGCTGATCTTTCAAGCGAAGTCCGCTCTCTGAAAGCGGCTCGCCCCGATGTCATGCTGTTCGCCTCCTATACCTCGGACGCCATCCTCATGGTCAAAACCCTGAAGGCACAAAGAGCCCAACCGAAAATCATCTGGGGGCAGGACGCCGGGTTTGAGAAGCCGGAGTTCAGAAATACCCTGGGTGATTCCATCGAGGGTATCCTGACCCGTACAGTCTTCCTGCCCAAGGTAGTGGAAATAAAGAAGCTGGCAGGGCAGGTCAACAAACTCTACAAGGCCAAGACGGGTAATGACCTCGGTGGTGCATCTGCAAGGGCATTTACAGGGCTCCAGACGTGGGTCCACGTGCTCGAAAAAGCGGGGTCCGCGAAACCCGCCGATATCCAACGTGCAGCCAATGCCATCAAGATCCCCGGCAAAGAACTGGTGGTTCCGTGGGCAGGCATTGAGTTTTCCTCCACTGGTGACGAGATGGGACAGAATGTTCTTGGATCAGGTCTCATCGGACAGTATCAAAAACAGAAAGACGGCTCAATGGGGTTGGAAATTGTCTATCCCTTTGATGTTTCTTCTGCGGACATGATCTATCCTTTCCCCAAATGGTAATAACAAAAAACCCCGTTCCCCGATTCCCCGGGAACGGGGTTCGGATTTTCTACACTATTCAAGGCTGAGGAGTACCCCATGGATATTCTGGTCAGTTCGCTGGTTGCGGGCATATTGATAGGCATGATCCTGGCCCTGGTGGCCCTGGGATTGACCATTATCTTCGGTGTCATGGACATCGTGAATTTCGCCCACGGTGAATTCCTCATGATCGGAATGTATGCCGGCCTCCTGACTGCCCAGGCCACGGGGATGGATCCGTTGCTTACCTTGCCGGTGGCGGCCGCGGTGGGCTTTCTATTGGGAGTCATCTGCTACTACGGCTTCGTAAAGTTTCTCATGCGGGGACCCATGGTGGCCCAGTTGCTCGGCACCTTCGGCCTCATGCTCTTCTTAAGGAACCTGGCACTGCTGATATTCGGTTCCGAAGACCGCGCCATTCATCATGGCCTGCTGGTGGGTAAAAGCTTTGACATGGGAATGGGCGTTATTATCCCGGCCACAAAGCTCGCTGCAGCCGGTCTTTCAGTCGCAGCTTTTGTGGGCATCTGGCTCCTCATGAACAGGACAAAAGTGGGAAAGGCCCTGACCGCCACCGCCCTGAATGCCCAGGGGGCAAAGTACATGGGCATTGCCACGGAGAAGATGAACGCCCTTGCATGGGGTATAGGGGCCGCGTCGGTGACCCTTGCAGGGGCACTCCTGGTCAATTTCTGGTCGGTCAACCCCTTTGTCGGACTCCTCTTCACGATGATCGCATTCGCCATTGTGGCCTTGGGGGGGTTTGGAAGCGTGCCGGGCGCCTTTTTTGCCGGGTTGGTGGTGGGTATTATCACGGAACTCCCGGGGATTTGGGATTTTTTTTCCTACAGCCTGAACTGGGACTGGATGATGGACGTCCCCATGACATCGTTTAAATATACAGGCGTTTACCTGGCCTATTTTATTATCATGGTGCTGCGACCCAGGGGATTGTTTGGATGGAAGCACTAAAAAACGCACTGGATTTCTCGGATTTTCCCCGGCTGGATCTCCTGATTGCAGGCCTGGTTGCGATGTTCCTTTTGGTGTTTCCCCTGTTTCCCCACTCCGCCTTTGCCATGGCCACCATGATCCAGTTTCTCATGTTTTCGCTCTACGGCATGGGATGGAACACTATAGGTGGCTATGGGGGACAGGTGGACCTTGGAAAAGCGCAATATGTGGGGATCGGGGCCTATACAACCTCGGTCCTGTTGATACGCTGGGACATCCCCTTCTGGTTTTCCATGCCGCTGGGGATGTGCTTCGCCGTCATCTGGTCGTTCGTTATCGGCTATCCCCTGTTCCGACTGAGGGGCCACTATTTCGCCATTGCCACCATAGCCACCTCGCTGGTGCTCATGGACCTCTTCCAGGTGTGGGATTTCGTCGGTGCGGCACGGGGGCTTGAGATCTCACCCATCAAGTACCGCCCCCCTGATTGGTGGCGACTCATCTTCAAAGAAGACGTCTATTACTACTATGTCATTCTGGTATTCTTCCTCCTGGGCATTCTTTACATGAACTGGTTCAGGAAGTCCCGCCTTGGGTTTCAGCTCCGGTCCATCAAGGATAACGAAGACGTGGCAAGATCCCTTGGCATCAATGTCCACTGGGCCAAGATCAAGACCTACGCCATAGCCACCGCATTTGTCAGCATGGTGGGGTCATTCCACGCCTGTTATATCAAGAACATAGAACCGGAAGACACCATGAGCCTTGACATATCCATCCTCATTGCACTCATGGCAATGCTGGGAGGGGCAGGTTCATTGTGGGGCCCCATACTGGGAGCCGCTGTCTTGATCCCGCTCAAAAGCTATCTCAAGGAGTGGCTGGGTGCCACTGCCGGGTTGGCCGGGATCGATCTGCTCATTTATGCCCTGATTATCATGCTCATTTCGGCCTTGGAGCCTCGGGGGCTCTGGGGAATCGTGGAAAAAGTCAGGCGGAGGAAGAACCGATAATGGCGCTCTTGGAAGTCCGTAATGTGACGAAACGATTCGGAGGCCTGAGTGCCAATCAGGACATCTCTTTCACGATCCGAAAGGGGGAGCTGGTGGGACTGATCGGCCCGAACGGCGCAGGAAAGACGACCCTTTTCAACTGCATCTCAGGGTTGCATCCCGTGAGCGCGGGCAGGATCACGTTTGGCGGGAAGGACATCACCTCCCTGAAGGCACATGAAGTGGCACGACTGGGTCTGGCCAGGACCTTTCAGGTCTATGTGGCTTCCGGAGACCTCAACGTGTTGGAAAACGTCATGGTCGGGTGTTTCATGCGAACCCGTTCGCGTGAAAAGGCGAAGGCCAGGGCCAAGGGGATCCTGGATGAACTGAACCTGGGAGATCTGAGCGGATTCCTTGTCAATGAACTCCCTGTGGCGGCCCAGAAACGCGTCACCATGGCAACGGCACTTGGATCTGATCCCAAAATGATTCTCCTGGATGAAGTGGCGGCGGGACTCAATCCGAATGAAATTGAAGAGATCATGGCCAATATAAAACATATTCACGAGCATCTGGGCACAACCGTAATGCTCATCGAGCATGTGATGGAGCTGGTGATGAATGTGAGCGACCGTATCATGGTCCTCGATTACGGCCGCAAGATAGCCGACGGAAATCCTAAAAGCATTGTGGGTGACAGAAATGTGATCAAGGCCTATCTTGGAGAACGTTACGTGCGGGAACACGGGGAGGCATTGAACTGAGAATGGCTGATCCTATCCTCGAGTTGAAGGACATCAAGGTGCGGTATTCAGGACTTCCTGTGATACAGGGGGTTTCCATGAATGTGGACCCCGGGGAAACCATCTGTGTGGTTGGAGCCAACGGATCCGGCAAATCCACCCTTCTCAGGGCCATCATGGGAACGCAGCGGGTATTCGAGGGGAAGGTCCTTTTCAGGGGAAGGAGTATACACGGACTGGTCACAGAGGCTATTGTCAAT
>CAYOIU010000001.1:0-28088 GCA_964404085.1 uncultured Desulfobacteraceae bacterium | reverse complement strand
TGCCTGAAGAAAAAATGCTCTTCGGACCCCTTTCCGTAAAAGAAAACCTGGTCCTGGGTGCTTACACCCTGGATGACGGAGAAAAAATTCGCGAAAACCTGGAATCGGTCTATTCCCTTTTTCCACGCCTCAAAGAAAGGGGTGATCAGCCCGCATCCACCCTCTCGGGTGGAGAACAGCAGATGGTAGCCATTGGCAGGGGGCTCATGTCCAATCCTGAGATACTCCTGCTGGACGAACCCTCCCTCGGCCTGGCTCCCATACTCGTGGACGAAGTGCTGGATACTGTAGGAAAATTGAAGAAAGGAGGCATGACGATCCTCCTGGTGGAACAGAATGTCAGGGAGGCCCTGGGGCTTGCTGACAGGGGATATGTCCTGCAGACGGGAAGAATTGTGGCGGAAGGTGCAGGAGGAGAACTCCTGGAGAGTCATGTTTTCAGAAAGGCCTTCCTGGGCATTTGAGGAGAAATGCATGATTATCGGAGTGGATACAGGGGGAACCTTCACGGATTTTGTGTACAAGGAAGGTGAGGAGTGGGGCGTATACAAGGTGCTCTCAACCCCACGAAACCCTGCGGAGGCGGTACTGGAAGGTCTGAAATACCTGGCCCGGGACAGGCAAAAGCAGATCATTCATGGGTCTACCGTGGCCACCAACGCCATTCTTGAGCGGAACGGGGCAAGGACCGCCTTGATCACGAACAGGGGATTCGAGGATGTGATTGAGATAGGCCGCCAGAACCGCACCCGGTTGTATGACCTCTCCTACCGCAAGGAACCCCACATCGTTCCATCGGAACTCAGATTCGGCCTGGAGGGCAGGGTCCTGCAGACCGGAGAAGAACGCACACCCCTCGGTACCGGGAAGGCCGGAGATCTGGTGGAAGCTCTCAAGGGATTTGACGTTGAATCGGTGGCGATCTGCTTTCTTTTTTCTTATCTCAATCCCTCCCATGAACTGGATGTGCGGGAGATACTATCGCGCGCAGGTTTCCAGGTATCGCTCAGCCATGAAATCCTTGCCGAGTTCAGGGAGTTTGAAAGAACCTCCACCACCGTGATCAACGCTTATGTCTCGCCGAAGATGGAACGATATATCGGGTATCTCATGCACGAGCTGGGCCAGGGAGACACCCTGGCTATCATGCAATCAAACGGAGGAAGCATTTCCGCTGAAACGGCCATGAAGGAATCCGTGAGGACCATCCTTTCCGGACCGGCCGGGGGGGCGGTGGGCGCCCACGAAATAGGCCGCATGGCCGGATATTCCAAACTCATCACCTTCGATATGGGAGGCACATCCACCGATGTCAGCATGATCGACGGGGATCTCTCCCTGACCATGGAATCCAGCATATCCGGATACCCCGTCAAAGTGCCCATGATAGACATCCACACCGTGGGTGCGGGAGGGGGGTCCATTGCCCGGATCGATGAAGGTGGCGCCCTCAAGGTGGGACCGGAGAGTGCCGGAGCGGACCCGGGACCCATTTGCTACGGAAAGGGCAACAACATAACGGTGACGGATGCCAATCTCTATCTTGGAAGGATGGTCCCGGACCACTTTCTGGGTGGCAGGATGGCCCTGAAAAAAGAGAGGTTGATGTCCCATTTCGATGAGATGGCGGACAGGATGGGCCTGACACCGGTCGAACTCGCTGAAGGCGTCCTGGACGTGGCCAATACGGCTATGGAAAGGGCCATTCGCGTCATATCCGTAGAACGTGGCTATGATCCCAGGGAATTTACTCTCTTTTCTTTCGGTGGCGCCGGGAGTATGCATGCGGCCTTCCTGGCCGGGTTCCTGAATATCCCCAGGGTTCTTGTGCCTCAAAACCCCGGAATTCTCTCGGCCATCGGCATGATTATGGCCGATGTCATCAAGGACTATTCCCTGACCATCATGCAGAACCTGACGAATGTCACCTTTGATTTGCTTGCAGGTCAATTTGAGGCTATTGAAGAAAGAGGGAAAAACGATCTTCTGGCAGAGGGTATCCCTGACCAGGGAATCGTGCTTGAAAGGTACCTGGACATGCGCTATGAGGGGCAGTCCTATGAAATCATCGTGCCCTTTGATGAAAACTATGTGGAGGCTTTTCACGGGCTCCACGAAAAAACCTATGGATACCGAAACGAGGCCAAATCCATTGAAATCGTAAACATCCGCCTTCGGGCGAGGGGTGTGCCGGAAAAACCCGGGTTCCGGAGGACTGAGGAGATGCAGGAAGATATCCCTGTCGAGGCCTTCCTTGGAGAAAAGCCTGTTGTTTTCGACCATAAAACGGTTCCTACGAAAATCATGTCCAGGGCGGAATTGCGCAGCGGGAATCGGATAGAAGGACCTGCCATTGTCGTCGAATATACCTCCACCATTGTGATCCCGCCGTTTGCGAGCGGCCTTGTGGATGTGTTCGGCAATATGCTCCTTGAAATATCGCAATAAGGAAAAGAGGCCCCTATGAATGTCAATCCGATCATGCTGGAGGTTTTCAAGAACCGGTTTTCTTCCATCTCAGAGGAGATGGGGGTTACCCTGACCAGGACCTCCTTTTCCCCCAACATCAAAGAGAGGCGCGACCTCTCCTGTGCCGTCTTTGACCATTCGGGTGACATGATCGCACAGGCGGCCCACATACCCGTCCACCTGGGATCCATGCCTATGTCCGTAAAGGCCGCCATCCAGGGGGCAGGCTGGCGGAAGGGGGACATGGTCGTCCTGAATGACCCATTTAAGGGAGGAACCCACCTTCCCGATATCACCCTGGTTGCCCCCGTATATGCCGGCCAAAAGACCCCCTCGTTTTTTGTGGCCAACAGGGCCCACCATGCCGACGTAGGCGGCATGACCTCGGGGTCAATGCCCATTTCTACGTCCATCTTTCAGGAGGGGATCATTATCCCACCCGTCAAGATGGTTGAGAAGGGGGTCATCGATGAAAAGATCATGGCTCTCCTGCTCAATAACGTCAGGACTCCCATAGAGCGTGAAGGGGATTTTGCCGCCCAGATCATGGCGAACATTACGGGAGTGAAACGGACGGAAGAACTCATAGAAAAATATGGCCTCGAAACCGTTCGCTCTTACAGCAACGGACTGATGGATTACGCTGAAAACCTCACCAGAAAGACGATCAGCGAAATACCGGACGGGGTGTACGATTTTGAAGACTTCATGGATGATGACGGACTGTCCGACCGTCCCATTGCGGTCCGCGTGACCATCACGATTCACGGGGATCAAGCAACTCTTGATTTCAGCGGGAGTGATCTACAGGTCAAAGGCAGCATCAATGGTGTATACGCCATCACCCTTTCCGCTGTCCTCTATGTTTTTCGTTCACTGGTGCCGCGGGATATACCCACAAATGCGGGTTGCTTGAGGCCCATAGAGGTTATCACCAAGAAAGGCACTGTTCTGGACGCACAATTCCCGGCAGCCGTGGCAGGGGGCAATGTGGAAATGTCCCAGCGAATCGTTGATGTCGTTCTGGGTGCCCTATCCAAGGCCATGCCGAAAGAGATTCCGGCGGCCAGCCAGGGTACCATGAACAATGTCACCATTGGAGGTATGGATCCCCGGAAAGGCAGCCCCTTTGCCTACTATGAGACCATCGGAGGCGGGATGGGAGCTTCCAACAAGTGCGACGGGGAAAGTGCAGTCCACTGCCACATGACCAATACCCTCAACACCCCCGTGGAGGCCCTTGAATACAGCTATCCGTTCATGTTGACGGAGTATTCCATACGTCGCGGGACCGGCGGAAAAGGACTGCACAGAGGGGGCGACGGTATTGTCAGAGAGATCGAACTGCTCTCCGAGGCCGATGTGACGGTCCTGTCCGAAAGGAGAAAGATTCCACCTTATGGGCTGTTTGGAGGTGCACCCGGGCATGTGGGGGCAAACTACGTGATCAAGGAAGGCAAGGCCCTGAAGAAGGGGAGCAAATTTACCGCTTCTCTGGAAAAAGGCAATCGCCTCCGTGTGGAAACGCCCGGCGGCGGTGGGTACGGAAAGAAACCGGGCACTCGGTGAAAAGGGCCTATTTTTAAACTCTAACCTGGCTTAGAGATGGATATTCGAGATAAACCCTATATAGAAGCCGCCGATGTCCTTGCCCTGAATTTCATCAGACATCCGGCAAGATACGCCTTCAGGAGACACTACCGAACCGGCTTGCGCTCACATATCCTGGAGGTCCTCAACCCTGAAGATCTGGAGACAGAAAAGAATGGGATCCTTATAGGTGGGAATATGCACTTTCCAAGGGCCGTTTCTCTCAAGATGCTCAGGATATTCAGGGCACGATTTAGAGACCTTCAGGAGGCCCTGGATGAAATCGGGCGGGTCAAACTGGTCTCGAAATACCTCGGCCCCCATCACGTGGCCAGGTCCGATGAATTCCTCGTGACTTATGTAAGTGAAGACCGGGCCGACATCGTCCTTTGCGGGCTGCAGGATTACGTGGAAGGAGAAATCCTGGACCCGTGGGGTCCACTGGATGAGGAGACCTTCAGGGAACTGCTGACCCGCATGAATCACGTGGAGACACAGGACCGGGCGGCCATGTTTTCAGATCGGGTGAACCGGGCGAAGAAGGAGGTGGCCTCCTTTGTGGAAAAAGTCCGGAAAATGATTGCGGAAGCCCGCCACATCCCGGACCTTGCCGGTGTGGGCAACCTCCTCATGACCCCAAAGGGCCATATCAGGCTCGTCGACATCAACAACATCTCACCTGTATCTTTCAACGGTGCCATTTTCAGAGATGACCGGAATTACCCGGTCTGCGACAAATCCATCGAGGCCCTTTCCCTACTGGAAAGAAAGGTCCTGGGCCGGTCCGTCTCCGGAGAGGACCCCATCTATGGAAATTTCCTCGAACCTTTAAGGATGAAGGCGGTCCGGGATCTGGTAAGCACATTCTGGACCAATCTCAGGAACTCCAGCTACCCAATCCCATGAACATCCTTCTCATCTACCCCTATTTTCTCGAAAAGCGCTTGCATACGGAAGATATTAGTGCTGTGCCCATCGGTCTTTATTATGTGGCGGCACTGCTGAAGGAACACGGCCAGGATACCGAGATCCTGGATTGGCACGAAATGGACCGGACCAATGGAGTCATGGAAAAGACCATCATGGAAAAGAAGCCCGATGTGATAGGTTTTTCCGTGCTTCAGGCCAACCGATGGGGCGCCATCGAGATCGCACGTCTTGCCAAAAAGGTGAATCCGAAGGTCACCACCGTCTTCGGGGGTGTCAGTCCCACGTTTCTCTGGGAACACTTCCTGAAACACTTTCCGGAGATTGATTTCATCGTCTCAGGAGAAGGAGAGTATCCCTTCCTGGAAGTGATACAATGGCTGGAACGACGCAAAAGGGAAAAAGAACTCCCTGGTATCCCCGGTCTTGCCTATCGCGCCGGGAAAAAAATTTTGCGGAACGATCCTGGCCCACTCCTTCAGGATCTGGATGGTCTTCCGGATCCAGCCGAATATTTCACGTTCCAGCACGTCACCTCTTCGCGAGGCTGTCCGTGGCAGTGTGTCTTCTGTGGTTCGCCCAACTTCTGGCACCGGAGGGTGAGGTTCCACTCAGTCGATTATTTTGTCTCACAAATCGAAAAACTCTACAGGAAAGGGGTCTCATTCTTTTATGTCTCCGATGACACCTTTACCATGAAAAAGAATCGGGTTGTGGCCATATGCAAAGCGATCCTCGAACGGAACATCTCTATCAACTGGGCAGCCATCTGCCGTGTAAGCGATGTGGATGAGGAAATCCTCTATTGGATGAGAAAAGCGGGTTGTGTGCAGGTGAGCTACGGGGTCGAGAGCGGCTCCAAGGAAATCCGGCGCTTTCTTAATAAAAAAATCACCACACCCCAAATCCTCAAGGCATTTTCTAACACGGTCCGGGCGGGACTCCTGCCGAGGGCCTATTTCATTTATGGCAATCCCGGAGAAACAGAAAAAACCATACAGGAAACCATTGATCTGATGATGAAGATCAGGCCTTTGAGTGCCATCTTCTACATCCTGGACATTTTTCCGGGAACCGCTCTTTACGAACGTTACAAGGAGGAAACCGGGGCAACGGACGACATCTGGCTGGAGCGTGTGGAAGATATCATGTATTTTGAGACGGACCCCCGTTTGACAAGTGAGGATGTCCTGGCGTTTGGAAAAAGACTGAGAAAGACCTTTTACAAGGCCCTCCCGGTGTTCGCAGGCGCAGTAAGGCTGGCCGATCGCAAGGATCTCTACCCCCTTCATGCCGACTTCTGTTCAAGGCTGGCTTTGACCTTTACGCACGGCGATTACGCTCAGGTGGAGGAGATACCCGCAAAGGATCAGATTGCTGAAAAACTCTACAGACTGGCCCTGGGTTATCATCCGGACCACAGGGCCTACCTGGGCTTAGGCGTCCTCTTCCAGAGGAAAGGAGAACACCTTAGATCGGTTCAAATCCTGAAACAAGGACTCAACCGCTTTCCCTCGAGTGAACAGCTCCACATGTGCCTGGGAATCAGCTATATGAACCTGGGCCGCTTTCGGGAGGCGCTCGCCTGTCTCGAAAAATTCAAAGAGGCCCCCGGTGCGAACCGCTTTATCGCTGCGTGCAATCAGGAACTAGAAAAATAAAAAGGCATCCCGCCGTGCCCCTTCGCAGCAGGATGCCTTTTATTGGTTCGATTTTATCAGAAAATCTGATGGAATTGTAATGAAGTCTCGCCAGGAACTTCTTACGAAGCCATCAAATCTTGCTGACGTTCTTTGCCACTGGTCCCCGGTCGCTCTCTTCCACGTCGAAAGTGACCTTTTCCCCTTCAGCAAGGGTCTTGAAACCGGTGCTATTGATGGATGAATAGTGAACGAAGATATCCGGGCCGTTTTCCTGTTCTATGAAACCATAACCTTTCTTGTCGCTGAACCACTTCACTGTACCGTCTGCCAAAGTGTAAAACCTCCTTTCAAGAAAACTCAAATGCTCCCGAGCCTTAGGTCGCCACTCTGGCTAAAAATACATCACAACAGAGTAAAATCAACCCGCAGGGGTAGCCGGGCCACATTTTTTTTGAACTTAAGCAGTAATTTTGCCAAAGGTCAAGAAAAAAAAAGGCGTGTTTTAGGGTTGAACTGCCAAGAATCTCTTGACTTTGGCGACTTTTTTCAGATCCTGCACGTGGGCGTCGATGGCTTTTCCAACTTTCTGTTCCTTGAGAAAGCGAGTCAACCTGTCTTTGACCTCCGCGTAGGCAAGTGTCTTTTCCGGCTTTTTATCCGTCACCTTGACAAGGTGGTATCCGAAACGGGTCACAACAATGTCGCTGGTCTCACCCGGTTTGAGAGCAAAGGCGGCTTTCTCAAACGGCGGGACCATCTGGCCTCGACGGAAAAAGCCCAGGTCGCCTCCCTTGGCAGCACTCGGTCCTTCGGAATATTTCTTGGCAAGTTTCCCGAAGTCCGCACCGCCTAAAAGCTCCTTCTGGATCCCTTCAAGTTTCTTCCTGGCGGCGAGTTTTGTCTTTTCATCGGCCTTGGAATCAAGCTTGATCAGGATGTGGCTGGCACGCACCTCTTCCTGCTTCTTGAACATCGTTTGGTGTCCGTCGTAATACTCCTTTATCTCCTTCTCCCCTATGGAAACCTGTTTCACGAACTTTCCTTCCACGAATTTCTGAATCGTCATACCACGCCTGATCTGCCCGCGGACATCCTGTTCCGACAGGTGCATCTGGGCCAAGGCGTTTTTGAAATCCTTTTCCTCCGGAAACCTTTTTTTGAGGGTTTCCAGTTGCTTGTCAATGGCCTCGTCACCTATCTTGATTCCGGTTTTTTGGGCATCCTGAAAAAGCAGCTCTCTGCCTATAAGGCTGTCCAGGACATTTCCTTCGAGTTGGGAAAGTCGGGCCCCGGAAAGGGATTGGCCCATGCGCCCAAATCGTTTTTTCACGACAACCATTTCACGATCGAGTTCCCCTCGAGTAATGATAGTGCCGTTTACCTCCGCCACTTTTTCCTCTGAGGATTTCGTTTCTTCGGCCGAAGCCTGGGGCATGAAAACACAGACCCATAGGGCTGCTATCGCCAGGTAAGCGAACAGGTTACGCTTTTTAAACATGTTACGACTCTCCTTTCTCACGGAGAAGCTTTCGGCAGGACCAACCAGGAGGGAACCCTTGATGACTCACAAACTCAGTAGAGGGCCTCTGCGACCAGTTCCGTCAAATCCTTCACCTTCAATGATATTTTTTTTCTTCTGGCCCGCGAGGCTATAGTACGAAGGCATTGCTGGCAGGAAGATACGATTGTATCGGCACCTGTTGCCAATATCTCATCTATTTTCATCTGGGCCACCCGCGCGGAGAGTTCCGGGTTAACCATTTCCAGGTTCCCGCCCCCGCCGCAACAGGTGCACATTTGTCTGTTGTTGGCAAGCTCCACCAAATGGACGCCCGGGATGGATTTGAGCACTTCCCTCGGAGGCTCGAAAACGCCGCTGTTTCTGCCCAGATCGCATGGATCGTGATAGGTTATGGTCGTTTCGACACTATTGATATGGAGCCGTTGCTCATTCATCAATTGGGAAATGAACTCCGCTGAAGACAAAATATCCACATCCGTTTGGTAGAAATTTTTCCATGTATGATAACAGGAAGGGCAGGTAAACACAACCTGGCCGGCACCTGTGTCTTCTACCTTTTGGAGGTTGTGTTTCATGAGGCTCGTCATCTTTTCGGGCATACCCGCACCAATCAACGGGTATCCACAGCACCATTCCTCCCCCCCCAGAACGGTAAAATCGACGCCGGCCCGTTCCATGATACGAACCATGCTCGCAGGGATCTTCTGGGCCATGGGAAAAAATGAGGAAACGCACCCCACGAAGTACACCACATCCGCCCGTTTCTTTTCAAAATAGTGTTCCGGGAGATCTCCGAGGAGTTCCTGCCAGTCTCCCCGCTCTTCATTGTCCTCGTTGGAGATATTGTGCTCCGCTTCCACATACCCGGCAAGCTTCTCGGCGATCTTCGGATAGAATCCTTCGGTCACCAAACATTCCCGGTCTTTGGCAACCACGTCCCTGGTTTTTATGGAGGGGAAACAGGCCGCCGTGCAGGCACCACACCCCAGACAACGAAATATCGTCTTTTCTACATTTTTGCTCCACGCAAGCTTTCCTTCAATAACGGCTCGGGTCAATGCGTTGCGGCCCCTGGGAGAAGCGGATTCGGTCTTGAGGACAAGGTAGATCGGACAACTGGGCAGGCAGAAGCCGCACCTGCTGCACTTGGCCACTTCGTCGTAGGAGATCTTTTTCAGTTGAACTCTATTCATTCAAAACACGCCTCATGCCTTTGCAATGAATCGCCCGGGGGAAAAAATCCCTTTTGGGTCCCATGCCCTCTTGACCCACTGCATGACCTTCAGGTCTCCCCGCGGCGCGCCCCAGACCGGCAGCCGGTTTTTCAAAGCAGGTTCCGCGTTTTCCACCACCAGGTTGCCGCCGAGGCCACAAAGGTGGTTCAAAAGCCTTTCCGTCCAACCCGCGATCCATTCGAATCCATCCTTGGGGCCCTCCTCCACCAGAAGATGGATACGGGTCACTCCATTTCCTGCTTGTGTGGACGATGCGAGCAAAACGTGATCAGGGCTCCCTTCCGATTCCACCCACGCCAGGACATCCCGGTAACAGGAAACCGGATAGTTGAGTTTCACGCTGGCGGCCCTGCTATGATCTCCTGAAAAACCACCCGCAGGGAGACCATAAGAACTCCAAAATGCTCGATGGGCGTCATCATCCAGGTACATCTTCTCCACGGTACCTGCCCCATCCGCCAAGGTTTTCATCTCGGCTTTCATACGGTCCACCGCTTCTTCAGCGCCTTCAAAAGCCGCCGCAACTCCGAAGCGCCCTCCCTGTCCCTGTCCGGGCCATTCCAGGGACAGGTCGTCGCAACCCCTCCGGTTCAGGATTTCCATTGCACAGGGAACCAGCGGCCGGGCAAAGACCTCATCAACAAAATCGCCAGCTTGCTTCAGTCCCGGGAAGACAAAGAACCAGGTTCCGCTCCTCTCGGGAAGGGGGAGCAGCCGCAGGGTCATTTCGCAAAGAATTCCAAGGGTCCCCAGGGAACCAATCATCAGCTTGCATAAATCGTACCCTGCCACATTCTTGACCGTCTTTCCTCCCATCCCGATAACCTCACCGGTGGGTGTCACATGGCGCACACCCAGCACGACATCCCTGGGAAGGCCGTAAAGCAGCCGCCTTGGGCCGCTGGTATTCGCCGCGACAATGCCACCTATGGTGGTCCTGTTTCCCGAGGAGACATCAAGGGGAACAAAACAACCTCTGTTTTCGCGCAGGGAACAGACGCTTTCATCCGATTCCTCTCCCCCATTCTCAACAGGGACGTAACACCGGTTCTCCTCACCGGCCAGTGCTTCCTGGAGATCAAACAACCGCACACCTGCCTGGACCGTGACCGTCAAGTTTCCGGCATCAATATCGATAACCCTGTTGAGCCGCTCCGTACAGATGACCAGATCGAGACGGGAAGGGGCTGCTCCTTTTCCCATCCGGGTGCCGCCGCCCCAGGGGACCACAGACAGGTTCTCCCGGCAGGCAATCCTGACGATCCCTGCAACCTCTTTCACCTTGCCGGGGAACAGAACCGCCCGGGGGATCACGCCGTCTACGGCGTAGCTCAAACAGGTCTCATGGTCGGTCCTCAGGTAGTCCTTCCTTATGATGTTCTCAAATTTCTTCATATTAGATCACGCATTTCCCGTGTCAGGATGGTGCAACAGGGATTACCTTGCCGGGGTTCAAAATGGACCGGGGATCCAGAGCCTGCTTGATCCTGCGCATGGCATCGAAATCCGCCTCTGAAAAGATGAGAGACATTTCATTCAGTTTTTCAATTCCGATCCCGTGTTCGCCGCTGATCGTCCCGCCTGCTTCGGCACATATTTTCAGGATTTCTGAGGAAGCGGAATGGGCAGCCGCCAGCTCCTTTTCATCCCTTTCATCAAACAGGATCAGGGGATGAAGATTCCCGTCACCCGCATGAAAAACATTCCCGATGGGCAGATCATATTTTTCCCCCACCTCCAGGACCTTGTTCAAAACTTCAGGCAGTTTGGTGCGCGGAACGGTCCCGTCACAAACCATATAGCTGGGCCGCAGTCTCGATACGGCGCCGAATGCACCCTTTCTACCGGCCCATAACTTGGCCCGTTCAGCGTCATCCTTTGCCGTGTGGATTTCTCTTACGCCGTTGGCCTTGCAAATTTCGACGATTTTCCCGGCCTGCCGTTCCATGCCGTCCCGGAGTCCGTCCAGTTCAATTATCAGGACCGCGGCCGCATCAAGGGGATAACCGGCCTGGACGGATTCCTCAACGGCCTTCATCACCAGATGATCCATCATCTCGAGGGTGGCGGGAATAATCCCTTCGGCAATGATGGCGGACACGGTATTGCCCGCGTCCTCAATGGTATTGTAGATGGCAAGGATCGTCTTTACGGCCTCAGGAGCACGGAGGATTCTCAGGATCATTTTTGTCAGCACGCCGAGGGTTCCTTCGCTTCCCACGAGGAGTCCCATGAGATCATAACCCGGATTGTCCTGGGATTTGCCCCCCAACCGGACAATACTCCCGTCATAGAGGACCACTTCAGCACCCAGCACATGATTGGTGGTCACGCCGTATTTGAGGCAGTGGGGTCCACCTGAGTTTTCCCCCACATTGCCTCCCAGGGTCGACACCTTTTGGCTGGCAGGATCAGGGGCATAGGTGAACCCTTCTTCAAGGAGGCGGTTCTGCAAGTCCAGCGTAATAACACCGGGCTCAACCGTCACCGTGCGGTTGGGGAGATCTATCTCGAGGATATGGTTCATGCGGGAAAGATGCACCACGATACCGCCCCGGATCGGGACGGTCCCTCCACTCAAATTGGTGCCGGAACCCCGGGCAATAATGGGGACCTTCTCCTCATGTGCCAGGGAGACCACTCCTGCAACTTCCCCCGTTGAGCCTGGCAGGACCACCACGTCCGGCATGCCCTTGTCAAGTGAAGCATCGTAACCGTAGAGGGTCAGATCCATCTCGGAAAAAAGCACATTGGAATCGCCCACGATTTTCCGGAGTTCGCTGATGAGCATCTGTTTGTCCATTTCTTTCACCTTGTGGACAAGGGCAAGGCTACCCCTCGCTGTAAACCGCGGACGCGGCTTCCAGTGCGCCGGGTTTAACCGCAACTTTCTGCATTTTCAAAATCGTTTCGAGGGCCGATAGAAACAAAACCACATTTCTCTCGCGGGCCGCATGTCCCATGAGGCCCACACGCCATACCTTCCCCGCAAGCGCACCCAATCCCCCGCCGATCTCGATACCAAATCCGTTCAAAAGGGCCTTGCGAACCGGGACGTCATCGGCCCCGTCCGGGATTCGGATGGTATTGAGCATTGGCAGCCTTTCGTTTTTCGGGACCAGCATGGAAAGACCCATGGCCTCCACGCCCGCCACCAGGGCCCGGTGATTCAACCGATGCCTGGCAAAACGTTTTCTCAGGCCCTCTTCAGCGATGATACGAAGGGCCTCCCTGAGACCATAAATCATGTTGATGGGAGCCGTGTGGTGGTATTTCCGTTCCGCACCCCAGTAACTGCTCACCATGCTCATGTCCAGATACCAACTCACCACGGGCGTCTCCCTCTTTTCAAGCACCTTCAGGGCCTTATCACTGAAGGAGACGGGAGAAAGGCCGGGGGGACACGAGATGCATTTCTGGGTCCCGCTGTAGGCCGCATCAATGCCCATGTCGTCGATGGACACTTCCATGCCGCCGAGGGACGTCACCATGTCCACCAGGAAGAGGGCGCCGGTATCTTTGGCCAAGGCCGCAAGATCATCCAGGGGTTGGCACACACCGGTAGAGGTCTCCGCGTGGACCACGGCAATGACCTTCGGGCTCTTCCCTTTGGCTGCATCTCTGACCGCCTGAGGATCTATGGCACGTCCCCATTCCGCGTCGATCCGGATGAGCTTTCCCCCGATACGGTTCACGATATCGCACATCCTCGTCCCAAACACCCCGTTGACGCAGACCACTACCTCGTCGCCGGGCTCCACCAGGTTCACAAAGCAGGTCTCCATGCCTGCGCTCCCGGTCCCTGAGACCGGTATGGTGAGGGCGTTTTTTGTCTGGAAAAGGGACCGCAGGAGCTGCTGGGTCTCATCCATGACCGCAAGAAAATAGGGGTCGAGGTGCCCGATACAGGGGGCGGACATGGCCTGAAGCACCCTGGGAGGGACATCGCTGGGTCCCGGTCCCATGAGCGTCCTCTGTCCCGGATCGATATCTTTGAACTTCTCTGCATTGAACGACATTGGTTAATACCTCCATAGGTTTGCATTTCAGTCTGTCTTGATGTTCGGAGAGTATAGGTTAGGTGGAGAGAGGCTGTCAAGAAATGCTCACCGATCATCCTTCAGCCGTTTTTCGGCGATCCGACTGGCCGCTGATTCCGTTGAAATGGCCTCTCTTTCAGCCAGCTCGAAGACCTGATGGAGGGCCTGACGCACGCTCAGAATGACCTCCCTCTCGGCACGATCACGCCCCCAGCCAAGGGTTTCCATTCCGAGAATCGCCATGGCCCCTCCCACATTGATCACATAATCGGGAGCATACAGGATGCCTCCGGTCCGGAGCCGGTCTGCGTCTTGAGGAACCACCAGCTGGTTGTTGGCACCTCCGGCAACAACCCGGCATTTGAGCCTGGGGATGGAGGTTTCATTAAAGAGCCCGCCCAGGGCACAGGGAGCAAAGATATCGCAAGGCGTCTCGAAGACATCCTCACTTTTTACAAATGTCAGGCCGAGTTCATCCCTGTAACGAAGAATGGCGGCCTCGTCTATTTCACTGAAAACCACCTCGGCACCGGCTTCAAGCAAAAGGCCGATCAGAGGCCCCCCGACCCCGCCTGTTCCCTGGACGAGCACTTTACGATCCACCAGGGAACCCTCCCCAAAGAGGTGTTCGCAGGCTGCCTGTATGCCGGCGAACACACCCAATGCGGTATAGGGGCCCGATGAACCGCTGCCGCCGGCATTGGGTGTGCAGGCAAAGACGTGGGGAGCGCCGGTCTCTGCAATAATATCCATGTCTTCTGAACATGTGCCTACATCGGGCCCCGTGGAAAAAAGACCACCGAGCTGATGGATCAGCTTCCCGTATCGATTAAGCAGCCCTTGACGCAAGTGGGCCTCAAAATCGTGAGGCAAGGCGATAACGGCCTTCCCGCCTCCCCAACCCATGCCGGGGACGGCATACTTGTAGGCCATCCCCTTTGCCAACCTCATAGCGTCCTGGAGGGCCTGTCTGACGTCCGGATAGGTTTTCATACGTGTTCCGCCCGCGGCCGGCCCGAGACGAGTAGAATAGATGGCAATGAAAATCCAGGCCCCGGTGGGATTGTCGTGCTGCACAATCACGGTCTCGCCTTCCCATTCCTTGATCAATGATTCCATAGTACTTTCATCTCCCTTATGATTCCTTCGACGGAAAAAGTTCAACCTGTCAGAAGATCAATTCGAACCTCTGTTCGTTCACTTCTTTGCCCCACTGGGTTCCTCTCCTTTGGTCGACCAGTCTGAACCCTTCCTTTTCGTAAAGGTGCCTGGCTGCATCGAGCCCTTCAAACGTATTGAGATAAATCCGATCGTGCCCTCTTTCCCTTGAAAAATCGACTGCCGTTCTGATAAGCCGGCCGCCGATGCCGGTGCCCTGAAGCCCGTCGGACAGGATGAACCATCGAAGATGTGCTCCCTCTGTTTGCGCGGCTATTCCGTCGATCGTGATGGAACCGGCAACGTTGCTCTCCTTCCTCACGGTCCAGAAGCCGTCCCGGCTTTGGTCGTACCTTTCCAGGAACGCCGCAAGTTCCGTGGCCACCCTGGCCTCGAACGGCAGACCGAATCCCCAGTTGTTGTGGTAGTATTGGGCATGAAGCTCCACAATTCTGCCGATGTCACCCGGTGCATAACCTTTCACGATTCCGACATCAACCATTCGAATCCTCCCTTGACTCAGGCCGAAGATCCTGCGGGGTCAACCGATATTCACTCAACCATCTGCCGGCAATGGGTCTCCTTCGTCAGAGAGATCAGCACAACGGAAAGAATCGATAGGCCGATCATCAGACCGAATGCGGATCGGTAAGCCCCCAAATCGTAGACCCTCACACCGTTTTCAAGCACGCCTTTCCAGTTCCTGTCAAGTACCCAGCCCATGGCCGGCTGAAGCACCATGGGTCCGCTCATGACGCCCATGTTACACACCCCGGATACCGTGCCCGCGAGAGATGTCGGTACCGATTCCTTGACAAAGGCAAAACCGAGAATCATGCCGGATGAGGAAAGGCCCACTAGGGTGATAAGAGATATCAGCACCCACATGGGAAGATCCGGTACGTAAAGGATGACGGCCCAGCCGACACTTGCCACCAGGCAGCCTCCCACATACAGGGGTTTCCTGCGCCCGACTCTGTCCGAGAGTGCACCGATGATGGGTCCTGCACCGGCCCAGGCCACCAGGAGGGTGGAGGTCATGGCCGCACTCTTTGCGGGTGTAAGCCCGTATTGAGTCGTCAGAAAGGGGATCCCCCACAGTCCGGAAAAGGCCAGCACCGGCCCCACCACGCCGCTCGGAGCAATGGAGAGCAGCCAGGTGTTCGGATAGTGAAATACCCTCAACAGATCGGCCGGCACAAACCCGGGGGAAGGGGCATTGGGGGCAGAGGAAGGAAGAAAACTCTTATGGCCCCTTTCCCTAGGATCATCCCGCACCACGATCCAGATGGAAACCGCTACGACCAAGGTGATGCCGGCCGAAAAGAGCATGACCGGTCTCCATCCGAAAGAATCCACCAGTATCCTGAGGGGGACACCGGCAGACACGGCCCCCACAACACCGCAAAAGAGTCCCAACCCGCTTGTCATGGCGTAACGCCTCGAGGGAAACCATGTGGTCGAGAGTTTGAGTAAAGATACCCAGGCCACACCCACCGCTCCCCCGATCAGGAGGCGTCCGATGTTGGCGAGGAAAAGGCTCGGTGCTCCGGCGAAGAGAAAGCCGCCCACGGCGGCGATAAAGGCACCCGCCGTCAGCAGTCTCCTCGGGCCCCAGTAGTCGGCGAGGATACCCGTGGGGATCTGCATGAAAACATAGCTGTAGAAATAGAAGGCGGAAAGGTTACCCAGTGCGGCCGCCCCGATCCTAAAATCGGCCATCAGGTAATCGGTCATGACGGCTGGAGCTACTCTCTGGTAGAAGCCGCTCAGATAGAAGAGAGCCCCCAACCCCCACACGAGCCAGGACAGGTAGGCGGGCGGGTACATCATCTTGCCGGGCTTGTTGCTGACCGGGTGGGAAGAGTTAACCATTCAGATTGCCCTATCTTGCACCTGAAAAGGGACAAACCCCTTCAGCACCCTCACCCATGATTTCGAAGGTCGCTTCTATGAACTTCTCAAATTCCTCCCGCTTGGCCGGATCCATCTCCTTACCGGGGAAGGCCACGATCCGGCCGCAGGAGGGGCACTTGACGATGGAACCATCTTTCTCGCTCATTTCATAGGCGTGACCGCAACTGCATTCATAGTTCCGATCGTGCATCACTTCCTCCGTAACAGGGGCTCAGGGATCGGGTCGCCCCATTCAATTCATGATGGTTTTCCAACACGGAATCATTTTTTTCCAAACAACCGTTTGAGCAAATCGGTCGTTCGTTTTGCAGGGTTTTGTCTTATAGCAGCTTCCTCGCGAGCCAGATAGTAAAAAATGCCGTCCATCCCTTTTTCGAGCACATAATCAGTCATATCCGCCTTGACATCCGGCACAAACGGCAGGGCGCGATATTGCCCCATGACCTTCTCGTAGGACTTGATCACACCGGCTTGTGACAGTCCTTCATTCACAACAGGTCGCATTTCTTCAGACAGGGCCGGTGTCATTTTTTTCCGGAAATATTGCGTTGCGGCGTCATCGGGTCCTTTGTAGATGGCCTTCACATCGTCAAAACTCATTTCGGAGATGGACTGCCAGAAGAGTTTTTTTGCCTTGGGTGTCGCTGCTTCCGCAGCCCGGTTGAGCTTCAATTCCAGGTCGTCGAGCAGGCCTGATTTCCCGACCTTGCTCAACATAGACTTGATGGTCTGAAATTTCTCGGGGAGGGGTATGTGGATGGACGAATCATTGTTAAATCCGTCAAGACGACCCAACTGTCCCACAACATTTTCCGTGCCCACACGAAGGGCCTCCTTGAGTCCTTCACCGATTTCAGCGATACTGAGGCTGTCCTTTTTTTCATCTCCTGTTACGGTTTTGAGGACGTTCAGGCCTTTTTCTCACCAACTGCTTTCAGCTTTCGGGACTCCAGGTGAAAGTACGAAGACAGCCACAATCGTTCCGACAAGAAGCAAATCATGCCGCTTTGTTGTTTTTCGAAATCTTTTTTCCATCATTTTTCTCCTCCCAACCTGGGATGTATCATCTTTCGGCTTAGTCCCGCTTCGACCTCTCCAATTTTATGGTTACGAGATTGTGGGGGTCCGGGCATTGCAGTTCAATACTATCCCCCTCCCACCAGGGCATGCTCCCCCCGAATTGGAAGGTGGAGAGGCTGGGAAAGATATCATGATAGAAGTACCCGCAGAGTCCACCGGGATTGTGACAGCTCATTTCAAACGTCTCTCCCACCTCGTGACCGGCGCTGCAGCTTCCTTTGACCCCACTGATGGTGGCCTTTATTTTGTAACCAATACCTGGATCTTTTGCCATGGTTATTGCCCCCTTTCCTGACTTATAAGAGAATACGATTTCGGAGGGAGCGTGACTCCCCGGCCGCAATGACCCTGATAGCGGGCCTCCCCCTTACGGGGCACTTGTTTTCACAAATACCGCACCCGACACACTGCTTGAGATCCACAAATGGGACCTGAAATTCGGTGGGCTTCCCTTCACGTGATCTCCCTTGCTCTTTTTTCAGGTAGATGGCCTTCGGGGACGTGGGGCAATGCTCCTCGCAGACGATGCACGGGGCGTTTCCAGACCAGGGCAGGCACCTCCCTCTGTCCACATAGGCGGATCCGATCCGGATGGGCTTCTCTATCTTTTCTTTTACCGAGATCGTCCTGATGGCCCCCGTGGGACATTCACTGGAGCAGAGGGTGCAGGTGTATTCGCAGTAACCCATGGTCATGATGAGCCGCGGGCTCCAGAACCCGGCCATCCCGGCCTCTCCCAAGGTGGGGTTGATGACATTCGTGGGGCAGACTTTCATACAAACGCCACACCGCTGGCAGAGGGTGAGAAATTCCTTTTCCTCAAGGGACCCGGGCGGCCTTATAAGCCTTGCGTCGGCGGTTTTTGAAATCCGGCCGTCCAGACTCCCCAGAAAAGGCATCGATATCCCCGCAAGCATCCCTCCGAGGACCACACGCCGTCCCATATCCGCCCCCTTGTTCAGGCTGAAAGACCATCCTACCCGAAAGGCCAGGGCATCTTCAGGACAGACATCAAAACAGTTGAAGCAGGTGAGACATTCTCCACTCTCCCACTTCAATCCCGGTTCGGGTGAGGCAGCACCTTGGCAGGTCCTGGTGCACTGTTTACAATCGGTGCATTTTGCGGCGTCCTTTTCCAGCCTGAGGAGGCTCATCCTGGAACACAGCCCCAGAAGCGCACCCAGCGGGCACAAGAACCGGCACCAGAACCTGGGTCTGATCCGGTTCAGGAAGAGGAGAACCAGAAAAAGAAGGCCTATAAGCCATGCCATACTGTAGGCCTGCGGCTCATAACCGAAAACCGGTGCCATCAAGATCTCGGCCCCGTAGCTGAGGAGGTTGAGGACCTTGATCTGGCTGTCGGCCAGAGCATGAAAGAAGGTGTTCATCGCAGCGCCCACCCCGGGGAGGAGGACCAGGGCCAGCGAACGAAAAAGAAAAGCAATGGGATCCAGGAGCCCTGAAAGGTTGAGACCCAGGACCGAACCCACCAGGAGGGTGAACATGAGAAAGTACTTGATCCGCTGTCCCGGGCTCTTCTGGTTGGCCTGAACCCTTGCTGCCCCTTTGAGGGAAGGTTTCAGCGACCCCACCATGTGGTGAATAGTACCGAATGGGCAGATGAACCCCCAGAAAATGCGACCGAAAAACAGCGTAACCAGGAGGATGAGAACCCCCCAAAAAAACCCTCTGATAAGGTGATGGCCTGAAATGAGTGATGTTACAACCACAAGGGGATCCAGCTGGAAAAAGAATCGCACCGGCTGTTCAAGGCTCATGCTCTCACCAGTAGAAAAGACCTCGGAATACTGTTGGTAGACTTCCTGGGGGAGGCGGCTTTCCACGAGGAGGAAAAGGAACAGCAGCAAAAAGAAGGCCTGACTGATCCTTCTTAACCTCACCAGGTTTCTTGCCTTCATATGGAGACCTTTTTCTGTTCCAGTTCCTTAAAATCGTACGTACCGAGCCCCCACTTCCGGCCTATTTTCACAAAGCCCAACTCTGCGGGCCGCTTTCCAAAGAGCAAAGCCGCCTTACCGTCGGCCGCTACCTGGTCATCACTGAGGATCAAGGTGTTCTTCCTGGCTACGTATTTCTCACTCCCCCCGGAGGGCCCGTTCCGCGTCATGATCCTGAGGGCGTCGATGAGTGTCACCGTGGGTTTGAAAAAGTTTGCCAGATCGACAATGGATTGGTCGATATCCTGGTGGAGAGACCACCTGCCGCCGCCCACCCCGCCGATCCAGTTCTTCATACCCAGGGTGAGCCGGCTCAGGGAGTGGTGTTTGGCAATGGGGAGATTGATGAGCTTGTCCGCCTCCACAAGGGGTGTAAAGACAGGCCACACATCCAGCCGACTGCCCCTGAGTTTCATTTCGCGCATGAGGGAAGAACGTGGAAAAACGAGATCAGCCCCGGTCTGCCTGGCCACGGCACCAACCCCTGTCAGGGCGAAACACCGCCTGGCATCGTTAATGGTGTGGTCCGCGATGCGAACCTTTTTGGCACCTGCCTCCTGGCAGAGTTCGATAACGGCCTTCAGGACTTCAGGATTGGTCGTGGCCGCGAGTTGAGGGCGTCTGGCCCAGGAGACATTCGGCTTGATGGCCACCACGTCCCCCCTGGAAACAAACCTTCCCATACCGCCGGCCGCCTCAAAAACCCGGCTTACCAGATCTTTAACAGTGTACCCCTCCCCGGCGCCGACCCCTTCGACCAGGAACTTCCCGGGCTTTTCCCCGGCAGTGACCGCTCGCGAGTCTATCAGGGTCTCGGCAAAAACGGTTCCCAGGGCCAGTGAACCGCCCAAACGGAGGAGCCTGTTGACGGCTTCCCTCCTGGATATCTCATCGTTCAAGAGCATGACAACCTCGTTCCAGCCCGGAGTTCATATTAAATCGAGCCGTCCAATTCTTCTTAATAGACCCTTCCTCACATGGGATAAAAACGGTTTTCAGCGAAATACCTCTCCTTGAGTCTGTCGAGCTGCTCTTCAAATGCCCGGTAGTGATCTTCTTCCCATTCGGCCAACTCTGTAAAGAAAGTTTTTGCTTCAGGGAGATCCGCCTTTTCCGCACAGGATCGATAGTACTTCATGGCCTCCATTTCCAGTTTCATCCCGATAGTCAGTGCGGCCACCTCAAAATGGCTCTCTTTGATCCTCTCCTTGATTTCATCACTGAAAATGCGTCTCCCGGCATGTTGAAACCCTTTCTTCGTGAGTTTCTCTTTCCGGTCGTACTGCCCGCTTTGGAGCACGGATTTGTATTGATGACGAAGGTATTTGAAGTGGCCCATCTCCTCATCGGCCATTCGGGAAAAGGTTTTCTTTCCGCCGGGGTTATTGGTATTCTCGGCCGCGTTTTTGTAAAACGTGTGGCCTGTCAACTCCGCTTCCATGGCCGTTTTTAGGCCTTCCAGAATCTCTTTGGCACGTTTTTCCATTGATTTCTCCTGGGTAAATTAAGTCTGAAATATCTGTCTAAACTAAGTCAGTTAAAACGGGGCTACCCGACCTTTCTATGCACATCCAAGTCCCGGAGTTGCCATCGAGCGAAGAGAAGCAAGGCGACGAACATGAGAAGGAAGTACCATGGAAACCAGGCGAAGGACTTTATAAATATCACATTTTCCAGGGCTTGTCCAAGAAGGCCGGGGGTCTTTTCCTGAACTTGTGTCCGCAAGGCTGCAAGAAACAGGGAGTAAAAGAGGCCGATGAGCCCATAGGCCAAATTGAGTGACAAACCCTTGAAACTCAATACGGTTGCCCGCCGGCTGGAACTCGTTATCCGGTTCAGGTAGTGACTGACAAAGAAGTTCAGGAAAAAAAAGACACTGTAGAGCACCACCAGGGGGACCAACCCCACAAAACGCAGGAAAAAGATCATGCCCACCAATCCGAAGAAAGTCATCACCGCTATGACACTCAGATTATAAACCGGGCTTCTGTGTTCCGCAAGCCTTCTTGCAAGACGCGGCATGAAGAGGCCCAAAACAGCCAATCCGGACCCGATCAATCCAAAGGAGGCCTCCGGCAGGTCGATGAGCCGGTAGTACTGACTGCTGAGCGTCACGATCATCCTGATGACATGATCAAAAATGAGTCCTGTGGAAATGATCACGAGGGCGAAGGGCGTTTTCAGTATCCAGCCGCCCGCGCGGAGGGTCACTTTCAGGGCCTGGAGCAAAGAACCATCGGCATTTTCATCTGAGGCCTCATCCTCCCGGTACTGCACGGGAACCTCCTTCATTCTCAAGGTCGTAATCAACGTCATGACGGCCATAAGAAGCGTCAGGAAGAGGGGAAACCGGAGCGTGACATCCTGGGTCATGGTTGCTCTAATTCCGAGCCAGCCGGCGATTTTTCCCATGAGGGCCGGATCATAAACAGCAGCCCCCAGGCTCATGGCCACGATGGAAGCGATGGATTGAAAGCGCATCTGTCTTTCCAGGACCCGGCCCCAATCCCTGACGTCCCCTTCCGCCTTCAGTGCATCATAGGCCAGGGCCTCATCCGCACCGCTGGCCGCGGCCTCGGCAGTTCCACTCAGTACCCGATTGACCAAAAACAGGACGAAGAGCAATTGGGCATTGCCCTTGGGTGCAAAGCAGAGCAGCGAAATTTCAACCACCATGAGCACCCCCGTACTAACCAGGAGGTTTTTCCGGCCTATGGTATCGGCAAGTGCACCTGAGGGTACCTCCAGCACGACAATGGTGACGGCCCAAACCACATTGAGAAGGGCAAACTGTTCGAGCGTCAGCCCGAAATCGAGAAAGAGAATGGTGAAGACGGGATAATAGAATCGCGCGTTGAAAAAAACGCGAAAGGCAACAAAATGACGGATGTTGTTGATCTGATAGATGGACTTTTTGCGCACGTTACCTTCCAACGAAGTCGTCTCATTCACCGGAGTTCACAAGGAGAGTCTGAGGGTTTTTTTCGGACGCTTTCTCATAGTGCACTTGGCACCCAACGGCGACATGGACGGCTATTTGAGGTTTACGCCTCCGGAAGCCTTGGCGCTCTCCAATGGCTACTCTTAAACCCCAAATGGGCGTCCATCCCCTCCGGAGTGTTTAGAAAGGGTCTGAAAAAGAGTGTCAGGTTCTCCTCCACTTCGTTGCTCATAGGCCGCCCCTTACGGCATGAGCAAGCTTCCAAAAAACCTGCTACTCGCTCGTCTTGCAGGTCAAGAATCGTGGGTCAAAGACCGATCCTATCAGAAGGACACGATCGAAATAGGCGGCCACACTCGAGCCGGAAAGGGGCCTCCCTTTGCTTAGATAGACTTCTTCCACCCGGTCCTTCCCCGGTCCCTGAAGGGTGACCCTGAGCACCTGGCTCGGTGATAACCTGCCCGGATCCTTGGAATACTTGACAAAGGTGAGCAGTTTGGGATGGGCACCGATCCACAACCTCCCCTTTTCATCCACCTCAATGTTATCGGGTCCCGTGGCAAGTTCGACGGCGCGCCTGAAGGTAAGGGCTCCCGTTTTCGGGTCTCTGTCATAGACACTGATCTTGTGACCAACGGTGGATGCGACATAGAGGTGTTTCCCGTCCGGACTTCTGTTGATGCCGCTCGCGTACTTCAGTCCCCCTGCCGCCTTCCGGAAATGCCTGCCGTCATAATAGAGCACATTGGAACGGGCCAACTGCAGGTATTCTTCCAGGGTCCGCCCCAGTTTTGATTGATTGCCATGGTCGTTGGTCACATAAAATCTTCGCGGCCCCACCGGCAGCACATCGTTCGGGCTAGACATCAGTTTGCCGCTCACGGATTCGCGGTGCACAAGCCGCCTTCCGTTGAAATCAAAGATCTCCACAAACTGTCCTTCCAGAGTGTGATTGACGACGAAGAGAGAAGAAGTCCCTTTGGGAGAGATATAGAGGCCGATGCCGAGAGGGTGAAATGGTTTCGGAAATCCCTCTGTCAGATTCACAACACGCGGAAAATCGGAGGTGATGGGATAAGCGAAAATAGCCCCCTGCCGCCCCTTATCTCCCTGGTACCAGGGTCTCCTGTCATCTGAAGATATGAATGCCGTTCCGGTAAGAGGATGGATGGTGATGTCTTCAGAACTTTGAACCCCCTTTACGACGGTCACCCGGCCATTGAAATGGGGTCGGATTTCCGTGAATTCCCCGGCATCTCTGAAAGTCTTGAAGCCCATTATTCCAGCGACAACAATCAAGACTATCAAAACAATGATTGTGATCTTGAATACTTTCATAAGGTTATCCACCCGCCTCTTCAAAACCAGTGAAAAATGTGTTCTTGGGTTCCCAGCCGTCGTTCAGATCCCAGTCCGTAGTTATCAACCATAACAATCAATTATACCACAAAAAACTTGATGCTTTATTGATTAACCTGCACTTTTGCACACGCGATGCTGGACACGCATCATTTACTTCCGATTCAAATCTCCAAGAGAGTATAGAATGCACTGGTTCTACCTGGTCACAAGCATACTTTTCATGAATGGGCGAGGTAAGTCGACATCTTTCCCTTTGGTCTTTGCTATTATGGTGGATTAATTTGCTTGACTTTTTCAAACAGTTTTTTATGATGTGCGAAATCAATAGAGGTTTGCCTTAATTGGCGAAAGGTTTCGTTCTGAAGGAAGGTTCCATTTGTCAAAGTGGCAGCCTGCAGTTTGAAGCCGTGAGAATACTTTTAGAAGGAGGGTGTCACTATGGCTAATGGTGTTGTAAAGTGGTTTAACAGCAGCAAGGGCTTTGGCTTTATCGAGCAGGAAGATGGTCCGGATGTTTTTGTTCACTACTCGGCGATCTCCGGTAACGGATTCAAGACGCTTGATGAAGGCGACCGCGTTACCTTCGACATCGAGGAAGGCAAGAAAGGCCCTGCTGCAGTCAACGTAGCTGTCGTCTAGCTTACGGCCTGTCAAAACAAAAAAGGGTATTCCGACGCACGGTGCGGGAATACCTTTTTTTGTTTTGACAGGATCCCACCTATAAGCGGCCTGATCCGGTGCCGGCCGGGATTCGAAGGATTTCAGGAAATACACTGTTCCTGCAGGTCTGACGCAACCCGTGTTCGCTCCCCTTTGGGCCCCCGAGATTGATAAGCTAATCCTTGTCCTTCAGCAAGGCTTCGAGACCGGCAAAGGGTTTGTGGGTGGAAGGCGGTCTCTTTTCGCCGCCCGGCTCGGGCCCTCCATACCATTCGGCATCCAGGTACCGGGAGTGCTCGTTGTCGTGACAGTAGATGCACAACAGTTCCCAATTGCTGCCGTCAGGGGGATTGTTATCATGGTTGTGGTCTTTGTGATGGACGGTCAGTTCCTGTAGTTTCTTGCCCGTAAACTCACGCCCACACCGCCCGCAGACCCATGGGAAGATCTTGAGGGCCTGCTCCCGATAAGTCTTTTCCCGCCGCTCCTGTTCGCGCCGGGCCTCGGCAATTACCTTGTCCATTCACATAACCTCATCTGGGATTTTCTTATCCGCCGCGTGATCACGCGGTTGTCAAGGAAACCCTGACCACCAAGGCGCCTCTTGACCGCTTTATTGCATGAGTTTCGGCATGGACATGAGCAGTCCCGGCAGTGGGATCATAAAAACCCGTCCTTCCATGTCGACCCCAATAAACGTTGCCCATCATTTTACGAAAAAAACCATCATATGGACAGCATTAGTTTTGTGGCCATCTCAAGAGCGGCAAATGTCCTGTGGAAAATATTATGAATTGCTGATAAAGTAGCGCAATAGATTTGGACAACCACCCGAACATCGGGAATCCGACGATTTTGAAGGAGAAGGTTTGAAATCAATATATTTTTTGTCCCTTAACATGATTCAGTTTGTGCCCTATGCCTATGGGTTATTAAGGAACTATGCGGAGCAAGATGAGAGAATCAAGGCGGCCTATACCTGGAAAGAACCGTTCTGCCGCATTGAACCGGTTGATACCATTGTATCCCGCATACAGGACCCGGACCTGCTGTTTTTGTCCTGCTATGTGTGGAACCATAACCAGCAAATGGAAATTTCCAGAAGGGTGAAAGAAAAGTACCCCCAATGCATCATTGTATGCGGAGGGCCCCATATTCCCCGAATCAGTGATTCCTATTTTCTGAAATACCCGTTTGTGGACATACTGGTTCATGACGAAGGCGAAATCTCTGTAAGAAAGCTTCTACTGGAGCTGTTGGAACCCTCACCTGATCTAAGCCTTGTAAAAGGGCTCACCTGTAACATTGACGGAAAAGCCGTTAGAACCGGTACCGGTGAGAAATTGAACACAAACCTTCCGGTTCCCAGTCCCTATCTCAGCGGTCTGTTCAACTATTTTTTTAATTCCCGGCAGAATGTCAACAAAATAGCGCTTTGGGAAACCAACAGGGGATGCCCCTTTTCCTGCTGTTTCTGTGACTGGGGGGTTCGGACAACCAACAAACTCAGACTCCATGATATGGATCGCATTTCAAAAGAAATTGAATATTTCGGAAAAAACCGGCTTGAAGATATTTATATTACGGATTCAAATTTCGGTATCCTGGAAAGGGATCTTGACATTGCCGGATTGCTGGTAAAATGCAAGGAAAAATACGGGTTCCCAAAAAGAGTCAGAATACAATTTGCCAAGAAGTCAAATAACATCGTGTTCGAGATCAGCAAGCTTCTATATGATAACAATATGCTGTGGGGGACGACCCTGTCCATGCAGAGTGTTGACATGACCGTCCTTGAGGCCATCAAAAGGCCTTACGTAAGTATTGAAAACTACAAAAAGGCAAAAGAGATGTACGGCAAGCATCATATCCCCACGTATACCGAACTGATCCTGGGTCTGCCCATGGAAAGCAGAGACTCCCTGATCCAGGGGATATGCACACTGTTTGATATCGGGATGCACGATGATTTCCGCATGTTTGAGCTGGTCCTGCTTCCCAATGCGCCACTTTCTGAAAAAAGCATGCGTGAAAAATACGGGCTGCATACCAGAATGAAACCTGTTCGCATAGCAGACCCCGGCTGTGAAAAGGAATATGTGGAGCTTGTGTTCGGGTCCAACACCATGCCCCATGAAGACTGGGGATACTGTTTTGTTTTTTCTGAGATGGCACAGGCCATTCACAATGGGGGATATACCAGATTCATATCCATATATCTGAAAGAACAGGGCCTCATTTCCTATATTGATTTTTATGCCGGCCTTCTGGATTACATGCTCTCATCTGACGAAGACTGCTTTATGGCATTCAAAAGAGTCAAAAAGCTTATCAATGATTTTTATTATGATCCTGACATGCCCCAGATCAACCGGGCTCTTATCCAGCCGGATATTAGGAAGTTCCTGGCAAAATACAATCCGGACAGAAAAGGGTGGCAGTTATGGACCTATGTCTGGCTGTGGATCAGTGAACATCTGGACACCTTTTATGATCGTCTTTTAGCCTATTTAGAAGACAAGGGGGTCGAAATTGACTCCGCCATCCTTGATCTGATGAAATATCAAAAGGAGATCATGCTTACCCCCGGCTATGATCCTAAAGAGGGTAAGAAGACGGTTTATGCCTTCAACTGGTATGATTACTTTTCCAAAAAGACGGAACTGAAAAGAGGGCCGGTTACCATAACCTATCAGGATCAGAGAATGGGGGCTTCTTTTCAGTACGATCTGCAAAAAGCCAACAAGAAGAAGTTTGTCACGGCTGCCATCGGTATTTCATACCCCTATTCCAAATTCAGGCATTTCTTTCATCAGTTTGAAGCGGCGAATGTTGAAGTAAAATAAAGCATAATCGTCATCCGGTTGACCCGGCGAGGATTTTGGGGACGTACATGAAAACATTCTCATTTCAATGAATATTGATTATTTTCTACAAGGATTCGTCCTCCTCTTACCGCATGGCTAATTGCCGACTGAGTTAGATTTAGCTTTGCCGCCAATTTAGCTTGAGTAATACCCAATTGGTCCGTTGCCCAATAGGTCAGTATGCTTCGTGCATCTGTCCGCTTTTTATCTCTTACCCCATCCAATATCTGATCCTCTGTGAGTTCAGCGACACGATGGATTAGTCTTTCTAAATTGAAGCCTTCGGCCTTCATTCGGTATCTGTTCTCAAGCTCCTCTTCCGCACGAGCGAGAACCTCAGTCACAAATGCTCCATCCCCCAAAATACGTTCATCTCCTTTTTGGTATTCTCCTCTGAAATCGACTCATTCCCGGTCCTCAATAAGAGGTGAAAATGATTCGGTATTAAAGCCAACGCGTGGCAGGATGTCTTGCTCTCGGCCAATAAATCGCCAAGACGTTCCAAGAAATTCTTATAGTCTTTTCTGTCGGAAAAGATCGACTGCCGGTTAATACCTCGACCGATAACGTGATGAATGGCACCTGGGGCATCTATTCGTGCTTTTCTTGGTATGATGATACCTTGTTACAGGCCTATTTATCGTGTCAATTCATATTTTCATGTACGTCCGTTCGCAGTAACAACTGAACATCTTGCGGGTTGAAGTCCCGCCCAAGGA